>NZ_BSNL01000001.1:967659-1290212 GCF_030159975.1 Sulfitobacter pacificus
CCAGCAGGCCGCTGAAGGGGGCGGAAATGACCAGACGTTCGATCTCTTTCTCGGCGGTTGCAACGGCGGCAGTGGCCGATTCGATGCCAGAGCGGGCAGCAGACAGGCCAGAGGTGGCGCTGCTGACGCCTGCTTTGGCGGTTGCCGTAGCCGCATCCGCCCCGGCGACACGGGTCTGGGAGGCAAAGCCGTCCTTGCCCAGACGGGAGGCGGCGTTCTGGTTGATCTCGGCCTCCTGCAGGCGGGCGCGGGCCTCTTCAACGCGGGCTTCAGCCTCTGGCAGGCGCGATTGTGCTTCGGACAGTCGGGCGCGGGCCTCTTCCAAGGCGGCCCCTCGGGTGCCCGGATCCAGCACACACATAGCGTCCCCGGCCTCAACACGCGTGCCTTTGCGCAACGGCTCGGATGTCACAATCGCCGAGGTCTCGGAGCGCACATCAACCTGTCGTGCGGCCTCGGTTTCGCCGCGCAGGATGACCGCGCTGTCGACTTCTTGTCCCTGAACCTTGCGCACCAGAACCTTGACCCGTTTCTCGGGGGCGGCCTCTGGTGTGCTGCTTTCTTCGTCGGGTGCAGGCATCTTGCCCACGGCGGCTTCGGCCTCTGAGCCGCCGAACAGCGCCGCAAGCTGGGGGCGTGCCAGAATGGACATCGCAAGAATGACTGTAAGTGCCACAGCGGCCAGGATTGAGAAAAAGCGCATGTAGGACCCTCGTATCACATCTGACGGGTACCTTACCCGACGTCGCTAGGTGCTATGTAATGCAAGACAACTGAACTAACTAGTTTAGATATTAAATTTTTTGCACTTCCAGCACAGACCATTGGAATTTTGCTGCAATGCTGGGCAAAGCGGTGCATGCAGGCGGGACTTGGCTTGCCCGCCGCCACAGGATAAGAGGGGCCAAACACTGGGGTACGGGGCGCGTTCATGAGCAACACAGACGGTTTTGTTGAAGAGGTAAACGAAGAGGTCCGCCGGGATCGCCTTTACGGTCTGCTGCGCCGCTATGGCTGGATCGCGGTGCTGGCGATTCTCGCGATTGTTGGCGGGGCGGCCTATTCCGAATACACCAAGGCGCAGAACCGTGCGCAGGCCGAAGGGCTGGGGGATGCGATGCTCGCCGCCCTTTCTGTCGATAATCGATCTGATCGTGTGGCTGCATTGGCTGAAATCGAAGCTCCTACTGCACTGTCTTCAGCGGTGCTGGATATGATGACCGCCTCTGCGCAGGTTGAAGCGGGTGACGCTCAGGCGGCGGCGGATACGCTGAACGCCTTGGCCGTGAATGGCGAGGTGCCGGAAATCTACCGTCAGGTTGCCGCCTTCAAGGCGATGACCCTGAATGGTGCGGATGTGCCCGCTGAAGAACGACGCCAAATGTTCGCAGGCATGGCGCAACCGGGCAATCCGCTGCGCCTGCTGGCCGAAGAGCAACTGGCGCTGATCGAGATTGAAACCGGGGATGTGCAAGCGGCCATCGCGGCCTATCAGGCTATTGTCGATGATGCCGAGGTGAGCTCAGACTTGCAACAACGCGCCCTACAGGTAATTGTGGCCTTGGGCGGCGAGCCTGTGGTGCCAAATTCAGCTGATTTGACCCCCAGCGGCGACGTCATCCAAGGCAACTAATCGACGACCCTGCATTGGCCAAGGCCAAAAGGGTAAAAGAGCGAGTAAGCATAAAGTGAGCAGGGCCATGACATATTCGACGGTGTTCGGGACGGTATCGGGAAAGGCAAAACTCTGGGGGCTGCCCGTGTTGGCGGCGACCCTGTTGCTTGGTGCCTGTAACGAACGCGAGGATTATCTGCCGGGGCCGCGCGAAGACGTCAGCGCAGTGTTGCAAAACACTACGCTGGTCGCTGCGGATGTAGACCGAGGCCAGCAAGAGAACACCAGCCGCCCGATCTCGCTTGGCGCAGCCCAGAACAACGCCAGTTGGACACATGCAACGGGCACCGCGAAATACCGTGTATCCCACCCTGCACTGCGCAGCGCACCGCAGCTGGCATGGTCGGCTGACATTGGCGACGGTGACAGCCGCCGCTACCGCATTACTGCAGATCCCGTTGTAGACGCGGGCCGCGTATTTACCTTGGACGCGGGCGCACAGGTGACAGCGACCTCAACCTCCGGTGCAACGCTGTGGACCCGCGATCTGACACCTGCCAGTGACAAACAGGGGCAGGGATCTGGCGGTGGCCTGGCAGTACAGGGTGACACCTTATACGTCTCTATCGGGTACGGGGTTCTGGCGGCGCTGGACGTTGCCACAGGTGGCATCCGCTGGACGCAGGACCTTGATGCCTCCGGTTCTGGCGCGCCCACGGTTTATGGTGATCTGGTCTATCTCACGGCAGGCGACGGCACGGGGTGGGCCGTGAACAAGACCGATGGCCGGATCGAATGGCAGACCAGCGGCAGCAGCAGCGCAAACAACGTCTTGGGCACCCCTGCACCGGCGGTGACTGACCAATTGGCAATTTTTTCGTATGGTTCCGGTGAAATTCAGGCGGTGTTCCGTCAAGGTGGCCTGTCGCGCTGGACCTCTGCCGTGCTGGGCAAACGGCCCGGGCGCGCCTTGTCGTCAATCTCTGATGTGACCTCCGCACCGGTGATCTCTGGCAATCGGCTGTTTGCGGGCAACCAGTCCGGTCGCCTGTCTGCGCTCAACCTTGGCAGCGGCGACAAGATCTGGACCGCGCGGGATGGGGCCATTGGTCCGGTCTGGCCAGCCGGGGGCAGCGTATTTGTGATCTCTGACCTGAACGAGCTTCTGCGCCTTGATGCCTCTGACGGCAGCCGGATCTGGGGTGTGCCCCTGCCTAATTTTGTAAAATCGCGACCAAACCGCCAGTCGGAAATCTTTACCCACCATGGTCCGGTTGTGGCCGGAGGCCGTGTGATCGTGGCGTCAAATGATGGCATGCTGCGCAGCTTTGATCCGGTGAACGGTGCGCTGGCTGGCAGCGTCGAGATCCCCGGCGGAGCGACCACTGCGCCGGTTGTGGCGGGCGGCACCCTATATGTGGTTTCGCGCAAAGGCCAATTGCTTGCTTTCCGTTGATCGCGAAATGGTCTAAAGGCCAAGCTTGATCCGGCCCTGCGCGATGTATTTTGGGCCGATGGAGCTGTGAAATGTCCTTTACCCTTGCCATCGTGGGCCGCCCGAATGTGGGCAAATCCACATTGTTCAACCGCCTTGTCGGCAAACGTCTTGCTCTGGTCGACGACCAGCCCGGTGTGACGCGCGATTTGCGCGAAGGTGCCGCGCGGCTGGCCGATCTGCGTTTTACCGTCATTGATACCGCTGGTCTGGAAGAAGTCACCGATGACAGCCTTCAGGGCCGCATGCGCCGTCTGACGGAACGCGCGGTGGATATGGCCGATGTTTGTCTTTTCATGGTCGATGCACGTGTAGGCATCACCCCGTCCGACCTGGTGTTCGCGGACATCCTGCGCAAACGCTCTGCCCATGTGATTCTGGCCGCCAATAAGGCGGAAGGCAAAGCAGGCGAGGCCGGCGCACTTGAGGCCTATTCACTGGGTCTGGGTGAGCCGATCAGCCTGTCAGCCGAACATGGTGAAGGGCTGAACGATCTTTATGCCATGCTGGTGCCGCTGGCCGATGCCCATGCTGAACGTGCAGCCGATGACGCGCCGGAAACCGATGTGGACCTTAGCGAAGAGGACGAAGACGACCCCGATGCGGTGCCAATGCCCACCAATGCCAAACCTCTGCAGGTTGCGGTTGTGGGCCGCCCGAACGCGGGCAAATCGACGCTGATCAACCAGATTCTGGGCGAAGATCGCCTGTTGACCGGCCCTGAGGCAGGGATCACCCGTGACGCGATTTCCCTGCGCAAGGAATGGAACGGCGTGCCGATGCGTATCTTTGATACTGCGGGTATGCGCAAAAAGGCCAAGGTGCAGGAAAAGCTGGAGAAACTCAGCGTTTCCGACGGTCTGCGCGCAGTGAAATTCGCCGAGGTCGTTGTTGTCTTGCTGGATGCGGAAATTCCCTTTGAACAGCAGGATTTGCGCATCGCCGATCTGGCCGAGCGTGAAGGCCGCGCGGTGATCATCGCGGTGAACAAATGGGACATCGAGGAGGACCGTCAGGCCAAGTTGAAGGGGCTCAAGGAGAGCTTTGAACGCCTGCTGCCACAGCTGCGCGGTGCGCCGCTGATCACGGTCAGCGCCAAGACTGGCAGGGGGCTGGACCGATTGCACGAAGCGATCATGCGGGCCTATGAGACATGGAACCGGCGCGTGACCACGGCGCAGCTGAACCGCTGGCTCGCGGGCATGATGGAGGCACATCCGCCCCCCGCGCCGCAGGGTAAACGCATCAAGCTGCGCTATATGACGCAGGCGAAAACGCGTCCGCCGGGGTTTGTGGTGATGTGCAGCCATCCTGACAAGGTGCCGGAAAGTTACAGCCGGTATCTGGTCAACAATCTGCGGGTCGATTTCGACATGCCGGGCACACCGATTCGTCTGTGGATGCGGGGGCAGAATGATGCGAACCCCTATAAGGGCCGCAAAAAGGCTCCGCCAAGCAAGCTGCGCAAACACACCGACGGGCGCCGCCGCGACTGAGGCGGTTGGACGTTTTCAGAGTTTCTGACCGCTTTCTTTGAAAGAAAGCGATACCGCCTCACATCGCGCGAAACGCCTTAAGCGTGGGCACAAGCATCACCAGTGCCCCGCCACCGGCAATATAGGCAATCATTGGGGCCGTCTCCAAATTCGCGACCACGATGGCGACCAGCGCCCAGATCACCGCGATGCCATAGGTCGGGGCACGCCCCAGCGCGCTTTGCACAAAGCCACCGATGATGATGGCAAGCCCTGTAAAAATAATCGCAGCGGTGTTTTGGTCCAAAAAACCATAGCCCGCCGTCAGCAGCCCCAGCGACACACAGGATGCCGCAGACAACCAACCGGCATAAAGGCCCACGGGCCATGCCGCCCAGGTCTGGTCATTCACGGGGGCAAGGAACAAGGCAGCCAGCGCCGCCAACAACATCACCCAGATCAATAGGCTGGCCCAGACGGGGCTTGCCACTGCCACGGCCAGCCATACCGTGCCGACCAGCAGCGATACCGCCAAGGGTTTGCGCATGTCGTGCCATTGCCCGTCATGATGTGCCCTGAGCAGCCCCCAGCCCATGCCGAGAATCAGCCAGCCGTAAATCACTCCCCAGATCGCAAAGGCATAGCCGGCGGGTTGTACCGGCGGATTGTCTTGCGGAACAGGGAATTGGTTGGGGTCAAACCCCGCGAACCCTTCAACAAACAGGGGGGAGGCCGCGAAAAGCAGGCTCAGCAGAAAGCAGGCAAGGGCAAAAGCAAAGCGGGCGTTGAGCATGTCATGTCCTTCGGTTCCAGATCTATTAAGAAACCTAGAACCTTAGGACGTAAATGCAAATTCTAACGGCTTGAACTTAGGCCAGTTTCCCCGCGGCGGTCAGCGTGGTCTTGCCGCCCAGATAGGGGCCAAGCACCGCCGGCAGGGTCACAGACCCATCCGCCTGCTGCCCGTTTTCAAGCACCGCGATCAGGCAGCGCCCGACGGCCAGTCCCGATCCGTTCAGCGTATGCACAAACTGCGGTTTGCCGCCATCCTTGGGTTTGAACCGTGCATTCATGCGGCGCGCCTGAAAATCACCGGTGGTGGAGACCGACGAAATCTCGCGGTAGGTATCTTGGCCCGGCACCCAAGCCTCAATGTCAAAGGTGCGTCGTGCGCCAAAACCCATGTCGCCGGTGCACAGCAGCACCGTGCGGTAGGGGATGCCCAGACGTTCCAGAATATCCTCGGCGCAGCGCAGCATGCGCTGTTGCTCATTGTCGCTTTCCCCGGGCAGGGTGACGCTGACCATTTCGACTTTTTCGAACTGGTGCTGACGCAACATGCCAGAGGTGTCGCGGCCCGCTGATCCGGCTTCGGAGCGGAAGCACAGCGTATGCGCGGTATAGCGGCGGGGCAGGCTTGCCTCCTCGACCACATCGCCGGCGACGGTATAGGTCAGCGGCACTTCGGACGTTGGCACCAGCCACATCCCTTCGGAAGTCTGATAGCTGTCCTCGCCGAATTTTGGCAGCTTGTCCGTGCCATACATGGCGTCATCCCCGACCAGCACCGGCGGATTCACTTCGGTCAGCCCGTTTTCATCCACATGGGTATCGAGCATGAATTGCGACAAGGCCCGATGAATGCGCGCCACGGCCCCGCTCAGTAATACAAAACGGCTGCCGGAAATCTTGGCAGCGGTTTCAAAATCCATTGAAGCGGCAACGCCCTTGATCTCGAAATGCTCGACCGGTTTGAAATCAAACGCCGGGATGTCGCCCCATTTCTTCACTTCGGCATTGTCGTTTTCATCAGCCCCTTCAGGCACATCTTCGGCAGGGCTGTTGGGAATGCGGGCCAGCATATCGGTCAGTTCGGCGTCCAGTGCTTTGGCCTCGGCCTGCATCGCGGCAACTTCTTCTTTCTTTTCGCCGACCAGCGCGCGCAGCCGTTCAAATTCGGCCTCATCGCCCTTGGCCTTGGCGGCCCCGACCAGCTTGGACGCCTTGTTCTGTTCTGCCTGTGCCGCCTCTGCCGTGCCGATCTTCTCGCGCCGCGCCGTGTCGAGTTTCAGAATGGCGGCGGACATGGGCGCATCGCCGCGC
The DNA here is from genome assembly GCF_030159975.1 of Sulfitobacter pacificus. Lineage (NCBI taxonomy): Bacteria > Pseudomonadati > Pseudomonadota > Alphaproteobacteria > Rhodobacterales > Roseobacteraceae > Sulfitobacter > Sulfitobacter pacificus. Next base: position 974,348 of record NZ_BSNL01000001.1, read on the forward strand.
CGCGCGAGGGCGGCGTCAAGAGCTTCGGGCGTGTCACGGATGGCGCGGATGTCATGCATGGGAGGCGGTCCTTGGGTTTGAGTCGTGTTGCTGGGCGTTATGCCCTAAACCGCGCAAAGGTGGTAGCGGGTTTGCGCCATTTGAATTTCGACACAGTTGTCCACCCAAATACCCCCTTTGCACCTTGCGTCCGCCTGCGCCGGTGCATAGGTTCTGCCAAACTCCAAAGGGCAGCAAACGCGGGCCCTCCCTTACGTACAAAAGGACTTAACGATGGCCGGTATCGAGCAATTCATTCCCCTTATTCTGATCTTTGCGATCATGTATTTCCTGCTGATCCGTCCGCAGCAAAAGAAGGTCAAGGAACATGCCGCCATGGTCAAAGCCTTGCGGCGCGGTGATCAGGTGGTGACTCAAGGCGGGATCATCGGCAAGGTTGTCAAGGTCAAGGATGACGGCGAGTTGGAAGTCGAAGTGGCGGACGGCGTGAAAATCCGCGTGATCCAGTCGACCATCGCCACGGTTATTTCCAAGACTGAACCTGCGAAATAATCCACCCCAGACCTCAAAACCGCCAGCTTGAGAGAGGGCGCTGATATGCTTCAGATTGATCTGTGGAAACGGATTTTGATCGCGCTGACCTGTGCGCTTGGTGTTTGGCTTGCTCTGCCAAATGCCTTTTATGCACCTGTCGAGCAACATAATGACGCGGTTGCCGCGATCGAGCTGTCTGGCAGTACCGAGGCACTTGAGGCGCAAAAGGCGCTTTGGCCGGAATGGATGCCGTCACAGCTGGTCAATCTGGGGCTTGATCTGCGGGGCGGGGCGCATTTGCTGGCAGAAGTCCGTGTTGAAGAGGTTTATGCCAACCGCATGGCCGCCCAATGGCCCGAGGTCCGCGACGCCCTGCGTGATCTGACGCCGGTGCGCCGCCAGCAATCCCCCGATGATGAACTGCGGGTGCGTCTGAATGATGCGACCAAGATGGCAGAGGCGATGGAGATTGTACGCGGGTTGGCGCGCCCGGTGCCAACACTGACCGGCGCGGGAGCCACAGACATCGACGTGCGCGGTGAAGACGGCGTGATTGTGGTCACCCTGTCCGAGGCTGAAAAACAAGCCACGGATGAGCGCACCATGCAGCAGTCGCTGGAAATCATCCGCCGCCGCATTGATGAGGTCGGCACACGTGAACCGACAATTCAACGGCAAGGGGCCGACCGTATCCTGATTCAGGTGCCCGGCATCGGATCTGCGGCCGAGTTGAAAGAGATCATCGGTACAACCGCACAGTTGACCTTCAACCCTGTGGTCAGCCGTGGCTCGGACGCCAATGCCAATCCGGGCATCGGAAATAAACTCATTCCTTCTTTGGATGAACCGGGTGCGTTTTACGTGGTCGAAACCGCACCGGTGGTGACGGGTGAGGAATTGGTCGATGCGCAACCCAGCTTTGACCAGAATGGGCGGCCAGCGGTGTCGTTCCGCTTTAACACGTCGGGCGCGCGCAAGTTTGGTGATTATACTGCGGCCAATATCGGTGCGCCGTTTGCCATTGTGCTGGATGACGAGGTGATCAGCGCCCCGACCATCCAAAGCCACATCCCGGGGGGATCGGGCATCATCACCGGCAACTTCGATGTTGAGACCTCCACCAACCTTGCGATCCTGTTGCGCGCAGGGGCCTTGCCTGCCGGGCTTGATTTTCTTGAGGAACGCACGGTCGGCCCGGAATTGGGACAGGACAGCATCGATGCAGGTAAGGTCGCGACAATTGTCGCCTTTGTCGCTGTGTTGTTCTTCATGTTTGTCAGCTACGGCTTGTTTGGTGTCTTCGCCAATATCGCGCTTATCATCAACGTCGCGATGATCTTTGGCCTGCTCAGCCTTGTCGGGGCCACGTTGACCCTGCCGGGTATTGCCGGGATCGTGTTGACGGTTGGGATGGCGGTGGACGCCAACGTGCTGATTTTCGAGCGTATTCGCGAGGAACTCAAAACGGCAAAGGGACCGGCACGGGCGATTTCGCTGGGCTATGAAAAAGCGCTGAGCGCGATCATCGATGCCAATATCACCACCCTGATCACCGCCGTTATCCTGTTTGTCATGGGCTCTGGTCCGGTGCGCGGTTTCGCAATCACGCTGGGCTTCGGCATCGTGACATCGGTGTTTACAGCCATCTTTGTCACCCGCCTGATGGTGGTGATCTGGTTTGAACGGGCACGTCCCAAAACGATTGAGGTTTAAGCCATGCGTCTGCGTCTGTTCAAAGAAGCACCGAATTTCGATTTCTTCAGCCGTTGGAAAATCTGGCTGGGCATTTCCGGGTTGATGATGGTTGTCGCCTTCGCCTCCTTCCTGATGCAAGGGTTGAACTATGGCATCGACTTTCGTGGCGGCACAACGATCCGTTCAGAAAGCCCGCTGGCGGTTGATATTGCCGAATATCGCGGGGCCATCGACGCGCTGGAGCTGGGGGATATCAGCATCAGCGAAGTTTTTGATCCGTCGTTTCGCGATGACCAGAATGTTGCGATGATCCGTATTCAGGCACAGGACGGTCAGGAGGCGGTCACCAATGAAGTGATCGAAGCGGTCGAGGCAGCGTTGCAATCGGTACGCCCGGATATCAAGTTCACCTCGGTTGAATCGGTCGGGCCGAAAGTCTCTGGCGAGTTGATCCAAACCGCTGTTATTGCTGTGGTTCTGGCGATTGGGGCGGTTTTGATCTATATCTGGCTGCGCTTTGAATGGCAGTTTGCCGCCGGGGCGGTGCTGGCGCTGGTGCATGATGTGATCCTGACCATCGGCATTTTTTCAGAGCTTCAGATCCGTTTTGATCTGGCGATTATCGCGGCACTTCTGACCATCGTAGGATATTCACTGAACGATACAGTGGTCGTCTTTGACCGGGTCCGCGAGAACCTGCGCAAATACAAGAAACGCGACCTTAAGGATGTGTTGAACCTGTCGATCAACGAAACCATGGCACGGACATTCATGACCTCTTTCACCACATTGATCGCCCTGATCGCGCTCTTTGTGTTGGGCGGTGATGTGATCCGGGGCTTTGTGTTTGCGATGATCTGGGGTGTGATTGTCGGGACTTATTCGTCAATCTTTGTCGCCTCTGCGATTCTGTTGTATCTGGGGGTTAAACGCGATTGGTCCAAGCCAGATGCAAATACGGGCAATCAATACGCCAATATTGATGCATGACAGTGTGATCAGGCGGTGGCCCCTGGGGGATCAATTCGGATTGGCCCCCAGAGTTTTTGCCTGACGTTTTGGAAAGGATAGCCCATGCGCCTGAACGAGATCGCCTATAACGAGTCGGCACCGGTGGATGGCTATGGTCCGGGGTTTTTCCGTATCGGTGGCCGTTTGATCAACGGTCCTGTGATCACCGGACCGTTGGGCTCGCAGGGCTGGGACGGGTTCGCGGATTTGGAAGCGCTGATCGCGCTCAAGGATCATGTAGATGTCTTGTTTGTTGGCACAGGCGCTGATGTCGCACATCTGCCTGAGGATGTTGCCGAGGCCCTGCAAGAGGCGGGGTTGGCTGCTGAACCAATGTCCTCTCCCGCGGCCTGCCGCACCTATAATGTGCTGCTGAGCGAAGGACGCAGGGTGGCGCTGGCCCTGATTCCGGTCTGAACCGGCATGCTTCTGAGCGTTCAGGATCTGACCCTTGCCCGCGGCGGTGTGCCGGTCCTTACCGGGCTGGGTTTCACGCTTGAAGCCGGGCAGGCGCTGATCCTTCGCGGGCCAAACGGGGCCGGGAAAACCACGCTTTTGCGCTGCATCGCGGGGCTGCAATCACCGATCGGTGGCGCAATCTCAGGGGCGGAAGAGACCATCGCTTATGCCGGGCATGCAGATGGGATCAAAGCCATGTTAAGCGTGCGTGAGAACCTGCAGTTCTGGGCGCAGGTCTTTGGTAAAGGGGACATTGCTGCCGCATTGGACAGCTACGCGCTTCACCCGCTTGCAGACCGTCTGGCCGGCACCCTCTCTGCCGGGCAGAAACGTCGTTTGGGCCTGTCCCGCCTGTTGGTCACCGGCTGCCCAATCTGGGTGCTGGACGAACCAACCGTGTCTTTGGATGTGGATGCGGTGTCGATGTTTGCAGCCGCGGTGAAAAGCCATCTGGCGACGGGTGGTGCAGCGCTGATTGCCACCCATATTGATCTGGGGCTGGAAGCCGAGGTGTTGGATATCACACCGTTTCGCGCCCATGCGGATCATTACTCCGGCACCAGCGACGAGGCCTTCCTGTGATCGCCCTGCTGCTGCGCGATTTGCGTCTGGCCTTTCGGGCAGGGGGTGGTTTTGGCCTTGGCCTTGCGTTCTTCCTGATTGTCACAACGCTGGTGCCCTTTAGCGTTGGCCCAACGGCAGAGCTGTTGGGGAGTATCGCGCCGGGGGTGCTGTGGCTGGGTGCCTTGCTGGCATGCCTTCTGTCGCTCGATCGGCTGCTGGCGCTGGATTACGAGGATGGCACGCTGGATCTTTTGCTGACAGCGCCCTTGCCGCTGGAGGCTGCTGTTAGTGTCAAAGCCTTGGCGCATTGGCTGACCACGGGGCTGCCCTTGGTGCTGGCTGCGCCCTTGTTGGGGGTTTTGTTAAATCTGCCACCCTCTGGATATGGTTGGCTGGTGGTGTCGCTGGCGCTTGGCACGCCGGCGCTGTCCGTCATCGGCACATTTGGGGCGGCACTGACCGTTGGCATCAAACGCGGGGGACTGTTGCTGTCCTTGCTGGTGCTGCCGCTTTATGTGCCGACCCTGATTTTCGGGGCAGAGGCGGCGCGGCGCGGGGCCATGGGGCTTGACCCCTCTACACCCTTGGTGATGCTGGCGGGGATCACATTGGGCACCATCGCCCTGATGCCCTTTGCCAGTGCTGCGGTATTGCGGATGGGGTTGCGTTAGATGGCTCACAGGAATGCGATCATTTGCCCATTGAGGCCATCAGACGGGAAGATTAGATAAGCCTATGTCGATTTGGTCCTATGCAAATCCGGTCAAGTTCTTGGCCCTCAGCGCGAAACTGCAACCTTACCTATGGGGGGCTGCGGCTCTCTGTGTCTGCACCGGGCTGATCTGGGGTTTCTTTGGCACGCCGGATGATTATCGTCAGGGCTCTACAGTCAAGATTATTTACCTGCATGTGCCATCTGCCCTGATGGCAATCAACGCTTGGTTCATGATGCTGCTGACCTCGCTGATTTGGTTGGTACGCCGTCATCATGTCAGCGCATTGGCAGCCAGGGCAGCCGCCCCTGTGGGGCTGGTGATGACACTTATTGCCCTGATCACCGGGGCCATCTGGGGCCAGCCGATGTGGGGCACCTGGTGGGCCTGGGACCCGCGCCTGACCTCTTTTTTGATCCTGTTCCTGTTCTATCTGGGGTATATTGCCCTGTGGGAAGCGGTGGAGGACCCCGATACGGCGGCGGATCTGACGTCGGTCTTATGTCTGGTTGGATCGGTCTTTGCGGTGCTGTCGCGCTATGCGGTGCAGTTCTGGAACCAAGGGTTGCATCAAGGTACATCGGTGCCAGTGGCGACCGGCGGACGGACGGTGGATGACGTTTTCTTTGTGCCTCTGGCGATCAGCATGGTGGGGTTTGGCCTGCTGTTCGTGGCCCTTGTACTTTATCGCACGGGCACTGAAATCAGACTGCGCCGCACGCAGGCCCTTCGGACAAGGATGGAGCGTGGATTATGATGCCTGATCTGGGAAAATACGCAGCCGAGGTTTTGTCGGCCTATGGGGCATCTCTGGTTTTGCTTGCGGTCCTGCTGGCCGTGACGCTGCGCCGGGGCCGTGCTGCGCGGGCAGGGTTGGCGCAGGTTGAGGCAGAGGCAAAACAGGAGACGCAGAAAGATGGCTAGGTTTTCGCCGCTTATGTTGGCCCCACCTTTGGTATTTGCCGGGTTTGTCGCTCTGGCAGCGGTGGGCATGTACCGGGATGATCCGCAAGGGTTGCCCTCGACCTTGGTGGGCAAGATGGCCCCGGCCTTACCCGCAGATCCGCTGCCGGGTTATCCTGTCGCCACAGCAGAGATGGTGATATCGGGTGAGGTCACTTTGGTGAATTTCTGGGCCAGCTGGTGCCCCCCCTGCCGCGCCGAACATCCCAAGCTGTTGGAGATGCAGGCAGAAGGCATTTCGATCATTGGCATCAACTTTAAGGATACTGCCGCCAATGCGACCAAATATCTGACCGAGGATGACAACCCTTTCGCCGGAATTGGCTTTGACCCGAAAGGGCGTACCGCGATCAATTGGGGCGTCACCGCGCCGCCGGAAACCTTTATTCTGGACGGTGACGGGACTGTATTGTTCCGCTTTGCCGGGCCGCTGGTGGGCAGTGACTATGAGCAGCGGTTTTTACCGGCCCTGAAGGCGGCGATGGCGGATTAACTCGTGCGGGCACTGGCCTGCATGAGTTTATTGGCAAGATGAAGCCAGCCGTCAGAGCCGGTAGCCACCGGAGACTGTGATGACCTCGCCGGTGATGAAACCGGAAGCCTCAGAAGCAAGGAAACGGGCAACATTTGCAATGTCTTGCGGGACGCCGGAGCGACCCAGAGCGGTCATATCGACAAAGGCTTTTACCAATTCCGCCGGGCGGGGGGACTCGCTACGTTCGATGGCACCGGGGGCGATGGCGTTGACGCGGATGCCTTTGGGACCCAGTGTTTTGGCCATGCCGCGTGTCCAGGTGTTCAGCGCGGCTTTGCTGGCGGAATAGCCTGCAGCACCCATTGCGGGCAGTTCTGCATTTACCGATGAGATATTGATCACGCTTGCGCCGCTGTGCAGATGGGGCAGGGCGGCCTCCAGCAGGGCCATCGGTGCGGCGAGGTTAACGGCAAGTGTGGCCATCGGATCAACATCATCCATCGCAATCGCACCGGCATTGTTCACGATGACATCCAGACGGCCGAATTGAGTGACGATCTGCTGGATAATCTCGCGGGCAACATCCGGCTGCGAAAGGTCCGCGGGCAGGGCAAGGATATCTGGATGATCGCGCAGCAGCGCATTCGGCGGGGTGCTGTGATAGGTGACAGCGATGATGTGGTCTGCGGCCAGCTCGCTGGCGATGGCACGACCGATGCCGCGGGCACCGCCGGTAATCAGGGCAACAGGTTTCATCATCTGTCCTCTCAACAGTAAACACCTGCGAGGATAACGAAAAAAGCCCCCGCTACAATGTGCAGCGGGGGCTTTTTATTCTTTTAGAAAAATAGCTTATTCAGCTGCGATTGCGTCACCTTTGGCCAGGTCACGCAGCACGTAATGCAACACACCACCATGTTCGATATATTCGATTTCGATCGCGGTATCGATGCGGCACTTCAGGGTGATCTCTTTGACCGTGCCATCCGCCATGGTGATCGTGCAGGGCACTTCCTGCAGCGGTTTGATTGTGTCCAGACCGGAGATCGAAACAGTTTCCTCGCCGGTCAGGCCAAGGCTCTTGCGGGTGTCGCCATTGGTGAACTCAAACGGGATCACACCCATGCCTACAAGGTTGGAGCGGTGAATGCGCTCAAAGCTTTCCGCGATCACGGCCTTGACGCCCAGCAGGGCCGTGCCCTTGGCCGCCCAGTCACGAGAGGACCCGGCACCATATTGCTCACCACCGAAGATGACCAGCGGCGTGCCTGCCTCCTGATGCGCCATGGCGGCGTCATAGATCGAGGTCTGCTTGCCATCGGGGCCTTTGGTATAACCGCCCTCAACCCCGTCCAGCATTTCGTTCTTGATGCGAATGTTGGCGAAGGTGCCGCGCATCATGACCTCATGGTTGCCACGGCGCGAACCGTAAGAGTTGAACTCGCGCGGGGAAACCTGACGGTCTGTCAGATACTTCCCGGCGGGGGTTTCTTCCTTGAACGACCCGGCTGGCGAAATATGGTCGGTGGTGATCATGTCACCAAGGACCGCCAGCACTTTGGCCCCGTCGATGTTGGTGATCACACCCGGCTCTGGTGACATGCCCTGAAAGTAGGGTGGGTTCTGCACATAGGTCGAGGTTGGTGGCCAGTCGTAGGTCTTGGCATCGGTGATTTCGACACCCTGCCATTTTTCATCACCTTTGAAAACGTCGGCATATTTGGTCTGGAAGGCTTCGCGGGTGACGGTTTGCTCGACCAGCTCGGCCACTTCCTGTGTCGTGGGCCAGATGTCGCGCAGGTAGACGTCATTGCCATCCTTGTCCTGACCCAGCGGGCTGTTTGCCAGATCGTGGTTCAGATCCCCCACCAGCGCATAGGCCACAACCAGCGGCGGAGAGGCAAGGTAGTTGGCACGCACGTCAGGCGAAATCCGACCTTCAAAGTTACGGTTGCCTGACAGGATCGAGGTGCCGATCAGGTCATAATCATTGATCGCCTTGCTGATCGCAGGCTCCAGCGGGCCGGAGTTGCCGATACAGGTGGTGCAACCATAGCCGACAAGGTTAAAGCCGATGGCGTCCAGATCTTCCTGCAGGTTCGCAGCCTCAAGATAGGCGGAAACCACTTGCGAGCCGGGGGCCAGTGATGTTTTGACCCAAGGCTTGCGGTTCAGACCCAGCGCGCGGGCTTTGCGTGCCACAAGGCCGGCACCGATCATCACATAGGGGTTGGATGTATTGGTACAGGAGGTGATCGAAGCGATCACGATGGACCCGTCATGCAACTGGTAATGACCATCCTCGGTCTCTACATAGCCGCGCTTGTGGTTGCCTTCATCGCCCGGAATATCCTGCGGCTCTGGCTGGCCGCCTTCACCTTCCCAGCGGATTTCCTCTTTGACGGTAGCGTCTTTGCCTGCACGCACCCCTTTGACATATTCAGCAAAGGCGGTGTGGGCAGAGGTCAGCGCGATATAATCCTGCGGGCGTTTCGGACCGGAAATCGCCGGCACGATGGTGCCCATGTCGAGCGACAGCGTATCGGTGTAGATCGGCGCGTAATCGTCGCCGCGCCACATGCCGTTCTCCTTGGCATAGGCTTCGACAAGCGCAATCCGGTCTTCGTCGCGGCCCGTGGTGCGCATGTAGCGCAGGGTTTCGCCGTCAATCGGGAAGAAGCCACAGGTTGCACCGTATTCCGGTGCCATATTGGCGATTGTCGCGCGGTCTGCCAGTGGCAGGTGGTCAAGGCCCTCTCCGTAGAATTCGACGAATTTGCTGACCACGCCTTTTTCGCGCAGCATTTCAACAACTTTCAGCACAAGGTCGGTGCCTGTGGTGCCTTCCATCATGCGGCCGGTCAGCTCAAAACCAACCACTTCGGGGATCAGCATCGAAATCGGCTGGCCCAGCATGGCGGCCTCGGCTTCGATCCCGCCAACACCCCAGCCCAGAACGGCCATGCCGTTGACCATGGTTGTGTGGCTGTCGGTGCCGACCAACGTGTCAGGATAGGCCACTTCGTCGCCGTTCTGGTCTTTGTCGGTCCAGACGGTCTGGGCCAGATACTCAAGGTTCACCTGGTGACAGATACCAGTACCCGGAGGCACAACGCGGAAGTTGTTAAACGCCTTCTGACCCCATTTGAGGAAGGTATAGCGCTCCATGTTGCGCTCATATTCGCGGTCCACGTTCATCTGGAAGGCGCGCGGGTTGCCGAATTCGTCGATCATCACAGAGTGGTCGATGACCAGATCAACAGGGTTCAGCGGGTTGATTTTCTCGGCGTCACCCCCAAGGGCCACCAGACCGTCACGCATCGCGGCAAGATCCACAACCGCCGGTACGCCGGTGAAATCCTGCATCAAGACGCGGGCAGGGCGATAGGCGATCTCGCGCGGGTTCTGGCCCCCTTTGGCCCCCCATTCGGCAAATGCTTTGATATCGTCGACGGTAACGGTTTTTCCATCCTCGAAACGCAACATGTTTTCCAGCACCACTTTCAACGCGGCGGGAAGGCGTGAGAAATCGCCCAGACCGGCCTCTTGCGCGGCGGGAATGGAATAATAGGCGATGCTTTGACCACCGGCGGTGATCGTTTTACGTGTCTTGGCTGTGTCCTGTCCGACTTGAATGGTCATGGAACGGTCCCTTTCTGGGCTGCTGGCTATGGGATGTTGGGGCCTAAATGCCACTCTCCCGCTGGCTAATCAACCACTATTCATGGGGTTTGGGCATATTTGTATACCATGGTGTACAGATTATGAAGAAATTCACGGTATTGGTGACACTTGTTTCAAGAAACCTTGATTGGTTATTTCATCCCCCTGCGTTTAGAAATGGGGCAACCTGCCTTGCCAGCCACTGGAATCACATGAAACAAATTCTCCCTGCCTTCTTTGCTGCGATGCTGACATCGGCATTGCCTGTTGTCGCGCAGGATATGCCTGTGGTGGTTGAACTTTACACCTCTCAGGGCTGTTCCAGCTGCCCGCCGGCGGATGCCATCCTGCATGAGCTGGCAGCTCGTGATGATGTTATCGCGCTGGCACTGCATGTGGATTACTGGGATTACATCGGCTGGAAAGACCCCTTTGGCGATCCCGCCCATGCGGCGCGCCAGCGGGCCTATGCGGCGGCGGGGAATCGCAGATCAATCTATACGCCCGAGATGATCGTCGGGGGAACAACGGATATCGTCGGGGCGAAGCCGATGAAATTGGCCAAGGCCATTGCAGAACATGCCAGCCAGCCGGAACAGGTAGAAATGGCTTTGTCCCGATCAGATGATGAATTGCGCATTCAGGCGCGGGCGATTGGCAAGGTCAGGGGCACATTGACCGTTCATATGCTGCGTTACACTCCGATCCATACCACCCGGATCAAACGCGGTGAAAACCGAGGCAAGACCTTGGAAAACGCTAATATTGTAGAGGGATGGACCGTTCTGGGCACATGGGACGGCAAGGCACCGCTGTCGCTCAAGACAGCCATAGCCGGGGACAAACCGGCGGTGGTGATCCTTCAGGAGGCAAATGCCGGACCAATTGTAGCTGCGGCGCGGCTGCGCTAGCGGGCATTCCTTGAGAGGAAAGCGCTACGATGTTAATAACAGTCTTGGCTCCGGCTTTAATCCTCGTCAGCGCGCCATCTTCTGTGAACCCAAAACCATTGATCCGGCGACTGGTTGATCCGCGCCGACAAGCTGTCGTTCAGGGCCTGTGTCATGGTTGTGGGGTCGGAATGCGGCACCGGCGCTTCCAGAACGGTTTCAAAACTTAACCCGTCGGGCTGACGAATGCCGTAAAATGGAATCAACTGCGCGTCATAACGCAGCGCGAGTTCAGCGGCGGACAGCGCCGTGCGCGCGGGTTCTCCCATAAAATCCAGCACAGGTGCGTAAAGCACATGTTGATCAAACAGCAACACCAGCTGGCCCCCGTCTTTGAGGTGACGCACAAAGCCTGCGGTGCCCTTGCGCCCCTGCGGAAAGACCGGCCCGCCAAAAGCTTCCATCGTTTTGACGTAATGTGCGTTGAAATATGGGTTCTTCATGTCGCGGTAGAGGCCGCCGATATCATAGCCGCGTGCCACCAGCGCGGCCCGTGTCGCCTCGTAATTTCCGAAATGACCGCTGACAAGGATCACCGGGCGGTTGGCCCTTACCGCGTCTTCAAGCGCCGCTGCACCGGGGCCTTGCGGGGTGTTCTGCGCCATACGCGCGGGAAAATCCTTGGCTGAATAGTTTTCGATGAACGAACGGCCCACATTGTTCAGACAGCCACGGGCAATCTCAAGGTGGCGTTCCTTGGGCATCTCGGGCCAGATCAGCGCCAGATTGTCGAGGGCCCGTTTGCGATAACCGGCAAGCGGGCCAATCACATGTTCCACCAGCCAGCCGACAAACCGGACACGGGTGGCATAGGGCAGGGCGAGCGCAAGCCGGATCACCCCTACGATCAACGCATTACTCAAAAAATCCCCAAGCCGCTGGGCGGGTTGCGCATGTGGGTCGTCTTGGGATTGTTGGTCTGACATAGGGCTCTGACGCTTGGGGCAGTTGCGCCAGACATAGCCCGCGTACCCCTGCGCAACAAGTCAGCTTTGCGCATCTACGTGAGGGGGGCGGATTATCCTTCCTCCTCCTCGTCCTCTTCAACGATCAGCAAGAGGTCGCCGGCCTGTTCCATCCGGCGGATAACATCAACAACATCGGACATCGCCGCCTCTGCATCTGCGGGTTTCACCTTTCCGGCCCCTTCCATGTCTTCACGCAGCTGATCTGCCATCCGGCCCGACATGTTTTCCAGCATGAAGTCCCGCGAGGTAGCGAACCCTGCGGCTTCCGCCCCGGCAAGCGCGATCACCAATTTGGCCTGATCCACCTCGCGCAAGACACGCGGAATGTCGCGTGCGGCGATGCGGGTAGCGATATTGCCAAAGGTAAAGATCGCCTTGCGCACCGCATTGGCAAAGCCCTGATCGGTTTCATCAAGTCCGGTCAGCACATCGTCACGGGTCAAGGAGGTAGAGGAGTTCAGGATGGCACCAACCCGTTCCACCGGATCATCCTCAAAGGCGCGGGCAGGTTGGGAATCAAGTTGCATGGCCAGTGACAGACCAATCCGGTCAACCGCATCGGGGGTGACCGCATTGGTCAGGGAAACCGCATAGGTAATCCGGCGCGCCTGTGGGCCGGGTATCCGGCCCAGCAGCTCTGCCGCCATCGACACCGGAAGCTTGGACAGCATGACAGCGGCAACTTCGATGCTTTCGATTTCCAGCACCGGCAACAACCGGTCCGGTCCCAACTCGCGCAGGCGTTTCCAGGGATCGCCAAACTGGCGCACCCCCGCCTCCTTGCGCAGACGGGCGGCGGTATGGGGGCTGATTTTACCATCCAGCGCGTCCAGAGCCCCTGCCATGCCGGAAGGGAAGGACAATCCGATCTTTTCCAGTTCAGCGGAAAACTCCTCTACAACAGCGCTGAGCGTGTCGCGATCCACCGTTCGCATGGTGCCCATTTGATGGGTCAGTGCCACCTGTGCCTCATCCGGCAGATCTTCCAGCGGGATCTCCGCCCCCTCGTTCAGCAACAGGCGCACAACAATGGCCGCCTTGGCACGACGGCTGAGTGATACAGTCGCGCCGCCCCCCGAAAGTCCGGGCAGCGGCGCGAAATTGTTCATTGCAACGATGTCGTTCATCTATCACAAACCCCATGATTTAAGGAGCTTATCGGTGTTAAAGATGAAGAAACCTTGAAGGGTAAACCAGCCAAATCCTAATAATTAAAGGTTTTGCCTGTGGCGATGGCGGCCCGCAAAGACGCTTCGGCCCAGCTGCCGCTGCCACCATGGTTGCGGATTTCGCGCAGTTGGAACATGGCATCCGCCACCTTGCCCTGCTCAACCAGCGCTTGCCCCATGTAGGAACGTGCCAGCACATTGGCAGGGTTCACCCGCAGGGCGGCGTTGTAATAGGTCATTGCCGCGTCGACATCACCCATTTTGCGGCTGGTAAAACCCAGATAGGTCAATGTGCGGTCATCCTCCGCTGGCATCTGCGCCAGCACAGCCTGTGCCTCTGCATAGCGTCCGGCATAGGCCAGTTCACGCAGGTTTTCATAAAGGCTATCGACGTCCAGATTGCTTTCTTCCGCAGCAACGCAGGATTTTGTCTTTTTGTCGTAAACCTGACCGGTTTCGCATTTCGGCTTGCTTGGAGCCGTTTCATCACCGCCCCCGGCGGCCCAGGCACCGGAAGCCATAAAAGGCAGGGCAACGGCGGTGGCGAGAATAAACTGTTTCATAACTGACTCCATAAATGCAATTCCAGAAATGTAGCCTATCAACGGAACTTGCCAAGCATTTCCTGCCTCAGAACACGGCTGTGTGAACGCCATGAGGGCGTGTGGGTTAAGATATCTGTGCGTTCTGGTCGCAGACACCGGGCCTTTGGTCAAAAATGTTCCAAAGGGCAGCGCCTGTCCGGGCACCACGGGGAAAGGGTTGCGCCTCAGGTATTGACGGGCAGGCAGCTGTGGGTGCTGGTGTCATAGGCCGTTCCGGCGGCACAGGACATCGCCTGTTTTTCCTTACCGTGGCTACAGCCTTCGGCAAAGGCCAAGCCCGGGGCGGTGGTCAGGGCGAGGGCAACAATAAACGTCTTGATCTTCATGGTCCGTCTCCTCGTATTTATTGCGCAAACCTACAGGGTTTGCGCAATATTTGAAACATTCGGAGGGGTCCGGAGGCAACTTGCGCAGAAACGCGCCGGTTTCTCAGGGGTGTCAGTCGCCAAACACGCGTTTGAAAATCGTGTCGACATGTTTGGTGTGATAGCCCAGATCGAATTTCTCTTCGATCTCTTCGGGGCTCAGGGACTTGAGCACATCTTCATCCGCCAGCAGCTCGGTTTTGAAATCCTTGCCTTCTTCCCATACTTTCATCGCATTGCGCTGCACCAGCTTATAGGAATCCTCGCGCGATACGCCCGCTTGGGTCAGGGCCAGCAGAACCCGCTGCGACATCACCAAGCCACGGAATTTATTCATATTCGCCAACATGTTGTCCGGGTAAATCACCAATTTGTCGATGACGCCGGTCAGGCGTGAAAGGGCGAAATCAAGGGTGACTGTTGTGTCAGGGCCGATGTTGCGCTCGACGGAGCTGTGCGAAATGTCCCGCTCGTGCCAGAGGGCGACGTTTTCCATGGCGGGCACAACAGACATGCGGCAGAGGCGCGCCAGACCGGTCAGGTTTTCCGTCAGTACCGGGTTGCGCTTATGCGGCATGGCGCTTGAGCCTTTTTGACCGGCAGAGAAGAACTCTTCGGCCTCCAGCACTTCGGTGCGCTGCATATGGCGGATTTCTGTGGCGATGTTTTCGATGGAAGAACCGACAACGCCGAGACAGGCAAAGAAGGCCGCGTGGCGGTCGCGGGGGATCACCTGAGTGGAAATCGGTTCGGGTTTCAGGCCAAGCTTTTCGCAGACATGCTCTTCGATGGCTGGATCGATATTGGCAAATGTTCCGACCGCACCGGAGATCGCGCCTGTGGCAATCTCATCGCGTGCGACGCGCAGGCGCGCGAGGTTGCGGTCCATTTCGGCGTAAAACCGTGCGAAGGTCAGCCCCATGGTTGTGGGTTCAGCGTGGATGCCGTGGCTGCGGCCAATGCGCACCGTGTCCTTATGTTCCAGCGCGCGGCGCTTCAGCGCAGCCAGCAGCGCTTCAACGTCGGCAATCAGAATATCGGCGGCCCGTGTCAGCTGAACATTGAAACAAGTGTCCAGCACATCTGAGCTGGTCATGCCCTGATGGACAAAGCGGGCTTCGTCGCTGCCGATATGTTCGGCCAGATGGGTCAGGAAGGCGATGACATCATGTTTGGTCACGGCCTCGATCTCGTCAATCCGGGCGACGTCGAATTCAACATCCTTGGCTTTCCAGACGGCCTCGGCGTTTTCACGCGGGATTACCCCCAGATCGGCCATGGCATCGCAGGCATGTGCCTCGATCTCGTACCAGATGCGGAACTTGGTCGCGGCCGACCAGATGTTAACCATTTCGGGGCGGGAATAGCGGAGGATCATGCGGGGCACACCTTTTTGTGACGGTTTTCAGGGTCACCGGCGGCATAGACTGATGGGGGGCGGAGGACAAGATGGCAGCGGCGGCTTAGCGTCCGGTTACTGTGGTAATCACAGGCGGGGGGCGCGAGCGGAGAGTGCGGACAGTATATAGGGCCAAAAAGAGGAGAGGTCAGGCGAGAAGTTCGGTTTCCACCTTTGAGGATTTTTCCAAGGTGCGATGGACCGGGCATTTGTCAGCGATCTCCAGCAGGCGCTGGCGCTGTGTGGCATCAAGCGGGCCGGTCAATCTGATGCGGCGGCGCCATGTGTCGATCTTGTCGCCACTGCCGGTTTCGGCGTCCTGCGCGTGGACCTTGTCATGGCAGACATCGACGCTGACGTGTTCCAGCGGCCAGCCCTTGCGGCGGGCATACATTCGGATGGTCATGGAAGTGCAGGCCCCGAGACCGGCTGAAAGGAACCCGTAAGGAGACATGCCACGATTGGTACCGCCATATGCCAGCGGTTCATCAGCCAGCACGTGGTGGATCGGGCCCGCGTTGACGTCTTGCAGAAAACCTTCGGCATCCGCTTCGGAGACCCGCACGATGCCTTCCGGGGTGGCAGGCGGCGGAGCGGGCTGCGCAAGTTTGAGATAGCGCGTCGCCCAGGTGGCAATGACATCCGCGGCATATTCAGCGTCTGCTGTGGCGGTGATCAGATGGTCGGCATCATCCAGTGTGACAAAGCTTTTGGGGTGTTTGGCGGCGGTGAAGATCTGGCCGGCATTGTCGATGCTGACGATCGCGTCACGTGGGGCATGCAGGATCAGCAATGCAGCGTTCAAGCCAGCGATGGCCGGTGTCAGGGTTTCCTGTGCCACATCCTCGACAAACCCCTTGCCGATTTTGAAAGGGCGTCCGCCTAGCGAGACTTCGGCGAGGCCGTCGGATTTGATTTTGGGCAGGGCTTCCGCAAAATTATGGGTGACATGGGCGGGATCGAAGGGGGCCCCGAGGGTGGCGACCGCCTTGATCTGGTCCAGCTGTGCGGCAGCTTTGAGGACAGCCGCGCCGCCCAGCGAATGGCCGATCATCAGCGAAGGCGGCATGCCCCGACCTTCCAGATAGCTGCAGCCGGCAATCAGATCATCCACGTTGGAGGTGAAGGAGGTATTGGCGAACTCCCCCTCTGAGTGGCCCAACCCGGTGAAATCAAACCGCAGCACAGCAATGCCCATGCCGGCCAAGCGTGCGGCGATCCTGCGGGCAGCGGGGATGTCCTTGCCACAGGTAAAGCAATGGGCAAACAGGGCGGTGGCCAGATGGGGGCCATCCGGCAGATCCAGCCGCGCGGCCAGCATATCGCCATTATGGCCCGGAAAGGTGACACGTTGGGGGGGCATGGGGGTTCTCCGATCAGGTGGGAGAAAGGTGTGCGATGCGGTACCATGGTGCAAGCCCTGTGTCAGCGCCCTCACGCGGGCGTGACGTGATGGCACCTGTCGTGACAGTGATTGCCTGTGGCGCGGGGCAGGTGTAGCAACAAGGGATTGATTAACCACGAGGATGCGCCCCTTGTCCGATACGCCCAAACCCCCGATGCGGCCTGCCACCCTTGCCGCCCAAGCCGCAGGTGCAATTGATGGTGAAACCGCAGGGGTGGTGCCTGCGGTCCATATGGCGACGACCTTTTTGCGGGGCGCGGATTATGCGCCGCTGAATGGGGATAACATCTATCTGCGGTCTCATAATGAGAACACGCGGGTGGCCGAGCGGCTGTTGTCTGCCCTGGAAGGGGCGGCGGAAACTCTGTTGTTTCCATCCGGCATGGCGGCAGTGGCGGCGGTGTTTCGCACCGTGCCGACCGGCGGCGCAGTGGTGGTACAACGTCAGATCTACTGGGGTACAACTGCCTGGATCAGGGATTTCTGTGAAAGGCGTCAGATCACCCTGCATGAGGTTGAAGCCTCTGATGCGGCGGCGCTGGCGGCGGTCTGCGCAGAACACCGGCCAACACTGGTCTGGGTCGAAACCCCGTCAAACCCGTGGTTGCGGATCACTGATGTGGCAGGGGCAGCGCAGATTGCCCATAATGTTGGTGCTGCGCTGGTTGTTGACAGCACCGCTGCCTCACCGGTGTTGAGCCAGCCCTTGGCGCTGGGAGCGGATATCGTGATGCATTCTGCCACCAAAGGGATCAATGGTCATTCCGATGTGCTGGCTGGTTCATTGTCGGTACGCGATCATGATCGCCCGATGTGGCAGGCCATACGCGCGGATCGTGACATGGCGGGGGCGGTGCTGGGCCCGATGGAGGCATGGTTGCTGACACGCGGGATGCGGACCTTACCATTGCGGATGCGGGAAATGTCGGGCAATGCTATGCGCTTGGCCGAGTTTCTGTCGGATCACCCGAATGTTGAAACCGTGCTATATCCCGGCCTGTCGGATCATCCGGGACATGAGATTGCCCGGCAGCAGATGAAAGGTGGCTTTGGCGGGCTTCTGTCTTTTGTTGTGAAGGGCGAAGCGCAAGCCGCCCTGCGCGCGGTTGGCCGCTTGCAGTTGTTTCACCGCGCCACGTCTTTGGGCGGGGTCGAAAGTCTGGTTGAACACCGCCACACAATCGAGCCGCACACCGGCATTCCCGAAGGGTTGCTGCGCCTGTCCGTAGGGATCGAGGATGCGGATGATTTGATCGCTGATCTGGGGCAGGCTTTGGGGCAATAGGTATCGAAGGGCAGGGCAGTTTCCAACTGCCCTGCAGGTTCCTTTAACCCTGTCCCATCAACGCCGGGTCAAATTCATAGCTGGTTAGATCCTCAAACCCGTCTTCGGTCACCAGCACCTGATCTTCCAGCTTAATCGCGAAATCGCCGCCTTCCGGCTGGACCAGCGCTTCAACGCAAAGCACCATGCCGGCCTCAAGCGGATAGTCATAGGCCCCTGCGACCGCGTGATCGGGGTAGGCGACCAAGGGCCATTCATCACACAGACCCACCCCATGCATCAGGCAGCCGTATTTGCCTGCCTGAAACTGCGCGTCCAGCACATGAGTCCCCGCTGTCAGTTCGGGGATCATCACACCCGCTTTCAGCATCTGTTTATTGGTCTGGATGTGCTCGACACCATGTTGCATCGCATAGATCATATCAGGGCGGGGTTTCTCATCACCGATCCACCAGGTGCGCGAGATGTCGATGCAGATGCCGTAGCTGCCCACAAGATCGGTATCAAAGGCGACGATTTCATTGTTCTGTACGATGCGGGGGCCACATTCCTGAAACCAGGGGTTGGTGCGCGGGCCGGATGTCAGCAGGCGCGTCTCGATCCATTCGCCACCGCGTTTGATGTTCTCGGCATGCATCACGGCCCAGATGTCATCTTCGGAGGTGTGTCCCTTCGGGACCTCACTGCGGGCGAAATCCTCCATCTTTTTTACCGCAGTTTCACAGGCATGCGAGGCACAGCGCATGGCGAGGATCTCGTCCGGGCCTTTCACCGAACGGCTTTTCTCGGTAACTTCCTCACCATCCATGATCTCGAACCCCTGCGCCTCAAGCGCGCGCAGCCCGTGCAGCATGATCTTATCCACAGCAAGGCGCATATTATCGCCTGAATGTGCCCTGATCAGGGTGCACACCTCGTTGCTGAACACATCTGCTGCCACATCCACCTTATCGCCGCGATCAAAATAAAACAGATCAGCGCCAGAGCGTTGCTCGCGCACCAAGGGGTTGAATTCACTGAGAAAGGGGGAGTTCTTGTAATCCCAGATCACCATATAGCCATCCGCACAAAGCAACACGGCGCGAAACGGGTTGTGGGTGTTCCACAGCTGCATATTGGTGCTGTCGGTGGCATAGCGGATGTTCAAAGGGTCAAACATCAACAAGCCGCCGTAGCCCCGTTCAACGATATGCCGCGTCAGTCGCTCCCAACGAAACCGGCGCATGGTTTCCAGATTGGGCAGGATCAGCCCCGCCGTTTCCCATTCGCGAAAAGCCAGCAGGGTGGGGCCGATCTCGACACGGTTGGCACGATTGGGGGATCCATCTGGCAAGTGGCTGCCTTTGTCGGGGTCGATTTTGCGGGTGTCGCTGTAGTGCGCGGTCATGACGGCCTCCTCGCTTGGGATGAGGAACAGCTTGACGGAATTTACATGGGGTGGATGGCAAAGAGCGACGTTTTTCCATGTCGTTTTTGCGGGACTCTGCCGTGGGTCTTGTTAGGTTGGCCAAATGGCTGTGATCCTGCAAAATGCCCTGCCTGATGAAATGTTGCAGCCTCAGGCGCTGCCCGGTGTATCCCCATGTGCGGCGGATGACTGGCTGCGCGTGGATGAGGCCTATGCCGCCCAGATGGCGTATCGTGCGACCTTGATGGCAGAGAAACCTGATGCAGTGTTATGGATGTCGCCAGCGGCCTTGCCCGCAGCGCAGGAAGTGCTGCAAGAGGCGCTGGGCATTCTGCCGCCGCTGGGGTTTGACGTGCAAAGGGACCATGTGATCTGCCCGGACGGCCGATGCGTGGTGTTGGATGGTGATGATCCGCTGCACACCTTGGGACATTTGGTGCAGCAAGATATTTGCGTGCTGGAGAAACGCGGAGCAGAGCATGTGCTGACCGCTGCGATTGTCTGTTTCCCGGCAAATTGGCGGTTGGCGGATAAGGTGGACCGGCCATTAAGCGCGATTCATGATCCGGTTGCGGAATACGACGCGGATCTGACCCGCCGCGTTCAACGGATGTTCAACGGGGTGCGGGCAGGGCGACCGTTATGGCGCTTTAACCGGCTTAGCTATGTAGATGCAGATCTGCATCAGCCGTTCCGCAAGGCCAGTGGAGATATCGAAAAATTCACCCGCTCTGAACGGCAGTGCATTCTGCGCCTACCGCGCACCGAAGCGGTGGTTTTCACCATCCATACCCATGTGGTGCCCAAAATCGGGTAAACACGGGCCACCTGATCATTTGGCGGCCCGTGTCATAGTCACGCCAGATGAAGCACCATATGCGGTTGCCCATCCGAGGTTTTCTGCGGCGAATGCCCATCTGCGTTAAGGGTGGTGTTCACCTGCCTTCGAAACGAGCTGAACAGCGGTGAGGTTACCACGTCTACAGCTTCGTCAAAACGCAGGGTAAGCGCCCAGAACCCGTTTGCCTGCTGGCGTGCGGCCTTGACCTCCCCCGCAAAGGCATGACCCAGATACCGGCCCGCAACGCGCTGGCCGGGGGACCAACCGGGGTGGATATTGCTGGTCCGCGCGCTCAGCGTGTTCCAGTCACGTGCCCCCCATTGATGGGCGATGGTCTCCAGCGCCTGTGCATGGCTGATGGTTTGCCCCTTGTCGGCAAGGTCACTGCGCAAGCGCTTTGCCTGTGCTTTCAACACATCACGCGACGGGATTTGTACTGTATTGTTCATGTCAAACACTCCTGCTCGCAAGTGAGAAAGGGGTCCGCGTTGCCTGTCAATCCGCGAGATTGAGAGCTTGTTCAGTTACACAGGACTTCACCGGAATGCGGACGGCAGGGGCCTGACCCTTGAACGCCATATAGGAGGGCCCCCTGAAATGCACAAGGCCCGCCGTGTCAGGGACAGGCAGGCCTTGGCATTTACTGTGGCTTTTAGGTCAACCGTCGATCTTGGCACCCATGATCGCGATGGCCTGTTGATAGACAGTTGCCGCGTTCCACTGCTTGATGACTTTAAAGTTGGGCTGGCCTTCCTGATACCCTTGCCCCGGCTTCCAGCCTTTCTTGCGCAGGAAGTTGGCAGTTGAGGCCAGCGCGTCGGTCTGGTTGTAGAAATCGACCCGCCCGTTGCCATCTGCATCCACGCCGTATTTCAACGCATTGCCCGGCAGAAACTGAGTATGTCCCAACTCCCCATGTTTCGCGCCTTTGGTGGCGGGGGTGATGGCACCCTGATCGACCAGCTTTAGCGCGCCGATGGCATGGGGTACAAAAAACGCTGATCGGCGGCAATCATAAGCCAAGGTGGTGATGGCAGAGACAACAGAGCTTTTGCCCATGAACCCGCCAAAGCCGGTTTCCATGCCATGGATCGCCAGGATCACACCGGCAGGCACGCCATAGCGTTGTTCAAGCGACTGGTAGAATCCGGCGCTCTTGGCTTTGCGCTTGCGACCCTGTGCAACAATCGTGTCGGCACCACGAATCTGCATGAACTTGGGCAGGGAGTATTTGAAAGATTTCTGGTTGCGGTCCGCCTGAATGGTGCCGGTGGCATAAGACGCGCTTGCCAATGCATCAAGGCCGCGCTGGCCCACACCGGCGGCTTTCGCCTCGGCGGCAAAGCTGGCTTTCCATTGCCCGAAACCGCCAGCATTATTGCCACATTGCGCGGCAAGGGCGGGCACGGCAAGCGCAAGGCTGAGCGCGCTGCCCAGAATGATTGAATGTAGATGACGCATAGGGATACCTCTTAAACTGTCGCGCACAGCTTACCGAGGTTTGGGCGGGGGGCAAAGGGGAACCGTCTAACATATCTGTCAGACTGGTTTTGTTTCATCTAGGAAAGGTCTGGAGCAGGAGCCTAGCCAGCCAAGGCGAAAACCCATTCGATTTCAACAGGCGAAACCGTAAACGCATAGGCGGTTCCTGCGGTCAGGATGCCGACACCCACCATAAACGGAAAGGTCAGGCAACGGGCACGAAAGGAGCGGCGGGTCTTTGTGCGCCCAACCATCGACGCGGTATCAACGGTCTGACCGTTATTGATGCGCGCCAGACGCTCTTCAAATGTTGTGCTCGAAATGGCCATGACATTCTCCTTTGGTTCCGTGCACATTTATATGTCCTGGATTTCGGGCCAAATTGGGGCAGGGCCGCGGCGTCAACACGACATCGAGAAAAACCAAGATTTCCGGCTAAACGGCATCAGAAACGAAAAAGGGCACCCCCGAAGGTGTGCCCTTTCAGATCAAAATCTGTGCCGCTTAGCAGCTGTAGTACATGCCGAACTCAACAGGGTGTGGCGTGTGCTCGTACTTGTGAACCTCTTCCATCTTCAGTTCGATATAGCCTTCGATCTGATCGCGGGTGAACACGTCACCAGCCAGCAGGAAGTCCATGTCTGTCTGCAACTCTTCCAGCGCTTCGCGCAGGGAGCCACAAACGGTTGGAATATCGGCCAGCTCTTCTGCGGGCAGGTCATAGAGGTTCTTGTCCATGGCTTCGCCCGGATCGATCTTGTTCTTGATGCCGTCAAGACCGGCCATCAGAAGGGCTGCGAAACACAGGTATGGGTTTGCTGCCGGATCAGGGAAACGGGCCTCAACGCGCTTGGCTTTGGGGCTTTCGGTCCATGGGATACGTACACAACCGGAACGGTTGCGTGCGGAATAGGCCCGCAGAACAGGGGCTTCGAAACCGGGGATCAAACGCTTGTAGCTGTTTGTGGACGGGTTGGTGAAAGCGTTCAGTGCCTTGGCGTGGCCCAGAATACCGCCGATGAACCACAGGGCTTCCTGTGACAGGTCGGCGTATTTGTCACCAGCGAACAGCGGCTTGCCGTCTTTCCAGATCGACATGTTCACATGCATGCCGGAGCCGTTGTCGCCATAGATCGGCTTGGGCATGAAGGTTGCGGATTTGCCGTAGGCGTGGGCCACATTGTGGATCACGTATTTGTACTTCTGCAACTCGTCAGCCTGTTCGGTCAATGAGCCAAAGATCAGGCCCAATTCATGCTGACAGGAGGCAACCTCGTGGTGATGCTTGTCCACTTTCATGCCAAGACGCTTCATCGTCGACAGCATTTCGGCGCGCAGATCGTGGGCTTCATCCGTTGGGTTCACAGGGAAGTAACCACCCTTGAGGCCCGGACGGTGGCCCATGTTGCCCATCTCATACTCAGTATCCGTGTTCCATGACGCATCGGATGCATCAACTTCGTAGGACACTTTGTTGATCGTGTTGGAGAAACGCACATCATCAAACAGGAAGAATTCGGCCTCTGGACCCATATAGGCCACGTCACCGATACCGGAGGACTTCAGATAGGCCTCGGCCTTTTCAGCGGTGCCGCGGGGGTCACGATCGTAGGGTTCGTTTGTGTCGGGCTCAACAACGGAACAATGCACACAGATGGTTTTTTCCGCATAAAACGGATCCAGATAGGCGCTGTTCAGGTCGGGCATCAGCTTCATGTCAGAGGCTTCGATGCTTTTCCAGCCCGCAATGGAAGATCCGTCAAACATGAAACCTTCTTCAAGAAAGTCCTCGTCAACCAGATCGTTTACAACCGTCACGTGCTGCAACTTGCCGCGTGGATCGGTAAAGCGGATGTCGACATATTCAATGTCTTCATCTTTGATACGTTTCAGAAAATCCTGTGTGCTCATCAGGGAGGTTCCTTCTTAATTAAGTAGAAAAGGTGGATTACAGCGCGTCAGAACCGGTTTCCCCGGTGCGGATGCGGATTGTTTGTTCGACGGGAGAGACGAAGATTTTACCATCACCGATCTTTTCGGTCTTGGCTGCGTCCACAATGGCCTGGATGGCGGCGTCGACCTGATCATCATCCAGCACAACTTCGACTTTTACCTTGGGCAGGAAATCGACAACGTATTCGGCACCGCGATACAGTTCGGTATGGCCTTTCTGGCGGCCAAATCCTTTGACCTCGATCACGGAAAGCCCTTGAACGCCAACGTCCTGAAGAGCTTCTTTCACCTCGTCCAGTTTGAACGGCTTGATGATCGCTTCGATCTTTTTCATAACGGGCTCCTCCCAAGAATTCTGTCGCTGTGCGGGTCATTTCATTTTGCCCCAAGGGAATCCATAAAGGCTGCGGCATTCAGGCGGCGAGAACGGGTGAAACCCGCATCGCTGCATAAATTCGCGCCGTGGTGATTAAATTTTATGCGGTTTTGAAACTTTGAGGGGATGAGATGACCGAATTGCTGACGGCGGATCAAATGCGCGGCTTCGAAAAGGCCGCAATTGCGCGTGGAGACGCCAGCGGTCTGGATCTGATGGAGCGTGCCGGGCAGGGGGTGGTTGAGGCGATTCTGGCGCAGTGGCCCGAGTTGACCAAGGGCGGGCACAGGGCCTTGGTGTTCTGCGGCCCGGGCAACAATGGCGGGGATGGGTTTGTCATTGCCCGCCTGTTGCGGGATGTGGGCTGGACAGTGCAGGTGCATCTGCACAGTGATCCTGCCGCCTTGCCAGCGGATGCCAAGGAAAACTATGACCGCTGGATGCAAGCCGGTGAGGTGCTGCCGCTTGTCGCGGAAACCGTGTTTGCCGGTGCCCGCCCGGATCTGATTGTCGATGCGGTGTTTGGTATTGGCCTGTCGCGCCCCGTTCCTGTTGAGATTGCACAGGTGCTGGATGTCGCGGGGATGAAACAGTGGAAATCACCTTATAAAATCAAACGTGTGGCGGTGGATTGCCCTTCCGGACTTGATCTGGATACCGGGATCATCCCAACGGACAGGGCGGCGGGGCGCAAGGCCGGCAGTGCCTGGCCCGCAACCCTGAACACCGCCAATCTGACCGTAACCTTTCATGCGCCGAAACCGGGGCACTATCTGGCACTTGGGCCTACGCTTTGCGGAAGTCTCAAGGTGGTTGATATCGGTCTTGGTGGCGCGGCGCGTGAGAGCCAGATGATTGGTCAAAGCCCGGATCCCCAGCGCATCCGTCTGGCTGAACCTTTTTTTGCCGGGCGAAACGTGACCGGCAGCTGGCTGCGTTCTGTGATGGGTAAACCGAATTTGCCGGGCCACAAGTTCAACTTTGGCCATGTCGCGGTCTTTGCCGGCGGCGTCGGGCGCGGTGGCGCGGCCCGTCTGGCGGCGCGCGCAGCCTTGCGCAGTGGTGCAGGGCTGGTCACGGTGATCTGCCCGCCTTCTGCACTGATCGAGAATGCCTGTCAGCTGAACGCGATCATGTTGCGGGCGCTGAAAAAGGATCAACCTTTGGCCGAAGTCGCTGATCACAGGGTCACCTCGTTTTGTCTTGGGCCGGGGATGGGGGTGTCGCAGCGCACCCGCGATCTGGTGCAGGAGGTTTTGGCCCGACGGGCAGGGGAATATGATCTGGAGGACCCGGTGGTGGTGTTGGATGCGGATGCGCTCAGCAGCTTTGCGCAGGATCCGCAAAGCTTGTTTGCCCAGACCCATGCCCGAACCATCCTGACGCCCCATGAAGGCGAATTCGAACGGTTGTTTCCCGACCTGTCCGGTCCAGCGCGCAGTCGATTGTCCAAGGTTGACGCGGTGAGACAAGCCGCCAAACGTGCGGGGTGTCTGGTCCTGCTGAAAGGGGCGGATACCGTCATCGCCGATCCACAGGGCGGCGCAACGGTGCATGCCGCCAGCTATGGCCGCGAGGTGCCCTGGCTGGCGACTGCTGGGGCGGGGGACGTGCTGGCGGGTCTTATTGCCGGTCTGGCCGCGTCGTTCGGCAGCGGCACCCTGTTCTGCGCGGCAGAGCTGGCCGCTTATCTGCATGTGGAGGCAGCGCGCAGTTTTGGTCCCGGCCTGATTGCCGAAGACCTGCCCGAAGAATTGCCGAAGCTGTTTCGTGAACTGGGCCTATAGCATTTCGCGAAAAACTTGGATCACCCAACGCTGCCTGAAATCAGAGATTACAGTGTTTTGCGTGATAATCTGTGTTTTCGGGTTCTCGGCGAAGTATCTTATAGGTCCTGATCTGCCATCACGCCGCGTGCAACACCGCGCCGCGCGCCCGTGCGCCATCCGCCGTGCTTAACTCAAGCCCGTCGCAATATAGGATATGCGGCCCGTCACAGAAAAGCTGGTAGAGCGTGGTCTCTTGCATGCCCAGATCGGTGATGAACTCGCCGTCCACCAGGCTGCGCGCGGCAACCAGGGCGCGCTCGCAGTTGAACAGGGCGCGCGCCCGCCAGTCGCGGATCAAAATCATCTGATCGCCCGCAAGCAATGCGTCACGTTCGGGCCGTGTGTGGCCCAGCGAGCCAGCAGAAAGCGCGATTGTATGGACAAGGCGGGTGGTCCGCTGGATATGCACGACTTTGGAGATGCCCGTGTCGCGCGTGATCAGCTTGTCGCCCACCGAAACAAACTCAACAGGCATTTCGCCATCAAGGGTCAGCAGCATTGCGCCAGTGACAAGCCCCGTATCAAGTGCGGCATAGGGGGAATATTGGCCCGTATGACGGTCGTTGCCGCCAACGCGCCCGACCGTTTTCGGCTTCATGGGCGTTACTTTCTTATTTTTGTAACCTGCTCTGGGTATGTGAACTATATGACAAAATCTTGTTAATGTCTTGCTCTTTTTTGGTCTCGCCAAAGGTTTCACACTTTGTTATTGCACCCGAGCTGCCGGTGTTTACGGGCGAGCAGTGCGGGTGTGGCGGAATTGGTAGACGCACCAGATTTAGGTTCTGGCGCCTTTGGCGTGGGGGTTCGAGTCCCTTCACCCGCACCACAGATGCAACTGGATGCAACTCAAAACGTTGCATATAGCCGCAAAACATAGCTAAATGCGTATTCGTGCGGTAAAAGAGTTGCAAAGCTGAGGCACATTATCGCACGTTGGCCCGCATGAATTACGCACAAAGCGCGATGCTATTACGCATGGGGCGCGGGTGGCTAGTTTTCGAAAGCACAGCAAGGGATGGAGGGCAGAAGTATCGCGCAAAGGTGTGCGGCGGTCAATGGTATTCCCGACAAAGCAAGAGGCGAAGGATTGGGCCGCACGGACAGAATACGAGATTACCAATGCGCCCAAGGTCGCTGGGGCAACACCTCTTTCTGACGTAATGCTGCGGTATGCCAAGGAAGTATCATCGAAAAAGGGCGGGGCGCGGTGGGAAGATATCCGGTTGCGCAAATTGTCGAAAGACAAGATCGGTCGGCTGGCTATCAGTGATGTGACGGCAACGGATATGGCAGACTGGCGCGATAGGCGGCTTGCAGAGGTGTCAGCAGGATCTGTGCGGCGTGAAATGAACCTACTGTCAGCGGTGTTCACGCAAGCGCGGCGCGAGTGGCGCATGATACCGGCGAACCCGCTTGCTGATGTGAGGTTGCCACCACCGCCACCTAAGCGGGCCCGGCTTCCCACATCGGACGAATTGGAGCGCCTGGCACATTCTGCGGGGGATGATCTGAGGAACAAAACAGCGCGGGCCTTCCATGCCTTTTTGTTTGCGATGGAAACGGGAATGCGGGCTGGGGAGATTGTGCGGCTATCACAAGACTGCGTATTCATTGAAAAGCGGTATGCGCATTTGCCGAAGACGAAGAACGGAACGGCCCGCGATGTGCCCTTGTCGAAAGAGTCGATCCGATTGCTTTCCATGCTCCCCGAACACGACCCGATTTTCAACATTAAAAGCTCAGAACTAGATGTGCTTTGGCGCAAGCGACGGGATCGGGCCGCTGTGGTTGATCTGACATTCCACGATAGCAGGCACTGCGCTGTGACGTGGTTGTCTCGAAAGCTGGACGTGTTGGCGCTGGCAAAGATGATTGGGCATAGAAACATATCTCAGCTAATGACGTATTACGATGAATCCGCCGAAGAGTTGGCGAAAAGGCTGGACTAGCCAACCTTGACGCGGCGCAGCTTACCGTCCCCCTTGGCTTCCAGTGTTCCGCTTGCGATCCGGCGATGCACCGTGCTGCGATCCACGCCCAGCCTTGCGGCGGCGTCCGAGATTGTCAGCCATTCGGGCGCGGGTATCACCGTTGCGCCATCAAGGCGGCTGTGCAGGTCGCCCAAGCTGTTTTCGACGCGCTTTAGCCAATCGGTGGGCACAAGAGTGAAGCTCTGATCGCTCATGTGTCTCTGCCTCCTATGGGCTGGGTAGAATGTTTCTCTCAAGACCGGCTTGAATCGCGCCGTTATAGTCAAATGGACCGTGGATGTAGAAAGCCTCATAGCGGAAGCACAGTAGGGCGTTGGGTGTGCATTCACCCGCACCATAGAACTTTCGCGTAGCGAAAGGTCTATTTTGTCTACCGGATAACACCGCGCAGCAGTCGTTCTGCAAGAATGTTGAGAGCGTCGACGGTCTTAGGTTTCACCATCTGCTGGCGCTAAGCTTTTTCCGTAGGTGTCCGAAATATTGGGGATGAAGTCCGGCACGCCCTCCCTCAGTGACGTGCGTTCATCCAGATCAGTTTCTTGACTTGCATGTTGGTCAATTGCAACTGCACCCGCTTACCAGCCCGAGGGCGGACTTTGGTCTTGAAGATAACACTGCGGGCTTCTGAATTAAACGGCTTCACCAGATGCACGTGATAGAGAACCGCCCCATCCTCGCGACAATCGATGCCGGTTATGTTGCCGACATGCGCCCCTTCAGAACTGACCAAACGGCGGTCGCTAGTATCGCAGTTATCGGCTTTCTGAACGAGGTTCCGGTCATTTGGGCCATTGCCTGGGTTGTTTGCCGTTGAAGGAGTGGTGTCTGGATCTTCGGGTTCCGGTTCGGGCTCTGGCTCCGGTTCGGGCTCCGGTTCTGGCTCAGGCTCTGGTTCGGGATCTGGCGATTTTCCCGGATCAGTCCCCCCTTTGTCCCCCTCTTTGTCGGCTGAAACATCGCCACCTTTTGACACATCGCCACCTTTACCACTGACATCG
Source organism: Sulfitobacter pacificus (assembly GCF_030159975.1). NCBI lineage: Bacteria > Pseudomonadati > Pseudomonadota > Alphaproteobacteria > Rhodobacterales > Roseobacteraceae > Sulfitobacter > Sulfitobacter pacificus. Next base: position 1,003,452 of record NZ_BSNL01000001.1, read on the forward strand.
CTGCCGCTGTTGGCAGTGACAGGTGCAGCCAGTGTAAATACCAACAAAGCTGTCGCGGCTAAAGTACTCATCAATTTCGTTCTGGTCATTACAGATGTCCTCAAGAAAAAGAACTTTCATCAGGCCGGCGGCCAAACGTTAACCTTATGTTAAGCTTTCGCGTCACAGAAGGGATGGGAAAAAGACAGAAAAATACTCCTATTTCTACAGTATCCGGGCTCTGGGAGTTCGCGGCACTGACAAGCGGTTGAAAAGCAACGGGTTTTTTTGGTGCGTTTCAAAAGCCTAAAAATTAACTGGATGCTCGCTATGGTTGAAATGTTTCAAGAAATCTGTTTCCAATCTGTGATCAATCGCAAAAGTACCAGACCATTGTTCTTTTTTCGCTTCAGACTCAGCGGATGGTTTTGTCGCTTGTTTCTGAGTACCATCGGTAATGGGGCGGATCATTCCCCATTGGGTTTGACATTGCTGGATAGGGCTTCTGTTTTGCGATGCGCATTTGAATAAAGTGGCCACGGCGCTGCCCGGTTGGCTCAATATCGTTATTGGTTTGCTTGGCGGTTTACGGTGGTGCCAGACAGGTAGCTCCCTTTTGTTCCAACCGATACAAAGGATGGCCGAACCGATGTTAAGGCCCGCCCATTCGTCGGCCAGACAAATGTTCGTGTCGATGATAGTGGAAAAAATGACGGTAGGGGGGCGTCCATAGACGTGTTGATTATCTTTGGCTGAACCAAGGGTTTTCGTCAGCAATGTGTCGGTAAGGTCAAGATCAGTGAGGGCGCGAGCATCGTTTAACCTGGTCCGTTTGGGCGACTTAAAATAAAGCCAGCAGCGCATAACAAGCAAACTGCTTGGACAAGCAAAATAGGTGTCGCCAGATCAGCTGCCACGCTGGCACTGAATGTGATGACCATCATCACAAGGGCGAGAACTTTATATCTTAGCGCGATCGCGCCGTTGTCGCGCCATTCTCTTATTATCGGTCCAAAAGTCGGATTCTGTTCAAGACGTGCTGCAAGGCGTGGTGACCCTTTGGCAAATGCGAAAGCTGCGAGAATGACAAAAGGCGTTGTCGGTAGTAGCGGGAGAAGCACCCCGATACCACCAAGGACAAGCGCGATCAGGCCAAGAATTGTCCAATACAGTCGGATCATGGCTGAACTCCTAGACGTTACGCTTTGACGATTGCAGGCTTGGTGTGACATTGCTGTCGATCGGGCGCAATTTCTAATGCATCACAAAGAGGTTCAACGGGTGATGGGCCGCCGCCATCAATACCCCATCGACCTGGCCCGGTGTCGTCCAACTCCTTTCACCTGGTGATTTGCGTAAAAACAATACGGGTGATGTTGACCAGCGGCCTGCCGGATAAACCGGTTGGGGGAGAGTTTGGAGGCGGCTGATAAGGCTGGATTTGGCCTTTGAAGGCGTCATATGTCCACCTTAAGAACCACCTTTGACCATGGGCGGGGTAGAAGGGCCAAAGACATGAAATACCAATATTTACTGGCTCCAACCGAATGGGGAGGCGAAAAGAGAGGGTATGAATTGCTGTTTCAAGGGGCTTCACCCGCGCCAAATCCGCTTTGCCATAGAAAGCATCCGCTGTTTTCAAATAAAATCAATAAGCTACAGTTGCCTCGCACAAATGATGAGAGCCTTGTTTTCTCTCCCAGCGGCATCAGATTTGCGTTTCTGGCTGAAAGACCTAGAGTACGTCCTGCAACTGGTCGGGTGATTGTTGCTCGGCCAAGAAACGGGCGCTGATTCACGTCAAAGGGCCCGGCCGGACCGAATATTCTGAGACGTAAAGTAGCAATGGCATGGCCCAAATCTCATCACTCGACGTGCGGCTGTTTCACATTCCACTGGCTGAGGTGCTGGTGGATGCGAAACATGGGGATCATCATTTTTTCGAACTGATTACCGTGACCATTGGCCTGAGTAACGGGATGACCGGCACCGGCTACACCTACACCGGGGGCAAAGGCGGGCATGCGATCGAGGCGATGATCACACATGATTTGACACCTTTTCTGATCGGTAAAGACGCCACTGATGTTGAGGCTCTCTATGACGCGATGCAATGGCATCTGCATTACGTGGCACGTGGTGGCATCGCATCCTTTGCGATTTCTGCCATTGATATCGCCCTGTGGGATCTGCGTGGCAAAGGTTTGAACCTGCCGCTTTGGCAGATGGCCGGTGGGGCGGCGAGAACCTGCAAGGCCTATTGTGGCGGGATTGATCTGGGGTTTGATCTGCCCAAACTTCTGGACAGTGTTCAGGGGTATCTGGACCGTGGTTTCAACGGGGTGAAAATCAAGATCGGGCAACCAACCCTTGAGGAGGACATCGCGCGGATCAAAGCGGTGCGTGCGCTGATCGGCCCTGACATCGCTTTTATGGTGGATGCGAATTATTCGATGAGTGTTGAACAGGCAATTGTCGCGGCCAATGCGTTCAAACCCTTTGACCTGCTGTGGTTTGAAGAGCCGACCATACCCGATGATTACGCCGGTTATGGCAGGATTGCAGAGGCGACGGGCATGCCCCTCGCGATGGGTGAAAACCTGCATACGATACATGAGTTCGAATACGCATTGGATCAGGCAAAGCTGGCCTTTATCCAACCGGATGCCTCCAATTGCGGTGGGATCACCGGATTTTTGCAGGTGGCCGAACGCGCGGCGCAGGCCGGGCTGCCGGTGTGCAGCCATGGCATGCAGGAGTTACATGTCAGCCTTGTGGCGGGGCAGGAGAATGCTGGCTGGATCGAAGTCCATTCATTCCCGATTGATGAATATACCCTGCGGCCGCTACAGGTTGAAAACCATCTGGCCGTTGCGCCGGATGATGCCGGGATTGGCGTAACGTTTGATTGGCGAAAGCTTGAAGCCGCAGACCAACGCAAGGCTTGAAGTTCGGCTGGGGGGCGTGTGAGGCAACGCGCCGAAACCTAACCCTGACTCATAAATCCGTCAAAAAACGCCGCAACCCCAGCGGCATCCGCAAGTGGCAACACTGCGGCGACAAACTGATCTGGCCGGATGATCAACAGCGCACCGTGCTGCCGGTTGATGCCGCGCAGATCATAGATATCGGAATCGGCTCTGCCGTCCGCACAGAATGTTTTTTCATAGTCGATCAGCCCATAGCGCCCCTTGGTGGGCAGCAGCAATGCGGGCAGACCCTCCAGCCGCATTTCCCGATGCGGTGTCTGGAACACCGCGCGCATGTCAATCACGCTGTCGATATCGGCCTCTTTCGGTGTATAGCGCATGATCGGGCTGGCAGGGGTGTTGGTCAGTTTCGCGCAAAGCTGCGCAATATCCCCCCCGGTTTGCCCCATATCGCCAGCACCGGCAAAGGCCAACAACCGCCAGCGCCCGTCTGCCTTCAGCAGGTGACCCAATTGCATCCGCTTGCCGTCACCTAGCCGGATCACGGGGGCGGAGTGGAACCGCATGCCGACGCTCTGTCCGGTGGCAAGCGCCTGATGGGCATCGTCACCGATGACGGTCGAAGGGGCATAGCGGGTTTCCACACCCGCCGTATAGCGTCCGTGTTTCTTGAAATAGCTTTGAAATTGCGCGGCCTCTTCAGCGGTCTTTGGTTTGGCACTGAACAAACGCGCCATGTTGCGGTCAAACTCGATCAGCTCCTTCGCTTTGGCCTGCCGTTCCTGTGAATAGCTGTGCAGCAGGGCAGGGTCAGATTGCCCCCGCAAGACAGCCGCCAGTTTCCAGCCCAGATTAAATGTATCGGCCATAGAGACATTCATCCCCTGACCGGCCTTTGGGCTATGGGTGTGACAGGCGTCACCGGCAATAAAGATACGCGGGATGTCGTGGGCGCGCATATCGTCAGGCACATCATCGAAAGAGTCACAGACCCGCTGCCCGATTTCATAGGCTGACCACCAGGCAACTTCTTTCACGTCCAACGTATAGGGGGCCAGAATGTCGCGGGCTTTCTGGATCAACATATCCGACGTCACATTGCGATCTGCCGCGCGTTCCTCCCCATGCAGGGCGTCAAGTTCGATATACATTCGCACCAGATAGCCGCCTTCACGCGGGATGATCAGGATACTGCCATGTTCGGCGGATTGGATTGCACATTTCAACCTGATGTCGGTGAAATCCGTGATTGCCAGAACATCCATCACGCCCCAAAGCTGTCGTGCCGCTTCGCCCTTAAGCGAATACCCAAGTGCGCGGCGCACCCTGCTGCGCGCGCCGTCACAGCCGACAACGTAGCGGGCGCGGATGGTTTCGCTGCTGTCGCTCTGGTCAAGGCATTTGAAGGTGGCGGTGACAGGGTACTCTGGATCATCGGTGCGGGTCAGTTCAATTAGTTCGCGGTTGTATTCCGGTTCCAGCCGCTGTGCAGAATTGCGCATAACCTCCAGATAAAAATCATGAATACGTGCCTGGCTCAGGATCACATGGGGCATCTCGGACAGATCATCCTCCACGTCCTGAATGCGGTCTGCGCGGTGCAATCCCTGTCCCTCCGGGTGGGGCCGCCAGAAGGCGACTTCATTCACCCAATAGGCTTCTTTCAGCACCTTCTCGGCAAAGCCGAAGGCCTGAAACATCTCGATGGAGCGGCAGGCAACACCATCCGCCTGACCGATCTGCAAGGGGCCTGACTTGCGCTCGACGATGCGGGTGGAAATCTGTGCAAAGGCGGCAAGCTGCGCGGCCAGTGTCAGCCCGGCAGGGCCGCAGCCGATGATCAGTACATCGGTGGTATCCTTGCCGGGGGCCGCCTCCTGCACGGACGGATCTCCGGCGCGAAACCCGTTAAGGTGATATTGCATCGCTCTATTCCAACCCCAAAAGACGGGCGGCATTGCCCTTGGTGATGTCTTCGCGCAGTTCATCCTTGATCGCGATCTTCTCGAAATCCGCCAACCAGCGTTCCGGGGTGATCATCGGCCAGTCCGATCCGAACAGCACCTTTTTCTTCAGGATCGAATTACAGTAGCGGACCAGAATTTCGGGAAAGTACTTCGGCGACCAGCCGGAAAGGTCGATATAGACATTTGGCTTGTGCTGCGCCACGGCCAGCGCCTCTTCCTGCCAGGGGAAGCTGGGATGGGCGAGGATGATCTTCAGCTCGGGAAAGTCCACTGCAACATCATCCATATACATCGGGTTGGAGTATTTGAGCCGCATCCCGTTACCACCGGGCATGCCCGACCCAACGCCGGTCTGGCCGGTGTGAAACAGCGCGATGCCGCCTTCTTCCGCAATGGCTTCATAAAGCGGGTAGGCCATGCGGTCATTGGGGTAGAATCCTTGCATGGTGGGGTGAAACTTGAACCCCTTGATGCCGTAACCCCTGATCAACCGCCGTGCCTCGCGCACGCCCATTTTGCCTTTCCACGGATCAATCGAGGCAAATGGAATCAGCACATCGTCATTTGCAGCGGCCAGTTCAGCAACCTCTTCGTTCTTGTAGCGGCGATATCCGGTCTCGCGTTCGCTATCGACAGGAAAGATCACTGCGGCAATGTTCTGCGCGCGGTAATGGGCGGCGGTTTCTTCAATTGTGGGGGGATGTTTCCAAGGGGCACCGAAATAGGCGGCCATGGTGGATTGCAGATCGTCATACCCGTCATCACCATGGCATCCGCAGGGTTCTTCGGCATGGGTGTGAATGTCGATTGCACGCACCTTCGTGAGATCTACCATTGTTCCTGTCCTTACAGTTTCGCAACAGCGATGTCGGTTTCGGCATAAAGCCGTGCCAACAGATCCGCACGCAGTGTCAGAATGCGGTCGAAATTCAGGTTGCCCTTCGCGGTCATCTCTCCCAGCGCCATAGAGGCGGGGGTACTGAGGACAATGGCGCGCCCCACACGGGTGGAACTGCTGGTCCCTTTGGCGTGATTGGCCAGTCGCTGCCGGATGTCAGAAAGTAACCCTGCATCGGTAAGCGCCCCCTCTGCACTGTCGGCAGAATACCCCGCAGCGGCCAGCGCGCCCATGTTGGGGAAGATCATCAGGCCAATTTCATCCCGATCAGCGCCGGTTACCACCAGATCACTTGCCAGCCCGCCAAGACAGGCCAGCATATCCAGCCGCAACTGGCCTGCACGCACCCATGTGCCGGTCAGCAGTTTGAAATCCTCGCTGATGCGTCCGTCGAATTTCAGGCCCTTGTTGACGTCCTGCGGATCGACAAAGCGCATGGCGTCGCCGGTGATAAAGTACCCCTCGTCATCAAAGGCTTCGGCGGTTTTCTCTGGCGCATCCAGATAGGCTGTCATCACATTGGGGCCTTTCACGCGGACCTCGAAACGGGCCGTGTCAGCGGGCACCAGTTTGACCATCACATTACTCATCGGGACGCCGACCACGCCGGAGCGGTCTGTGGGTTCCTGCTGGATCAGCAGGGCAGGGGCGGTCTCGGTCAGCCCCCATGAAGAGGTCATCAGCGGCACCTCGCCTTTCACCTCCATCGCAAGGGTCTCAAAGCCTTCCCAGACATCCTGCGGCAATGATGCACCGGCATAGAAGATCAGATCTAGGTTCTTGAAAAAATGCTGGCGCAATGTCGGGTCTTTTTGCAAGGCGGCCAGCAGCATCTGGAACCCCACGGGCACGTTAAAGCACAGGCTGCCGGCAACCAGCCCAAGATTTTCCAACGTCCGTTCAAACAGCCCCGCCACCGGCTTGCCATCATCCACATAATAGGATCCGCCATTGGCCAGCATCATATTAAAATTATGGGAGCCGCCAAACACATGGTTCCAGGGCAACCAATCCACCACCACCGGCGGGCGTTTGCGCAGAAAGGGCAGGGAGTCGGCAATCTGAGCCTGATTGGCACAGAGCATTTGATGCGTCGTCAGCACCCCTTTGGGATCAGAGGTCGATCCAGAGGTCATCAGGATCTTTGCCACTGTGTCAGGGGTCACGCTTGCATGGGCTGCCTCTACATCAACACCCGCGTCACCTTTCAACAGGGTTGCAAAAGGGGTGATGCCAGATGTTGTGCCATTGCTTGCGACAATCTCGACTCCCTTAAGCGCTTCCAGCGCAAGGGCATCGGCATAGCGGCTGGCATCATCGACAAAGGCCATGGCCGGGCGCACCAACCCGATGGCATGTATCAGGCGGCCATGGGCGGCAGGGACAAGGGAGTATTGTTCGGCAACCGGCACTGTGGGCACACCGATGTATTGCGCCGCCAGGGTCAGCAAGGCGTGGTCCACGCCATTGCCTGACAGGATCAAAATCGGATGATGCGCGCCCATGCCCCGCGCCAATAGGGCCGCCGCGATGGCGCGTATCTTTTGCAAAGCCGTGACATAGGTTTCGGAGCGCCAGCCTGCACCGCTGCGTTCGGCAATGAACACCTGTCCGGGGGTCTTGGTCGCCCAATGGTGCAGCCAGTCACCGGTGCGCCTGACGGGGGTGCTTGTTTCATGGTTTGAGTGTAACAGGATACACCCATCCGCACGGTCTTGACGAGTCACGTCATGGGGCTGGAACTGAGTGGTTCTTTTCATAGGCTATCCTTTGCGGCGCGGTGCCGGATCAACAGCATGGCCTCAACAACCGTTTTGCGCGTTGCGGCATCAATTCCCGCCAGCAAGGCTTGCTCATGGGTTTTCACATCGGCAGTTGCTTTCTCATACAGCTGCCGGCCTTTCAGCGTCACCTTCAGCGCATAGGTGCGCCGGTCGCTGGGCACCCGTTCGCGCAGGATCAACGCGCGGTGTTCCAGCGCGTCCAGGATCACCACCAGATTGGGCCGTTCCACATCCATCGCGGCGGCCAGTTGTGACTGGCTTAGTCCGGGGTTGTCGGCAATCAGGATCAATGCGGTATAGGTCAACATCCGCAACCCATGTGGTTTTAGCGCTTGGGTCAGATCAGCCTGCATGACGTTAAAGGCGCGTTTCAGCTGATAGCCAAGAAAACCCTGCAAAGTGCTCTCGTCGACGATCGGGCCTGCGGATTTATGGGTTTTGTCAGAAAGGGCGGGTTTCATGCGATCACCTGAACCTGGGTGCGCGTTTTTCGAGGAAGGCGTTCAGCCCCTCGGTCGCATCGGGTGTGGTTTGTGACAGGGCGGCGGCCAGAGATTCCGTGAACAGCCCGTCACTTTGGGACATGTCGCTGATTTTGGCGATGGACTGGATCATCAGGTAGTTCGAGAGCGGCGCATTGCGCGCGATCTTTCCTGCCAGTTCCTGCGCCAGCCCCATGGCTTCGCCTTCCTGTACTGCATAATGCGCCAGCCCAAGGGCAACACCCGTCTCAGCATCGTATTTGCGCCCGGTCAGCATCATCTCTGTCATTCGATCCGCACCCATCAACCGGCCAACCCGTGCTGTTGCGCCGCCGCCGACAAAGATGCCGCGCCGCCCCTCGGGCAGTTGGAAGATTGTTGAGGGTTCGGCAATCCGCACATGGGTTGACGCGGCCAGTTCCAGCCCGCCACCGATCACCGCCCCAAACATCGCCGAGACAACCGCTAGCCCGCCAAACTGGATTTTCTCCATCACCTCATGCCATTTGCGTGAGTGGTGCAGGTTCTCTTCGGCAGAGCGATGCACATGTTCCGACAGATCCAGACCAGAGCAATAATGCCCCGCGGTGCCGGTGATGATCGCCACACGCACCTCTTTTGGCGGGGCGGAAAAGAAACTGTCGATCGCCACCAACAGTTCTTCACACATAGCATTGCGTTTGTCCGGGCGGTTCATCGTGAGGGTCGCAATTGCGCCATCAATGTCGATCTTGAGGATGGGTTGGCTCATTATCGCTCCCTTATGGCACGTTCGAGCCAGACGGTGGTTTTGGAAGGCGGGTGACGAAATGATGACGCCCATACCCGCCGGAAAACGCATGGGCCTTTGGCTCGGTTCCGAATCTTCCTGTTTCGTTATTTTGTTATATACCATAACTATTATAGAGGATGGGGTATTTTTATCCTCAAGGCATTTGGCGTTTTTGCACCCTGCCATCTGAATGAGGGCTCTGTTCATAGCTTTCGTATGAAAGGTTTACTCCATCCATTTGAAAATTATAGAAAATATGAGATTTTTAATCTGGGTCATGCTCTTGGTGCAGACTGACCCTTGCCTTCTGTCAGGGTAACCTGCTCAAACGGTAGAGTTTTGTTAACACCCGTTTGCTAAGTCCCTTTCTGACAGGATGGCCGGCGGAAGGGCGTGGAATGAGCGATGTCTTAGATAGTCTTTTCTCCAGTATTGAGGCTTTCGCCTATCGCTGTCTTTACGACAGCGAACATACCCTTCAGGTGGTCGAGGGCGGCGTGAAAGAGTTGCTGGGCTACGACGCGGCTGATCTGATTGGCAACCGGGTGCATGCCTTTGCCGATCTTGCCCATCCCGAGGACAAGCAGCGCCTGTCAGAAGCGATTGAGGGCGCGGTAGAGAAACGCGGGCTGTGGGATCTGGCCTATCGTATGCTGCATGAAAACGGGTCTTACGTCTGGGTACGCGAGCGTGGCTGTGCCGTGTTTGAAAATGACAGTTTGACCCATCTTCAGGGCCTCATCGTCAGCGCCACAGAAGAAATGTCCCTGCGCGCTGAAATGGAAGCCATCCTTCAGCAAAGCCGCGAGTCCAACTCAGAGATTATCGGCCTGACAGGCAAGATTACCGGCTCTATCCGGCAGTTGACGATGTTATCCATCAACGCCCGAATAGAGGCGGCCCGCAGCGGTGATGCCGGGCGCGGATTTGCGGTTGTGGCGGAAGAGATGAAAAAGCTGGCAGATCAGAATGCTGAATGGGCCTATGTGATCTCTGAAAAAGTAAGTGACGTGCAACGGCAGGGATAGTGCGCGGACCGCTTCAAACCTGCCACCACGGCCTCCTTGCACCGTTGAATATGAAAGTGGGGCAGAAGGGGTAAAGTGAGTAGAGCGGAATTAAGCCACGCCGGTATTGTCTTGGATAAGGAAGCCGACCATTCCTTTTCCCGGAAAGCGGCCAAGGGCCCAGACAACATGAGGGCAACGGCAGGCCGGGCTGTTAATACCCCATAGCCGCCCCGTCTTTGCGTGGATCGGATCCGCCCGCATACCCACGTGTGCCCAACCGGTGGATCAGCTGCGCCCCGCCAAAGCCAAACGCGTTATCCGGTGCTTCCAACGAAATATTGTGGCCCAAGGCACGCAAAGCGGTGATTGTCGCTGCCGGCACCGTTGTTTCACAGGCCACGCCCAGACCGTCGGTCACCCGCCAGCGCGGGGCATCAGCGGCCATTTGCACGTCCTGATCCCACAGCTGTGTGCGCAACACCATTTGCACATGCCCCTGCGCCTGCATCGGTCCACCCATCACGCCGAAACTCATCAGCGGCGCATCACCTTGCATCAGGAAACCGGGAATGATCGTTTGAAACGGGCGTTTGCCCCCGGCGACGACATTCTGATGGTTGGGATCCAGCGAGAACCCCGCGCCACGGTTTTGCAAGGCAACGCCGGTGCCCGGCACCACTACGCCAGAGCCGAAACCAGCATAGTTCGATTGGATGAATGACACCATCATCCCGGAGGCATCCGCAGCACTTAGATATACCGTGCCGCCATGTTTGGGCGCCCCTGCGCCAAAATCCTGCGCCCTGTTGGGATCAATCAGCCGTGCGCGGGATGCGAGATAGGCGTCGTCCAGCAGATCATCAGCGCTGATGCCAGTCATTGCCGCCGGGTCGGCAACATAGGCTTCGGCGTCGCGCAGGGCCAGTTTCATCGCCTCGATCTGAAGATGAAAGGCGGCAGGATCATCAGCCGACATATCACGGATATTGGTCTGGCCAAGGATGCCCAGCCCCATCAGGGCGGCGATTCCCTGACCATTGGGCGGGATCTCATGCAGGGTTACATCGTCGAAAGACTTGGAAATTGTACCGCACCAGTCCGGCTGGTGGTTCGCCAGATCGGCAAGTGACAGCGCCGCACCGTGTTGGGCGGCAAAATCCGCGATCTCCTGCGCAATCTCACCCTCATAAAACGCGCGGCCCTTGGTTTCTGCAATTAAACGCAGCGTGCGGGCGTGGCCGGGGCTGCTGAAATATTCACCCGCTTTGGGCGCGCGGCCCTGCGGCATGAAGGTTTCGGCAAATCCGGGTTGCTGGCCCAGCTCCTCAGCGGCACGGGCCCAAAGCGCGGCAATAACCGGTGTGACGGGAAAACCGTCTTCTGCATAGTGGATGGCGGGTTCGAACAGGGTTTCGAAAGGCAATGTGCCAAAACGTTCCGACAGGGCCACCCAAGAGGACACAGCACCGGGTACGGTCACTGATTCCCAGCCGCGAAATGGCATTTCCTTTAGCCCCGTAAACCGCGCAGCATCCCATGCCGCTGGCGCACGTCCAGAGGCGTTGAGCCCATGCAATGCGTCCCCATCCCAAAGAATCGCGAAGGCGTCTGATCCGATGCCGTTGCCGGTGGGTTCCAATACGGTCAGCGCAATAGCACTCGCCAAGGCCGCGTCCACCGCATTGCCGCCTCGCGCCAGCATCGACAACCCCGCCTGCGCCGCAAGCGGGTGTGAGGTGGCCACCATATTATCGGCCAGAACCGCAGAACGGCGGGAAGGATAGGGCGGGTTGGCACATAGCTGCATGGGCTGGCTTTCTTGGGCAGGTCAGGGTTGCCAGAGCATAGCGCCCGCCAAGGCCAAAGCGCCAGCAGGATCCTGCGCAAGGCCAGCCTATGACACCCGTGAATAACCGGCGTGACCGGGGTTGGAGGCGTCAAAGAAATGCGCCAGCCGGCGGACTAAAGGGCGCGCCTGCGCGGTCAGGCTCAGACGTTCGGGGGTTTCTTCAAACATCCCTTCACATTCGCAGCGCAAGGCGTCCAGCGCCGGAGCAAAGCGGGCGCGGTCCACCTCGTTCAGGTTCAGCTCTTTGAAATCAATCGCAAAATCGCACATCAGCATTTCAATGATCCGGCTGCGCAGCCGATCTTCGGCGGTCAATCGGTATCCTCGCACAGCGGCCAGTTTCCCGGCCTTGATCTGGCGGGTGTAATCACCGGTCTGCGCGGCATTCTGCACAAACCCCTCTTTGAAGCGCGAGATGGAAGAGGCCCCAAGTCCCAGCAAGGTATCACATCCATCTACAGTGTAGCCCTGAAAATTCCGGCGCAGCCTGCCATTGGCTGCGGCCTGTGCCATGCTGTCTTCGGGGCGGGCGAAATGATCAATCCCAATCGCCACCATACCATCTGCACAGAGCAGCTCCGTTGCTTTGTTAAACAGGGCAAACCGCGCGCGATCTCCGGGCAGGGCGGCTTCGGGGATCAGGTTCTGGCGTTTTGCCATATGGGGTACATGCGCATAACCAAACAGCGCCACACGGTCCGGGCGCAACGCATTCACCTGTTGTAGCGTCTGGGCAAACCCTTCGATGGATTGAAACGGCAACCCATAGACCAGATCAACGTTCAGCGAGGCGACATCAGCCCCCCGCAGCATGTTCACTGCCGCCTGGGTTTGCTCAAAACTCTGCAGCCGCCCGATGCATTTTTGCACGACCGGGGCGAAGTCCTGCACACCGATGCTGGCCCGTGTCATACCGGCCGCTTTCAAGGCGGCGATTTTGTCGGCGTCTACCAAAGTCGGGTCAATCTCGACCGAAAACGCGGTGTCGTGGTCCATGACAAAGACCTCGCTCAACATGTCGGAGACTTCGCGGATCAACTCGGGGGGCAGGATCGTCGGGGTGCCGCCGCCCCAATGCATCTGCTTCAGGCGCAGCTTGCCGGGGTGATGGGTTGCGATCAGCGCCAGTTCTTTGCGCAGGGTTTCCAGATAGGCCTGCACCGGCGTCAGACTGCGCACGCCTTGCGTGCGACATGCGCAGAACCAGCACAGGCGTTCGCAAAACGGAATATGCAGATAGAGCGAGATCGGCGCGTCAGCTTCAAGGGCTGCGATGGCTTCGGCCTGAAAATCGGCCCCGACGTCTGCCGTAAAGGCAGGGGCGGGCGGATAGCTGGTATAGCGGGGCAGGCGTTCGTCAAACAATCCGCGTGCTTTGAGGGTATCAAAATTCATCATTTCAGGATTCTGTCGTTTGATCGGTTTTCCGTCTTTGATCGACATCAATTTCCGGCGTGTCATCGTCCAAAAGAATACGCCATGCCGCCCCGTCCAGATCGTCATATTGATCGGCCCGCAGGCTCCACAGGAAGGCAAGCAAACCCAATCCGCCAAGGGTCAGTGAAACTGGAATAAGGATGGCAAGAATATTCATTGTTTGGCCCCGCGTGTGACCCGCATCGCGTTCAGCAAGACAGTGATGGAAGAGGTGGACATCGCAATGGCCGCCAGCAAAGGCGTGACAAACCCGGCAACTGCCAGCGGGATGACAATCGCGTTATATCCTGCGGCGATGGCAAAGTTCTCAAGGATCCGGCGTTTGGCGCTGCGCGATGTATGGATCAGATCGGGCAGCGGCGCGAGGCTGCGGCCCAGAAGCACAACATCAGAGGCCGCGCGCGCCGCATCCGCCGCAGCAGCGGGTGCGACAGAGGCATAGGCGCTGGCCAAGGCACCGGTGTCGTTCAACCCGTCGCCAACCATCAGCACCTTACGTCCCTGCGCGGCAAGCGCGTCGAGATAGGCGATTTTATCTTTGGGGCTTTGTTCTGCATGAAAATGCGTGATCCCCAGGGTTTCAGCAACAGCTTGGGTGGCAGCCGGGGTGTCGCCCGAAATCAGATGAATTTCGGTGCCTTTTTCCTGTAGGGTCTTCACCACCTGTTCCGCCCCTTCGCGCAGGCTGCCTTTCAGGGTCAAATGCAAAGCTGCATCCGAGCCGATGCGCAACCATGCACCGGGGGCGTCTGTTGGTGCGGCCTTGGTAAAGGTGGCGGAGCCCAGCAAAACCTCCTGATCGCCAAATTTTGCGCGCAATCCCTGACCTGCCGTTTCAGAAATATCCGTCAGCGCCGCAGGCGCGGTTGCCGCATTGGTCAGCCCCATGGCCAATGCCTGTGCTATAGGGTGGGTGGAACTTTGCGCGAGGGCCAAGGCGACTGATTTTGCGGTGTCGTCCAATGTTTCTAATGTGGCGACCTCCAACTGGCCTTCGGTCAGCGTGCCGGTTTTGTCGAATACCACCACATCGGTTTCTGCAATCCGCTCAAGTGCGGTGCCGTTTTTGACCAGCAACCCCGCGCGAAACAGCTTGCCCGCAGCGGCGGTTGAAACGGCAGGCACGGCCAGACCCAAGGCGCAGGGGCAGGTGATGATCAGCGTGGCAATGGCGATGTTCAGTGAAAACCGCGCATCCCCTGTGGCAAACAACCATCCAACAAAGGCGGCGAAAGACAGCAGATGCACCACTGGGGCATAGACCTGTGCAGCGCGGTCAGCCAGCGCAGTATAGCGGTTGCGCGCGGATTCAGCGGCGTCGATCATTGTGACCATGCGGCGCAGGCTGGTGTCCGCGCCCACCGCGGTGGCGCGCAGAACCAGCGGGCCACTCAGGTTCAGCTCACCGGCGTTTACGTCGCTGCCGACTGTGGCCGATACCGGCAGGCTCTCGCCGGTCAGGATCGCGCGGTCCAGCGTGCTTGCACCGTTGATCACCGTGCCATCGACAGGTGCGCGGGCACCGGCCAGAACCACGATGTGATCGCCGATCTGCGCCTCGCTGAGTTTCACGGTTTCCCGCCCTTGCGGCGTTTCGCGCAGCACCCGTGGCACCTCCAAAGCGGCCAGTTCGCGGGCGGCGGAACGCGCGGTGCTGCGGCAGCGGTGGTCCAGATAGCGCCCGCAGAGCAGGAAGAAGGTCAGCGATAAGGCAGCGTCGAAATAGGCCTCGTGCCCCCCGGCGGCGGTTTCAAACAGCGACATGCCGGAGGCAAGGATCAAAGCCAGCGAAATTGGCACATCCATATTCAACCGGCCCACCCGCAGGGCGGCCCATGCGTTGCGGAAAAACGGCTGCGCAGCGAACAGCACTGCGGGCAGGGAGATCGCCGCCGAAAGCCAGTGAAACAGGGCGCGTGTGGCGTCACCGGCCCCGGACCAGATGGCAACAGACATCAGCATCACATTCATCATCGCAAATCCGGCAATGGCGATGCGCAACAACAGGGCGCGTCCCTGAACATCGCGGGTATCGCCCAAGGCGTCGCGGTCCAGCAGCCGCGCCTCGATCCCCAGATCACCCAGCAGTTCGATCAGCGTGTCGGGCGCGGTCAGTGGGGAATGGGTGATTTCCACCTGCTTGCGGTTCAGGTTCACACGGGCGGCATAGACATCATCCCGCGCCAGCAAGCCACGTTCAACGGTTGCAATACATCCGGCACAATGGATGGCTGGCAGGGACAGGTGCAGGGTTTCACCGGCACGGTCAGAGTTGCCATTTCCGGTGGCGGCAGGTTGCGCCACACATCCGGGGCAGGCGGCAAGGCCGGGGTTTTCAGCAAGGCTCATAACGCGGGTTCACTCACGTGCAGGGGGATGCGGCGGCGGAATGGGGTGCCATCAGCAGCTTCCAGTTCCAGCCACAGTGTCCAATATCCGGCTTCTACAGGCGTTGCGGCAGTCAGGGCGGTGCCGTTCCAGACCAGCTCCGGCAGCATGTCCTCGGCAACATGGGTGGCCCGGCCCAGCGTGGCCTTGATCACCTTCGGATTCACCGGTGTGCCAGCACTGTCGGTGATAGCAAGGGTCAGCACCCCATCAGATACATCTGTTTCCAGTGTCCAGCCCAGCCCGTCCTGTGCTGCGCGATCCGCGTCAAAGCTCTGGCTGGCGACATAGGAGTTCTTGGTCACCAATCCGGGGAAAGTGTTCACAGCCTGAAAGGCGAGCGTCAGGTTCACCGCGATGATGATGCTGAAACAGCCGACGAATATTGCGAAGACATGCCAGCCGGTGAGGGTGCGTTGCATGTTAGTCTTCCTTTCCGTTGAAAATGGTTGCCGCACTGGTGCGGGTCTGTGTGCTAAGGTCCTCGACCCAAAAGCGCAGATCACTGCGGTCGGTCGACGCCGCCGGATCGTTGCGCCGCGCGGTGACATAGACCCGTTGCAGCAATGTCTGGTTTGCCGGCACCAGCACACTTAGGGTTTCGGTACCTTCCAGCGTGATGCGCAGGGTTTCTTCAGAGGTCAGCGAGAGGTGGAACAGCCGGTCATCGCCGGATTTATTGCGCAGGCGCACGTCATAGATGTTGCGGATTGATCCATCGCTCTGCATCACATAGGTCGGGTTGCGCACCGGCGAAACGGTCAATTCGATGTCCGAGCGGACGAACAGGGCAAACACCAACCCGGCGCCGATGATCGACCACAGAGCGGTATAAAGGATCGTGCGCGGCTTCAGCACATGCTGCCAGATCGGACGCGGTTTCCATGTGGCGCGTTCGGGCGACTCCGGCGGGGGTGGCACATCTTCAAGGGCAAGATAGTCGATCAGGCCACGCGGCTTGCCAATCTTGTCCATGATGTCGTCACAGGCGTCGATGCACAGTGCGCAAGTGATACATTCCATCTGCTGCCCGTCGCGGATGTCGATGCCCATCGGGCAAACGTTGACGCAGGCCATACAGTCAATGCAGTCGCCGCTGCCCTGATCCGCTTCGGGCAGGTTGGCGTAGTCATAGACTGTTGCGGCCTGTGCGGCAGCGGCGGCCTTGGCCCCTTTCTTGTGCTTGCCACGCGGTTCGCCGCGCCATTTGCGATAGCCGACAGTCAAGGTGCCTTCGTCCATCATTGCCGCCTGAATACGTGGCCAGGGGCACATATAGATGCAGACCTGTTCGCGCATGAAACCGCCAAAGATAAAGGTGGTGGTCGTCAGAATGGCGATAGAGAAATAGGCAACCGCAGGCGCGTTCAGCGTGACCAGATTGACCGCCAGTGTCGGGGCGTCAGTATAATAAAACACCCAGGCCCCACCGGTGGCGACAGAGATCGCGAGCCAGACAAACCACTTGGTGAGGCGCAGCCGCCATTTCTTGAAAGTCCATTTGGATTTATGCAGCCGCAGTTGCGCGTTGCGGTCGCCTTCTACCCAGCGTTCGACCAGCAGGAACAGATCGGTCCAGACTGTCTGCGGGCAGGCATAGCCGCACCAGACCCGGCCAAGGGCGGAGGTGAACAGGAACAGCCCAAGCCCCGCCATGATCAACAGGCCCGCAACGAAGTAGAATTCATGCGGCCAGATTTCGATCCAGAAGAAGAAAAAGCGCCGGTGTTCCAGATCTGCAAGCACCGCTTGATTGGGCAGGTTGGGGCCGCGATCCCAGCGCACCCAGGGCAACAGATAGTAGATGCCAAGCGTCAGCCCCATGATCCACCATTTGAAAGTGCGGAAAAAGCCGGTGACGCGGCGCGGGAAAATCGGTTCGCGGGCGGCGTAAAGGGAAGGCGGGGTGTCAGCCATTACAGGCTCCTGTATGAGGTCGCCGTTCGGGTATGCAGGCGGTGGCGCACCGCGGCATTGATCTGTGTCAACAAATCTGGGTTTTGGCAGAGGGGGCGCGATAACGCGCCCCTGCCGTTTTTCATGTGCAGCCTGCCTTAGTTGCCGGGGCTGTCAGCCTCACCACCACCCAGCTGATAGACATAGGCGGCCACGGCCTGCACCTGCGCCTCTGTCAGGCGGGTGCCCCAAGGTGGCATCACGCCAAATCGGGAATAGGTGATGGTCTGGGTCAGGCTTTCGCGATCCCCGCCATAAAGCCAGATCGCATCGGTCAGGTTCGGCGCACCTTGCTCGCGATCACCCAGTCCGGTGTCGCCATGACACGCGGAACAATTGTCGGCATAAAGGGCCTCGCCCGGACCAGCCAGCGCTGCATCATATTCCTCGCCAGCCAGTTGGCGGACATATTCGACCAAGGCCGGAATGTCTTCCTTTTCAAGCAATTCGCCAAAGGCAGGCATTTCGGAGTACCGCGCGTCCTCATCGGCCTCGTTACGGATGCCGTGGCGCACGGTATAGGCGATAGAGGCGTGATCGCCGCCCCAAAGCCAATCATCATCCAACAGGTTGGGATAACCCTTGGCTCCCGCCGCACCGGACCCGTGGCACTGCGAGCAATTGTTGCGAAATACCGCAGCGCCGGAAGAGACCGCATAGCGGTTCAGCTCAACATTATCGGCCAATGTGCTGAGATCCGCACTTGCCAGTTGTGCATCACGGGCGGCGCTTGCCTCGCGGAAGGTGTCGATGTCGCGGGCCACTTCACCACGGGTGGAATAGCCCAGCAGCCCCGGTGTCGCCTTGGTCAGCATCGGCCACGCGGGATAGGCAATCGCATATCCGATGCCCCAGATGATGGTCAGGTAGAGGCACCACAGCCACCAGCGCGGCAAGGGGTTGTTTAGCTCTTCGATGCCGTCCCAGACGTGGCCAGTGGTTTCGGTGCCGGTCAGTTCGTCGATGGGTTTCTTATCGGTTGGGTCGCTCATGACGGGTCTCCGTTCTTGAGGCTATCGGGAGATTGTTCGTTGCGAAACGGAATGTTGGCCGTATCGGTATGGGTGGCTTTGCTGCCTGGGCGAAAGGCCCAGAGGATGACGCCCAGAAAGAACAGGGTCATCGCCAGCAACATCCAGCTGTCCGCGAATTCGCGCATCCATGAATAGGTTTCCATATCCGTGCCTCCTAGCGGCTTGCATCAGGGGTGAAGGTCGAGAAATCGACCAGCGTGCCCAGCATTTGCAAATAGGCGACCATCGCATCCATTTCGGTCAGCTCTGGCTGGCCGTCAAAGTTGCTGACATTCGCGGTTTCGCCATAGCGCTCGATCAAACCGTCATAATCACTGTCAGGATCGGCCTGTGCCTTGAAATCGGCGCGGGCGTTTTCGACCATCTCGTCGGTATAGGGCACACCCACAGCGCGATGTGTCTTGATCAGATCCTCAACATATTTCCCATCAATCGGGGTGCGGGCCAAGAAGGCATACTTCGGCATGATCGATTCAGGCACGACTGACTGCGGATCGGACAGGTGATCCACATGCCATGTGTCCGAATACCGCCCGCCAACCCGTGCCACATCAGGACCGGTGCGTTTCGACCCCCATTGATGCGGGTGATCATACATGCTTTCCGCCGCCAGCGAGTAGTGGCCATAACGGTCCACCTCATCGCGCATCGGGCGGATCATCTGGCTGTGGCAGGTATAGCAACCTTCCCGCACATAGATCTCGCGACCGGTCAGTTCCAGTGGGGTGTAGGGGCGCATCCCCTCGACGTCCTCGATGGTGTTTTCGAGGTAGAAGAGGGGGGCGATTTCCACGATCCCACCGATGCTGACCACAAAGAGGGACAGCACCATCAGTAAGGTGGCCGAGCGTTCGACCATTGCGTGTTTGGCCAGGAAGCCCTTTTTCGGGGGTGTTTTTTCGTTATCAGACATTTGTTTTTCCTTACTCAGCCGGCACACCGACAGGGGCGACAACACGGCTTCCGCCACGGATGGTCATCCACAGGTTCCAGACCATGATCAGCGCACCGGCCACATACATGACCCCGCCCAAGCCCCGTACGATGTACATCGGGAATTTCGCGGCCACGGTGTCAGCGAAGGAGTTCACGAGGAAACCCTGGCTGTCGACTTCACGCCACATCAAACCTTCCATGATGCCGGTGACCCACATGGAGGCGGCGTAAAGAACGATGCCGATGGTGGCCAACCAGAAGTGCCAGTTGATCGCAGACATGGAGTACATTTGTGCACGCCCCCAAAGTTTTGGTGTCAGGAAGTACAGGGCGGCAAAGGTGATCATGCCGTTCCAGCCCAAGACGCCGGAGTGTACGTGACCGATGGTCCAGTCGGTGTAGTGTGACAGGGAGTTCACCGCACGGATCGACATCATCGGCCCTTCGAAGGTCGACATGCCGTAGAAGGCGAGCGAGATCACCATCATCCGGATGATCGGATCGGTCCGCAGCTTGTCCCATGCGCCATTCAGCGTCATCAGGCCGTTGATCATACCACCCCAGCTGGGCATCCACAGGATGATCGAAAAGACCATACCAAGGGTCGCAGCCCAATCGGGCAGGGCGGTATAGTGCAAGTGGTGCGGGCCCGCCCAGATGTAGAGAAAGATCAGCGCCCAGAAGTGGATGATCGAAAGTTTATAGGAAAACACCGGACGTTCGGCCTGCTTGGGTACGAAATAGTACATCATCCCCAGGAAACCGGCGGTCAGGAAGAAGCCCACGGCGTTATGACCATACCACCATTGTGTCATGGCGTCCTGCACACCAGAGAACAGCTGGATCGAGTTTGAGCCCCAGATCGAGACCGGCAGGGACAGGTTGTTGATCAGGTGCAACATCGCAACGGTGATGATGAAGGCCAGAAAGAACCAGTTCGCCACATAGATGTGCTTTTCTTTCCGTTTGATCAGCGTGCCCATGTAGATCACCAGATAGGCAACCCAGATGATGGTCAGCCAGATGTCCACATACCATTCAGGTTCGGCGTATTCTTTCGATTGGGTCGAGCCCAGCACATAGCCGGTTGCGGCCAGCACGATGAACAGCTGATAGCCCCAGAACACGAACCACCGCAGATTGCCGCCCCAAAGGCGCGTACCGCAGGTGCGTTGCACGATATAGAAAGACGACATGATCAGCGCGTTGCCGCCAAAGGCAAAAATCACCGCTGACGTATGCAGGGGGCGCAGACGTCCAAAGTTTGCATAGGGTTGCGCCCATTCAAAGTTCAGCGCCGGAAAGGCCAGCTGGAACGCGATGAAGGTACCGGCAAGGAAGCCCACAACACCCCAGAAGGCGGTGGCGATGACACCGGCGCGGATCACGTCGTCCATATAGCCGTTGGAATCAGTCTGCGGGCGCGGCTCTTCGTCGGTATTACGCAGCACCCAGATGAACATGCCGGCAGCGATGACCATGATCAGGAAGGCATGCACCTGATAAGCCAGATCGCGGCCCCAACTGGCAGCTATTGCGGCAAAAAGCGTAATCCCCGCCAGCAGGATCAGCTTGAAATAGTCAGACGTCATAATGGTGCCCCTTTTATTCACCCGCAGCCAAATTCAGGGCTGGGGCGTTCATTCCTATGTGGCCTTTTCCCAAGGACAGGCCGGGCGGTCTTTGATCTGAGTCAATGCCGGGGTGGTTTTTGCTTGGCCAAGGTCAAAGACGGCATGAAGATAGGAAGGCACAGTGAGAGTAGACCGGAAACAGGAGGGCTCTTTATGTCTATTCAAACTGTCACCACGATTATCACCGAAATTGATCAGGCTCCGGGCCAGCTTGAGGCTGCAATCGGCACGGCGCGGGCATTGGACGCGCATCTACATGTATTGGCCCTTGCCATCGGGTTTGATCAGACCGCGATGATGGGCGCGGCCCTTGATCCGATCCCGATGGGTCTTGGCGTAGAGGAAAGTCTGGAGCGTGCCAAAGCGCTGGGCAATCTGGCCACGGCGCAGCTGGCCGATGAAGACATCCGCTGGCATGTGGAGCCAATTGTCGGCAGCGGGGCCAGCAGCGCCACGGAAATTGCACGTCACACGCGGTTCAGCGATCTGGTGGTGCAGCACCGCATCAACAGTACAGGCGATCAGGATCGCACGCGCAGGCTGGCGGAAACCATCCTGTTTGAGGCCGGTGTGCCGCTGCTTTTGCTGCCCGAAGAAGCGCAGGTGACGGCCCCGCCCAGCAAGATACTGGTGTCCTGGGACGAGAGCGCGACCGCGCTGCGGGCCGCCCGGCAGGCGCTGCCCCTGCTGACCAAAGCCTCCTATGTGCATGTGGTGATGGTCGATCCCCCCAAGGATGCGCCAGATCGTTCCGATCCCGGTGGGGCCTTTGCGCAATACCTGTCGCGGCAGGGGATCAAATGTGAGCTTTCGGTCTGTAATCAGAGTGACGGTAGCGTGGCCGCCACGTTGGAACGCCGCGCGACTGAACTGGGGTGTGGTATGATGGTGATGGGGGCCTATGGTCGTTCCCGTCTGCGCGAAGCGATCTTTGGCGGCACCACCCGCAGCATCCTGACAGATGCCACCGTACCGGTGTTCATGGCGCATTAGCGGGCAGCCCCGGATCAGACAGGTTCTCCCTAGGCTGGTATGAGAAGGAAGAGTCGTGCTTTCGAAATGCCGGGCGGGGTGGTCGCATCTGTGATCGCCCTGCCCATTGGTCGTGGGGTACTTCGGTTAAGCCCTTACGAAGCGGTGGCATATCCCCGCCGCGTACGCCGTGACCCCTTGAAGGCGAAGTTGCGCCGCGTGTAAAACCCGCAGAGCATTGGGCAGCAAGGGGTCAATGATGCGGCGGTTCGGTTTTGCTTTGGCTTTGATGGCCGCGCAGCTTGTCTCTGATGGTTCACAGGCCGAAGGGCATAGCAATGAGGGGCTGACATGGCGGGCGCAGAAATGTCTGCTTTATAAGCGGGCTTGGGACGCGGCTTATCTGGCTGTTGATCAGCAGGACGTCAGCGAGAAATTTCTATCCCGGAACGCCTCTTTCCTCGCCGCCGGATGTCGCGAAAGGGTTGCCGTCTGCCCGCGCAGCAAGGCAGAGTTTGATATGGCAAATATGCTGACGATCATGACCATGAACGAGGGGATGGCCAGCACCTTTGTGCCCTTTTCCTGCCGCGCTGACGGTGACTAGGCACTGGTGCGCCGATTTCGCCTGTTCCCTTTATGGCAGCCGTCGACCCCTGACGCAGCCATAACAATGGCATTTCAGAGCGGATGATTTTCGATGCCTCTGCGATCTCGTGGAATGGCTTAGTACAGCACCCCACCATCCGTATCATCACCCGTCTCGGCCATCAGTACGGTCAGGTCAGGGATAGTGATGGTGCGGCTGCCGGTCATTTCAATCACACCGTCCTTGCGCAGGGCGGTCATCTGGCGGCTGACGGTTTCGATGGTCAGGCCCAGATATTCCCCCATGGCCTCACGCGACATCGGCATTTCGAAGGACAGCCCGTCACTTACCCGCTTGTGGTGCAGCGATGCGGTGCGTCGACCAATCAAGGACAACAGACAGCTGATCTTTTCCCGCGCGGTCTTGCGCCCCAAAAGCATCATCCACTCGCGCGCCACTTCCAATTCATCCAGTGACATCACCAACAGACGCTGGCCGATATGCGGGGTGACCTCGATCAGGGCCTCAAAGGGTTTGCGACGGAAACAACACAGGGTGACATCCTGAATCGCCTCAACATCATAAGCCACATGTTCGCGTCCCGGACGCCCGATAAAATCGGAAGGCAGCAACAGACCCAGCATTTGGATGCGCCCGTCGGGCAGGGTGCGCGACAGCTTTGCAGCACCGGTAACAACAGAGGCCACAAAATGCATTTCGTCACCCTGAAACATGATCTGCTGACCGGCATCAAAGGATCGGTAATATTTGATATCTTCCAGACGGCTCAGCTCTTCAGCGTCGCAAGTCGCACAGACAGCACGGTTTCTGATGTTACAATCCGCACAGGATGTAAAATTGCCGCTGGATTGGGCCAGATTCATGTCTTGCGTCTTTCATCACTAGGGTGTGCCAATTCTAGCATGCCGATTAGAAAACTCAATCGACTGCCAATGGCACTTTGGGAGGGGGAGGCCGTTAATTTACCGATGGTTGGTGGGGGATTGATGTGATTTCTCATGATACTGGTTGCATTGCCCTTCGCAATCGCTTGTTATTGACGCAACGATCAACAAAAAACCGGGAGTTTATGATGAAACATCTTTTGGCCACTACTGCTGTCGCCCTTGGCTTTGCCACATCTTTGTCCGCAGCTGGATGCGACAAGGTGACCTTTTCTGATGTCGGCTGGACCGACATCACCGCCACGACGGCTGCTGCCTCTGTTGTACTGGACGCGCTGGGCTATGAGACAGAGACAAAGATCCTGTCGGTGCCGGTCACCTATACCTCCATGGCGGCGGGTGATATCGACGTTTTCCTTGGCAACTGGATGCCGACAATGGAAGCTGACATCGCTCCTTATCGTGAGGCGGGAACCGTCGATACCGTACGCGCCAATCTGCAGGGCGCGAAATACACGCTGGCAGTCAACAAGGCCGCAGCGGATATGGGAATCGCTTCTTTCACTGATATCGCAGCCAAGGCTGACGCGCTGGACGGCAAGATCTATGGCATCGAGCCGGGCAACGACGGCAACCGCCTGATCCAGTCGATGATTGATGACAACGCATTCGACCTGAAAGATTTCGAAGTGGTCGAATCCTCTGAGCAAGGCATGTTGGCGCAGGTTAAACGCCTAAGCCGTAAGGGGGATCCGATTGTCTTCCTTGGCTGGGAACCCCACCCGATGAACGCCAATTTCGAGCTGACCTATCTGGAAGGTGGCGATGATTTCTTTGGCCCGGATCTGGGCGGTGCCACGGTGCATACCAACACGCGTGCTGGTTACGTGGAAGAATGCCCGAATGTCGGCAAACTGCTGAACAATATGGAATTCACCCTGGCCATGGAAAACGAGATCATGGGGTCGATTCTGGATGACGGCAACGACCCCGAAGAAGCCGCCGCCATGTGGATCAAGGCAAATGCCGATGTTCTGGGTGGATGGCTTGACGGTGTGACCACCAAGGACGGTGGTGATGCAATGGCCGCAGCCGCATCGCTGAAGTAATCGCGACAGAGCGTAAAAGATGCCCGCCCTGATCTTAGGGGCGGGCATCGTGTTTTCGGGGGAAAAGATGAACTGGCTGACGGAAAATAAGATACCGGTCGATGACATCGCAGAGGCGGCGTTCGACTGGCTTCAGATCAAGGGCGAATGGTTCTTTGACGGGCTGGCGATGGTGATGGAGTGGCTGATCGAGGCCATTCTCTGGGTGTTGCAAACCCCGCATCCGCTGATTGTGATTGCCGCTTTTGCTGCACTCACTTGGGGCATCCAGCGCAATTGGAAAACCGTAGCCTTTATTGTGGTGGGTTTCCTGTTCATCCTCAATCAGGACTACTGGGAAGAGACGACTGAAAGCCTGACGCTGGTGCTGTCGGCCTGTGTGGTCTGCATGGGGGTTGGTGTGCCGATCGGTATTGCGGCAGCCCATCGTCCGCGCCTGTACCGTTTCATGCGGCCGGTGCTGGACCTGATGCAGACGCTGCCCACATTTGTCTATCTCATCCCGGCCATTGTGTTCTTTGGCATTGGTATGGTGCCCGGCCTGATTGCCACGGTGATCTTTGTTCTGCCGGCACCGATCCGGCTGACTCAGCTTGGGATTGCCTCTACCCCCAAATCCTTGCTGGAAGCAGCGCAGGCCTTTGGCGCGACGCCCCGCCAGACACTGTGGAAAATCGAACTGCCCTACGCGCTGCCCCAGATCATGACGGGGCTGAACCAGACGATCATGTTATCGCTCTCGATGGTGGTGATTGCTGCCCTTGTCGGGGCGGACGGTCTGGGCGTGCCGGTGGTGCGGGCGTTGAATTCGGTCAACACCGGATTGGGATTTGAAAGCGGTCTGATCATTGTGGTGGTTGCCATCATGCTGGATCGGATGTTGCGGGTGGGTCAAAAATGAGCACAGCAGTAAAATTCGACAATGTTTCCATTGTCTTTGGGGAAAAACCTCAAGCAGCGCTTGAACTGATGGACCAAGGTCAGAACCGCCCAGAGATTGAGGCGGCGACCGGTCAGGTGCTTGGGGTGCATAATTGCTCGCTTGAGGTGGCGGAGGGCGAGATCCTTGTGCTGATGGGGCTCTCGGGTTCGGGCAAATCCACCCTGCTGCGGGCGGTGAACGGGTTGAACCCGGTGGTGCGCGGCCATGTCGAAGTCAATGACGGCGCGTGGTCGGCCAATGTACAGGAATGTTCGCCCTCGGATCTGCGTAAGGTGCGGCGTGAATGTGTGTCGATGGTGTTTCAGCAATTCGGGCTGCTGCCTTGGCGCACGGTGCGCGATAATGTGGCGATGGCGCTGGAGTTTTCCGACATTGCCAAGGCCGAACGCAACGCCCGCGCCGAAAAGCAACTGGCGCTGGTGGGGCTTTCCGATTGGGCCGATCGCAAGGTGGGGGACCTGTCAGGCGGTATGCAGCAACGGGTCGGCCTTGCCCGTGCGTTTGTCACGGAAGCGCCGATTTTGCTGATGGATGAACCGTTTTCGGCGTTGGACCCGCTGATCCGCACACGCCTGCAGGATGAGCTGTTGGAACTACAACGCGATCTGAAACGCACGATCATTTTTGTCAGCCACGATCTGGACGAGGCATTCAAACTGGGCGGCCGTATCGCGATCATGGAAGGTGGGCGCATCGTGCAATTGGGCACCCCGCGCGAGATTTTCTCGAATCCCGCATCCGATTATGTGGCTGATTTCGTGTCAAATATGAACCCCCTGGGCGTTTTGACCGCCCGCGACGTGATGGAGCCTGCCAGCGAGGTGACAGCCCCTCAGGTCGCGGCGGAAACCCCCGTGGCAGAGCTGATGCAGCAATTGACCGGCGAGATTGACGCATTGCGTGTTATGGATGGGGATACGGTACTGGGGATGGTCACCGCCCAAAGCATCGTTGCCCGTCTGAACGCGTAGGGATGGGCGGGTCGCTATCCTTGGGCGGCCCCCGCGCCCACCAGCAGCTGGCGCTTGACTAGGGACCAGCGCCGCTGATGAGGGATGCAGCACTGTTCCCCCGTCACCGGGATGACGAAACGCTCTGAACTGATGAAACCGATCGCCCGATTTTTGCGGGGGGGGGGCAATCAACGATTGAGCGAGGCTTGCCTCACAGCAGCGTGACGGGACCAGGCCTTTGACGTTAAGCAATGGCAAGGCAGGCGTGGCTTCGGCCTTCACCTCTATTGGTGGCGTTGACCGTTCTTGAACCCCGTTTTGATTGCCGAAGACCATGTATTTTCTCTCCAGAGGTGAACAGGCCAATTTCGGGTGCAATCCGACTGCAAGATGCCATTGAGTGCGGGAATGATCTCAATCATAGGTTGCATCAATTGTGTCATGTTTCTAAATTAACGATCAACCCATAGCAACGGATAGGCATTCATGCGCACAGTATATGGCACGCTCGGCGACGATAGACTCTTTGGTTTTAACGACGAAGATGTGAGGTTTTTTGGGTTTAGCGGCGATGACACTCTCTTTGGCGGCAATGGCAACGACACGCTGAACGGTGGTCAAGGCACCGACCGGGTGCAATATACCACTTGGTTTCAGGGCAATCCCTATTTCATCAATGGTGTCTCTGTCGATCTGGCTGCTGGACGTACTACTGCAGTTCTGCAGGAGTCATCTTTGGCACACGTCTTGATTGGTATTGAAAATGTAGCAGGCTCGAATTTCAATGATACCCTGTCTGGAGATGGCCAAAACAACACTCTTCAAGGTCGCGACGGTGATGACACCCTGAACGGAGGGGCCGGCGATGATCAGTTGTTCGGCGGCAGGGGAAATGATTTCATATATGGCGGCGCGGGCAATGACGAGCTTTTTGCGATGCAAGGCAACGACACCATTGACGGGGGCGAGGGCCGTGATGAAGTTAGTTTTGGAGCATTAAGTTCTGGCAGCCCGGTTTTTGTAGAAGGCGTCTCAGTCGAACTCGCCGCGAGGCTTGCAAATGCTCAGATCGATGGTCAGCAGTTTACCTACTCCCTTGAAAACGTAGAAAACCTTGAAGGGTCGGAGTTTGATGACATGCTCCGGGGTGACGAAAACGACAATGAAATTCGCGGTCGTAGAGGGAATGACACCCTGTTCGGTCAGGGTGGAGATGACTGGCTGTTTGGCGGTTTGGGCGACGACCTGCTCTATGGTGACGCAGGCGACGATGCGCTCTACGCAACAAAAGGCGACGACACGCTCAACGGTGGCGACGGTCGTGACGAAGCAAGTTTTAGAACATCTACCGGCAGCGGCCCGATCTTTGTCGAAGGTGTCACCGTGGACCTCGGATCACGCCAGGCTGTAGCCCAGATTGAGGGCCAGACATACAGATACACTCTGGAAAGTATTGAAACCCTAGAAGGTTCGCGCTTTGCTGACGCCCTGACCGGGGATGAAGGCGACAACGAACTTCAAGGCCGCGAAGGTGATGACACTTTGATTGGCGGCGACGGCAATGACACCCTGTTTGGCGGCTTAGGCAACGACAGCGTGCTCGGTGGCGACGGCAATGACAGCCTCTATGCGACAGAAGGGAACGAAACACTCGACGGTGGCGAGGGGCGGGATTGGGTAATGTTCAACACCGCGAGAGGCGACAATCGAACCTTTGTAAACGGAGTAGAGGCGGACCTTTCAATAGCTTCTGCAAGCGCCCAGGTGGGCGAAGATACTTTCACCTATACACTCGTAGAAATCGAGGGTTTTCAAGGTACCCGTGCCAACGACAGCATCACCGGCAGCGGGGCAAACAACCTACTATCAGGCTTGGACGGTGACGACATTCTCAACGGTCTGGCTGGCAATGATACCCTCAGCCCGAGCATCGGCAATGATTCAATTGACGGGGGGGCGGGTGAGGATTTGCTGAGCTTTGCTTTCGGGGCATTCGACAGTGGGCTTGAGATTGACATTGCCAATAAGGAAGCGCGAGGCACAGCCGCAGGGCAGGGTTTCGTACAATCCTTCAGCAATATCGAGCGGATCATTGGAACGGTTTTCGATGATGTGATAATCAGCAGTTCAGGAAATGATCAATTCTTGGGTAACCTGGGCAATGATATTGCAGTTTATGATGGGGCATCAGATCGTTTCAGTATTCAGCTCGATTTTACCGAAGATACCGTGAGGATCGTTGACCGCAGCGGGGCAGAAGGCACGGACACCGGTGGGATAAACATATTGCGCTTTACCAATAGAGACTGGACCTTGACAGCAGACGGAGACCGGGAGGTGGCGCGAACCGACCTTGATCCCAGCGAATACATCTCTCTCGTTGAGCTTTACATTGCGTATTTCAATCGTGCCCCGGATGCGGAAGGGCTCTACTTCTGGACCTGTGCCTTTATCAACGGGTCCAGTCTTGATGAGGTTGCTGAGTTTTTTTTTGACCAGCCCGAAACCCGTTTGATTTATGGGGATACACCAGACGCAGCCGAGTTTGTCACCTCGGTTTATCAAAATGTACTTGGTCGGGGCCCCGATGAAGAGGGCAGGGCGTTTTGGATCGATTCTTTGATGTCTGGAGATGTGTCAGAAGGCCAGTTTATCCGCATCTTCCTCAACGGGGTGCGGGCCGAAGCCCCGGAGGGGGCAAGCACTTCATTTATTGCACAACAGAACGTGGATCAGACCTATCTCGAAAACAAGACCGATGTAGGTCTTCATTTTGGTGCGGTCTTGGGCATGAGCAACATTGAGCGTGCAAACAACGTGATGAAATTATTTGACGGCAGCACGGAAAGTCTAACCACCGCTTTTTCTGCATCAGACGAATATTATCAGGCAGCCCTTGCCACAGACGGGTCAGGTGAGTTTCTGATCCAGCTTGTCGGCTTGATTGATGATATTGCCGCGTGAGAAAGGTTCAGAAAGTAAAGATAGCTGTGCCGCACAAGGCGAACTGTTTGATTTGCTTGAACATATGGGCACTTGGCGATGTGAATGGCCCGCAGATCTCCACGTTAAGTATCTAATTATTTGTTTTAACATGATATATTAAGGGAGGAATATATATCTACGCACAGTTGTAATCCTAAATCTTACTTTTATACCCAAATTTGGAATCTGAATTTCGCGCATTCAAAATGAAAGCGCAGCAGATGGCGGATTATCCGAGACCGGCCATTCATACATCACGCAGGGAATGACCGCTACGATTCCAAGTTATTCGATGCTGCGGCTGGCGTGAATGTCCGCTTCCGGGAGGCGGGGGAAGTCATTGCGAATGCCGCCGCCACACAGGATATCCGTCAATGGGTTGGATGTTTATACGCCAACACCTAAACGAGCATTTATCTGACGGATGAAACACCGGCGGGACGCCCGGGTGCAGATTGCAAGAAGGTGGAGGCGCAAATCTGAAGTGCCCAATGCCATAGGTGGTCAATCTGAGGATTAACGTGGCGAAGTGACCTTTTCAAACTACAGCTCGCCACCTGCTTGGCGTTCCTGCCATTTGAGAAATAGGTTCGCGCCGATACGCGACAAAGGAGCCGGGGGCAGTCGTGATGGCGCATCGGCTGCTATCGCGCGGCTCAAAGCAGGGGAGGATATTCCAAGCGCGAGATCTGCAGCGAGACCACCGGCCAAGGTGCCTTTGGCGGTGCCTAGCCCGTTTTGACAGCAGGCGGAATACAGCCTCTCTTCCAATTCACCGATAACCTGTACGTTGTTCCGGCTCAGGCAGAGCCTCCCGCCCCAGCGATATTCCATGCTGACATCTGCGAGCTTGGGAAATCGCGCTGCGAAGGCGCGGTCGTGATCGCGGGCGACGTCATCGATGCGCTTCGCCCTCACCTCCATGGATGGATCGAACGTAAAGCGGTTGCGGATGATGATCCTGTCCCCGCCAATCCCAGAGACGCGCCTCACAGTCGTGCCCATCGGATCCGCAGGTGTGAGACCCCAGGTGGCATGACCACCCAAACATGCGCTCTCTTGGGGGCTGAGGGTACGGGTCATCGACGCATAGGTAAAAATATGCATCAGGCGGCCCGGCAGGTATCCAAAACTGTTCAGATGCCCGTTGACCGCAAGAATGACCCGCGGTGCGGTGACCTGCCCCTTGGGGGTCGATGCGATCCAATCCTTTTGCCGTTCCAAGCGGGTGACGGGGCTCATCTCATGTATCGAAACGCGGTTGGATCGCAGCCCCGACGCGACACCGCGCACGAACATGGCGGGCTGGATCATGGCGCAGCCGGGTGTAAAGAGGCCGCTTTGATAATACTCGCTGCCCGTGATGTCGCGCATGTGTGCTGCGTCCAGCATGTCGTGGGGTTCGCCCAATGCCGTCAGATGTTTGGCAAAGCTCAGGTTGTGCGCGTGGCCCTTCTCCGTTGCCGCACCGTTGATCTTTCCCGATATGGTAAATGCCTCGTCGCTCAGCCCAAATTCCTGCGCCATGTCGCGGGCGTGGGCGATGCCCAGACGATTGTCCTGCGTTTGTGCCCGATCCGCCTCTAATGCACCGCCATAATCGGCTGAGGTCAGATCATGGGGCAGATCGATCATGAACCCTGAATTGCGCCCTGCCGGTCCATCCCCGACCCGCACCGCATCCAGCACTACGATCCGGTCGCCTGGTGCCTGCTTTGACAAACGGTGCGCGGCGGCAAGTCCCGCAAACCCCGCGCCGATAATCAGCCAATCGGCGATGATGTTCCCCTCCAGCGGCGTCGCAGGGTCCGCATCTGGCAAAAGGCGGTTCCACGCTGCCGGGCCGGGGTCGTTGGGAAGTCGGGTGACGTCCACCCTAGTGGTCCTGATTAAGCGCGTCGACGGCCGGAATCTCCCGCTCGCGGCGCGCAATGTAATCCAGAAGGGCTTCGTTCACCCCGTCGTCCAATTTAGGCTCTTCATATTCGTTGAGCATTGCGCGGGCCTTGATCAAGGCGCGTTCGGTGATCTCTACGCTGCCTTCCGCCTGCCACTGCTCGATTGAGTTATTGTCGAACATTTCGGGCATGAAAAACGCCTTTTGGAAATTCTCCAACGTATGGGGATGCCCCAGATAATGCCCGCCCGGGCCAACGTCTGGCACGGCGGACATCGCGGCCTCGAAGTCGGTCCAATTGATACCTTCCGCCATGCGGTAGCCCATTTCGCACATCTCGGCGTCGACAATGAATTTGGCCGTGGAACAATGCATGCCCGCCTCGTTCCATCCAGCGGAGTGCCACATGTAGTTGGCCCCGGCCATCAGTACGGCGTTCATGGTCATGGCACTTTCATAGCCCGCTTGGGCGTCAAACGTCTTGGCCCCGCCAAGCGTGTTCGATGTGCGCCACGGCACGCCATAAAACCGCGCCATCTGCCCGATCATGAAATTCATCAGGCTGATCTCTGGTGTGCCTGCCATGGGGGCACCCGATTTCATGCTGACCGTGGACAGATAATGTCCATAAATCGCGGGCGCGCCTTTGCGCACGACCTGCGTATAAGCCAGTGCACTTAGTGCTTCCGCGTTCAGTTGTGCCACGGTTGCGGGCACACTGGCGGGCGTATTGGCCCCGCCCAGCACGAAGGGGCTACAAAGCACCGGTTGGTTGCGCCGACTGAACGCCCGCAGCGCGCCCAGCATTGTTTCATCCCAAACGAGCGGTGAGTTGCCGTTGCAATTGCCAGTCACAACAGGGTGCGTGTCGATGAAATCATCCCCGAACAGGAGGCCGCACATTTCGATTACATCTTCGGCGTTCTTGGGGCTGGTGGTCATACCCATGAACGTCTTATCGGAGTGTTTCATCGACGAATAGGTGATGCGCAGATGTCGCTGGCTGATCGGGTGATCATAGGGTTCGACAATGTGGTGCGCCGAGGAATGGATCGCGGGCAGCATGTGGGACAGCTTGTGGAAATTCGCGAGGTCATCCAGCGTCGGGTTGCGGCGCACGTCATCCAGATCACGCAGAAACGGCGCGCCCGTCATCGGAATGAACATCCCATGATCCCGCCCGAACGGCAGGTTGTTGGCTGGATTGCGCGCGTTGTAGGTAAAGGTTTCAGGGATCGTTGCGATCAATTCGCGCACCAGATGGCGGTCCAGATAGACCATCTCGTCCACCACCTTTGCGCCTGCGCGTTTCCAATCTGCCAACGCGATGTCATCGCGGAACTGGACGCCAACGTTTTCCAGAATATCCATAGAGGCCGCGTCGATCTTTTCGATCTGATCGGGCGTCATGGGTTCGGTCAGCGGCAGCTTGCGCTTTAGCGCGGGCAGCATCGTCACATTGCGGGTCTGGCGCTGCGCCTTGCGCGCGCCGCGACCCCGGCGGGCGGTTCCGACCGCGTCAACGCTCATGCGACATTGTCTCCGTCTGCGGGATCGTTCAGGTCGATCCAGATGGTTTTGACTTCGGTGTATTGATCATGGGCGTGAAGACCATTATCGCGCCCGCCAAAGCCCGATTGCTTGTAGCCGCCAAACGGTGTGGCGATGTTGCCCTCGCCGTAGCAGTTCACAGTGACCGTGCCCGCCTTGATGTCGCGGGCCGCACGTATGGCGCGGCGTCCACCTGCGGAAAAGACCGATGCGGCAAGCCCATAGGCGGTATCATTGGCGACCTGCACCGCTTCGTCGTTACTGGCCACTTCGATCACACTCAGCACCGGGCCGAAGATTTCGTCGCGAGCGCATGCGTCATCAGCACTGACCTCGACAACCACAGGGGCAACAAACGGACCATCCTCTTTGGAATCCAGAAAACCGCGTACCTTGGCGCAGTGATCGGTATCAATCAGCGCCCCGATGTGGGTTGCGGGGTCCAGCGGGTCGCCTAGTTTCCAATCGCGAAGCCGCGCATCGATCTTTTCCATCAACGCGGCCTTGACCGATGAGTGGACGATCAATCGCGACGTGGCAGAGCAGTTCTGGCCCGCATTCCAGAACGCAGCGTTGACCACATGTTCAGCCACATGATCAAGATTTTCAGCATCATCGAACACAAGCGCAGGGTTCTTACCGCCACATTCCAACACAACTTTCTTGAGGTTGCTATCTGCTGCATAGCGCAGGAACCGCCGACCCGTTTCGGTCGATCCCGTGAATGTCACCAGATCAACGTCCATGTGACGCCCCAAAGGTTCCCCCACCGACGGACCATCGCCGGGGAGGACTTGCAGCACGCCGCGCGGCACGCCAGCTTCATGGGCCAGTTCGGCCACGCGCAGGGCTGTCAGGCTGGTCTGCTCGGCGGGTTTCACGATGACAGAACAGCCCGCTGCAAGCGCGGGTCCGATCTTCCATGCAAGCATCATCAGCGGAAAGTTCCATGGCAGAATGGCCGCCACGACACCGATAGGTTCGCGCAGGATCACGGCCAGCGCCCCGTCCCCTGTCGGGGCCGTCTGGTCGTATATCTTATCGATCGCTTCGGCATGCCACTTGATGCAGTGGATCGTTTCGGGAAGATCAATCGTCTCGCAATCAAGGATCGGTTTGCCGCTTTCGACGCTTTCCATGACAGCCAGCTCGCGCTTGTTTCGCGTCAGCAGTTTGCAAAGCCGGATCAATATGTCCTTGCGCGCGTCGGGGTCCAGTTTGGACCAGTGGCCCTGATCGAACGCCTCGCGGGCCTTGGTGACGGCAAGATCGACATCTTTTGTATCCGCCGTTGAAACCTGTGTGATTTCTTCGCCAGTGGCGGGATTGGTTGTCGCCATCATTGGGCCGCCGCCGCGCTGGAATTTTCCGTCAATGAACGGGCTGCGGGGCAGATCAAGTGTATCTGCAATGGCTGCGTATTCGGCTTTTGTCAGCAGATCGGTCATATCGTGGCCCCTGTAATGCTTGAAATGGCAGTGTTCATGGTGCGGATCACTTCGGCCAGTTCGCGTTTGTCGTCTTTGTTCAATGGTTGCAGTGGTTTGCGTGGCGGTCCCGCATCAATGCCGCGCAAGGTCAGCCCGTATTTGATGCACTGAACAAACTTGCCGCCCTGTTCCAGCACCCGCATCAGTGGCAGCATCGCCGACATGATGGCGCGTCCTTTGGTGAAATCGCCTTCGACCGCACAGGCTTGATAGAGTGCGATATGTGCCTCCGGTGCAAAGTTCGATCCCGCGCAGACCCAGCTGCGTGCGCCCCATGCAAAAAATTCAAGCGCCTGATCGTCCATACCGCAGGACAGGGCGATATGCGGATAGTCCCGCGCCAGCATATGAAGCCGGTTCACATCCCCCGAGCTTTCCTTGATCGCACAGAAATTTGGCGAACGCCCCAAGCGGTCAAGGCAGTCTTCGTCCATGTTCACCGACATCCGCCCCGGGTAGTTATACAGCATCACCGGCAGATTCGCGGCACGATCAACGGCAAGCGCATGGAGCGCAATCTCTCGGCTTGTCGGGTATGCATAAGGCGGTGTGGCCACCAAGAGCGCATCGGCACCTGCGGCTTTGGCGGCGGAGGCAAACATCACGCTGTCCTCTGTTCGGATCGCGCCCGTGCCAACGATCATCGGGACACGCCCGCCAATCAGCGCGGCGCAGCGCGTCATCATGTCCAGCCGTTCCGCGGTCGACTGGGCGTAGTATTCACCCGTCGACCCGGCCACGATGATGCCGTGAACACCTGCGTTCACCAGATGGTCTACCGTTTCGGAAAGCGCCTTTTCATTAAGCGAGAAATCGTCGTGATACGGCGTCACAATCGGCGTGTAGATGCCTTCAAATTGCATTGGTGTGATCCTTAAACGAAATGACATCAACAGGAAGCGGGTCGGGGCGCACAAAGCGTTCCATCCGGTCACGGCTGAGGTCCCAGTGTTGCAGTGTGAGGTCGATCGCCAACGCGCCCTCGCGGGCTTCGATTGCGGCGATCATCGCGTCGTGTTGTTCGATCGCCTTTAAGACGAGCATCGTTTCGTACGGGGCTGCAGGGCGATAGAACGTCTGGCTCATCCGCGTGTGATCAATCTGAAGCCGCGCCAATGAGGCGACCAGATACGTGTTATGCGCCATTTCACCGATGATCGCGTGGAACTGGTGGTTGGCGAGCGCGGCCTCTGCACCATCCGACGACTTTGTCGCCTTTGCGAATTGAACCTGCGTGCGTTTAAGAAGGTCGATCTGCGCGCCCATACGGTTTTCGCAAGCGAGCCGCGCAATGTTGGCATAGACCATGGGTGCGGTTTGGAAAAATGTCCGCAACACGCTGATATCCATCGACGCAACCTTTGCACCGCGGTTCTCGCTCATCACGACAAAGCCCTCGCCTTGAAGTCTTTGAAGAACCTCGCGCATTGGGGTTCGCGACATATCGTAATGTCGTGAGAGCCCCGCCTCATCCAAATCAAGCCCGGGCTCAAGCTCCGTTGATAGGATGCGGCGACGCAAGTCATCCAGACAGTCTGATTTTGAGAAGCGACTCATCATGTTCTCCAGTAATGTACACAATTTGTATACAATCGAAATGGTAGGTCAAGTGATCTAGCTATTGAGAGGCTTCACGAGTGATAGTTGATTGAGTTAGGCGCTGGCGCCGGACCATCGGCGATGCTGCGGGCAACTGTATAGCGAAAGACGGACCCGATGCAGGCGCGCAGGCGATGGGCCGTTTCGTAGGTGCCCTTTGCTTCGATCTTGCGCAGCGTTTATAGGCTTTTTCGCGCGGCTTAAGGTTGCGGGGTTGAATGTCTGAGAACGGCATTGCTGGGGAAGGGACTTGTTCCGGTTCAAACCCGATACCCTCACAAACACCCCCAATCCGGGGGTGTTGTATCGTTTGCAGCTGGACAGAATCGGACAAACGATCTCGATAAAACCCATATAACACAGGGTTTTCGATGTCTTTGGACGATTTAGGGTAATGAAATGGTGCCCCACACGTCTTCACTTTTGGCGCGTAACTTTTTATCAACTATGATTATTTTCAATCGCTGGAGAATTGATACCCCCAATAATACCCCCAATCGCCTATTCTTGCTTGAAGATCGTGGAGAACTCCTCAGTTCCTAGTCGATGTAATCGCTCAATTCGGATAGAAGAAACCAAACAGGCGCGCGCTCATCCCAGTCCGCATTCTTAGAGAGCACTTCCTTTTTATAACGTTCAAAGCCACTCCACAGAATGTCTTCATCCTTTTTTTTGCATTGAACGCCTTTGTAGCTTTTGATTTTGCGGAGAGCCTGAAAAGAATCTTCCCCTTCGCCAATGTCATCCCAAAGCTTTTTGTCTCGACGATACAATTTGTTGCACTTTGGATCGTTACCAGAATGCACTGTATAATCGACGAAAACACCTTTATCCGGCACGGACGCTTGGCCCCACCAAGCTTCTAAGGGCACACTATTTACTTCTGACAGTTCTTTCTCAGCTTTTTCTAATTTCGGCTCGTCCTTTGAGTGAAGTTCATGACAAACCATCATATGGAACCCAAGAGAATCAAGGGTTGCTGGTGAATGACGCAGCAAATCGGAAAGTGCTGGTTTTGCCTTTCTCGTCTGTTCTATCGCTCTATGACGCAACCGACGCGCCCAAGCCTCTTTTGCGGATTTTTTCATATTGTCTGTGATTTCAGCAGCCGCTTCCCAGAACTGTTCAAAGTCCACAGCTACCTTTGGATCAACCCCGTCAAACACGACTGATCGTTCTAACCTCTGAAACTGTTTGTTCGTACCAAGGTCAGACAACCCGTTTTCAGTTAAGTTGGACGATCCGACAAAGCTAAGCCTTTTGCCAACTATGCCAATTTTGGCATGAAGCCCGTCGAGGTGCCTTACACATCCGCCCAAATTCTGAATTTCCTTAACGCCTTCGGGGTTTGTTCCGCCGCTTACGAAGTCACACACGATTTTTACTTTGGTCATATCTTTCATCTCAAGCCGTTCATGCAACCCGGCACCAAGGTAGGCTACGGCAAAACACGCTTCGCAATCAGGATTTCTTACTTCCTGTCTTAGGAGAGCCAAAAGCCCAGGCCCGCTCAGAATAGAATAATTCAATAGAAGATCTCCCGCAAATCAGTGCATTTTGGGTTCGGTGGTTGGTTATCGCGATGTTTAAGCATGGCGTAAGCCTTCTCAGATTGGGCGCTTTACTATGTTCGTCGAGCGGGCGTTTGGCTCATGGCGCGTACAAATGGGCCTGTATATCCATGAAGGCCTTCTTGATCTTGGGAATTTCGCCCAATGCTCGTTTAGCTCCGTTTGTACCGCCATAGCGTACCTTCAGGAAGTCACCGATCTTGGTCAAAGCCAACTCGTCTACGCCATGGATTTCGTAAGCAGATAACACGGACTCCAAGAATGAACGCATTTCACCTTCGAAATCTGTTAGGCCGCTCTGTCTTGCAGCTTCTGCCCGCTCGGAACGTAATTGGGGTGCTAGCGTGAATTTCACATAGGCCAGCACGTCAAACACATCGCTATTGTGCGCGTCGATCAGGCGTTTCATGTCTTCTAGCCGTCCAGCGTCATATCCACGGTCGGCTAGAACCTTTAGAAATTGCACCCGTGTTTCGGGGTTGCTCCAGATGGCGCGCAATTGGTCTTCGCCTGTAACCAGATCGCCTAAATCACCGAACAATTGGTCCATGAATTCTTGGCCGGAAATCAATTTGCCATCGTGCGAAAAGTAGCTGGTGGTGGCGATATACTTGATCTTGCGTTCTTTGCCGTCTGCCAGCTTGATCACGATCTTGGCTTCTGGTTCTGGTCCGGGGTCTTGAGGGCCGATTGGGGCGGGGCGATCACTAGGCGTCGGTTTCGCCTTCGGCTCGTCTGGCGGCAACGGTTCCCCATCCCATTCGGGATCATTGAAATGCTTGTAGGCCTCGACAAAGTCAAAGACCGTAAAGAAGTCCTTGCCCTCAAATGTCCGCGTTCCGCGCCCTACGATCTGCTTGAATTCGATCATCGACTTCACTGGACGCATCAACACGATGTTGCGAACGTTTCGGGCATCCACACCGGTTGAGAGCTTTTGCGAGGTCGTAAGGATCGTTGGAATGCTCCGCTCGTTATCCTGAAACTCGCGCAAGTGCTGTTCGCCCAGCGCGCCATCGTTTGCTGTGACGCGCTCGCAATAGTGCGGGTCTTCGATGTCCTTGATCTGGTTGATGTAGTCGCGCACGGCAGCGGCATGGTTCTGAGTAGCGCAAAACACCAGCGTTTTCTGGCGCGGGTCGATCTGGTCCATGAACTCGTGAATGCGGCTTTGTTCGCGTTCGGGGATCACGATCTTCGCGTTGATCTCGGCCTCGGTATAGATGTGGTCGGGGTCGATCTCGCCGCTCACAACCTCGTCATCGGGGTCGTAGACATAGCTATCAATCGTGCTGGCCATCTGCCGCACTTTGAACGGGGTCAGGAAACCGTCGTCAATCCCATCGCGCAACGCGTAGGTGTAGACGGGTTCGCCAAAGTAGGAATAGGTATCGGCATTAACCTTACGTTTGGGCGTCGCGGTCAGGCCAAGCTGCACGGCGGGTTCAAAATACTCCAGAATTTTGCGCCATGTGCTTTCGTCTTTGGCACCGCCCCGATGGCATTCGTCGATGATGATAAAGTCAAAGAAATCAGGCTCGTATTCGCGGAAGCTGAACTCTTCTTCGCCGTTCTTGCCTTCGGTCATGAAGGTCTGGAAGATCGTAAAGAACACGGATGCATTACGGGGCATCTTGCCCTTTTTGCTGATCTCTTTGGGGTTGATGCGGCTTAACGCATCCGGCTCAAACGCGGAAAACGAATTATACGCCTGATCTGCCAGGATGTTGCGGTCGGCGAGGAACAGGATGCGGGGCGGCGGGTTGGCTCTGCCGTAAGGCTCCAGCGGGATTGGAACAGCTTCCATGCGATCTGAAACGCGATGGAGGTTTTGCCGGTGCCTGTTGCCAGTGTCAGCAGGATGCGGCGGTCGCCCTTGGACATCGCCTCAAGCACGGCGTTGACGGCGGCGGCTTGGTAGTAGCGAGGTTGCCATTTGCCGCCTGCGGTCTCGAACGCGACCTGCCCGAAGCGGTCGCGCCATGCGTTGCCGGTGGGATAGCAGCGGTCCCAGAGGGCCGTGGGCGTGGGGACTGCATCCACCTCTTGCTCCGCACCAGTGTGCATGTCGATCTCGTGATAGCGCAGCCCGTTGGTGCAATAGGCAAAGCGCGCGCCGATGCGGGTGGCATAGTCATAGGCTTGGCCGCGCCCCTCGGTATGGGGCAGGGTGGCTTTCTTGGCCTCCATCACGGCGAGGACATGGCCTTTCATGCGCAAGACATAGTCTGCGGGTTTGGGGGCGTTTTGCGCGCCGCCGGACATAATGCGACCGGGCCAGAGCATTTCCTCCCGGCTGACCCGTGCGCCGTCTGTTTTGTCGGGGCCGGTCCAGCCTTGGGCCATCAATGCAGGGTCAATCCGGTCCGCGCGGGTGTCGGCTTCGGTCTCGTTCGGGCGGGGGGCGGGGTCAACCATCGGGCGAGCCTAGCTTTATGTGAGTTCGCCTGCAAAGGCCTTTTGCAGGAGGGATTGGCGGAGGTCGGATATGTCGGCGAGTTTTGGCCAAATTCACTTCAATAAGTGCTTCGCAATTTCGCTGAGCATTTTGGAGCATTGGGAGTAGTCTTTCTTGTTCCTTCACTTCGGGAAACGTAAAGCTAAGTTTGCGAAGATCGCGAATGTTAATCTGCCGTAAAGCCGCGCCATAAGTCTGAGCCTCAATTTGCTCTTGAATGTGACGGCTGCGAAATTGGTAATATCCAAAGTCTTGCAACATTTTTTGGCTATCGAAGCGAACAGGAACGATGCCCCGAGTGACGTTGCCGCCTTCCAGCTCAGGGAGGGCCTTCGCGACGACACCAGTAGTTCCCCTGACACAAAGGAGAATTTCATCACCCTGCAATCGAGTTCGTGCATAGCCGTCGGCTTTTTCGGGAGCGATTGTCTTTAAGCCAGTTCTGGAAATCAAAGACACTCCAAGATCGGTTGGCCGCACTACCGGCAGTCCACCTTCAACATCGTCACCGGGTTGAACGATACCGTAGGACAAAGTGCAGTTCTCAGAAACTGTATCTTGAAGGTTGGCTGACAACCATTTCTCTCCATTCTTCAAGAACAGTTCTTCCAAGAAAGCCCCAAACAACTCCCGCGCGTTTTGGAGGTTGGCTTCGGCGTGCTCGGTGGCGCGGGTCAGCCCCTCAAACGCCGCATCCAAAACCGCCACAATCCGCTTTTGCTCTTCGAGGGTCACATGGGGAACTTCCCAAGCTTTCAAAATACCCGTGTTTACCACTTGTTGGGCAGAGCCAACACGTTTCCCAAGAAGGTAATCCTGAGCGAAAGGCGATTTGATCATATAGTTTAAGAACTCTGGCAACAAACCTTCCTTTGGCCGTATCAGAATCATGTTTGCGCAGTTCGCTTCACCAAGTTCAGCCGGAACAATACCGCATTTCATTACGTCGGTGACGACGCGACCTAGCAATAAGTCACCTTGCTTCAGTTGCGACTTTTTTAGAGATGCGTGAAATTCTGGCGTAACTCTTTTGTAGTCTTCGAGTTGAAGGCCGTTATCACCAATATTTTGTGTCCTTAAGAACGGCACGCCGTCATCACAATAGTGCATAGATGTCGGCCCAACATGCCCGACTGAAACTCGTTCGCAAAGGGAGCTAAGCGGCTTAACCTCCCGGGCCGCCTTCACAACATCCCCCTGATCTGCGCCAGTATCTCTGCCGTCTCCGCATCCCGCGCCAGCATGTCCTCGATGATCTCCGCTGGTTCCCGCAAGGGTGCTTCCTCGGGCGCAAAGGGGTTCTTGACGGACATATCCATCGTCTCTGCATCAATATCCCCGCGCTCCACCGTCCAACTTTTCGCGCTGTCCGCGCGGGTCTTTTGCAGTTCCACAAACTCGGCCAGTTCATCATCGCGCAGGGGGGAGGATTTGCCCAAGGACCGCTCCGGGTCCAGCGCGTAGTACCATGTGCGATGCGTCTTGCGCCCCTTTTCAAAGAAAAGCACCACCGTTTTCACGCCCGCGCCCTGAAACACCTTGGCGGGGCAATCCAGAACCGTGTGCAGATCGCAAGTCTCCAACAATTCGCGGCGCAGGGCGGCGGCGTCCCCGTTGCTTAGAAACGTGTTCTTGATCACCACAGCGGCGCGGCCACCTGCTTTGAGCTTGCGGATGAAGTGCTGGATAAAGAGATAGGCCATCTCGCCCGATTTGATCGGAAAGTTCTGCTGCACCTCGGCGCGTTCACCAGACCCGAAAGGCGGATTGGCAAGGATCACATCGTGGCGGTCTTTTTCCTGAATATCCATGACGTTTTCGTTCAGCGTATTGGTGCGCAGGATGTTGGGGGCGGTGATCCCGTGCAGGATCATGTTCATGATGGCGATGATATAGGCGAGCGACTTTTTCTCCTGCCCGTAGAAGGTCTTGGTCTGGAGCGTGTTGAAGTCGGTCGCAGAAATGTCGGGGGTCAGCATGTGGGTATAGGCTTCGACCAGAAAGCCCGCCGATCCGCAGGCCCCGTCATAGACCGTCTCGCCTATTTGCGGGTCGATCACCTTGAGCATGGCGCGGATAAGGGGGCGGGGGGTGTAGTATTCACCACCATTGCGGCCTGCGTTGCCCATCCGCTTGATGCGGCTCTCATAGAGGTCGGAAAGCTCGTGCTTGGCCTCTTGGGTGTTGAACTCAAGCCCATCCACGATCTCAAGTACATCGCGCAGCGAATAGCCGGAGCGGAATTTGTTGGTGATCTCTGAGAAGATTTCGCCGATCTTGTATTCGATGGTGTCGGGGCTTGTCGCATCCTCACGGTATTTCTTGAGAGTCGGGAAGAGGGTTGTGTTGACGAATGCAATCAGGTCTTCGCCGGTCAGCACATCCTTGCGGTCCGTGCCGTCGTCATTCTTGGCCGATGCCCAGCTTTTCCAGCGCATGTCGGCGGGCAGGGTCGGGGCATAGTCGCGCCCCTCAAGCTCTGCTTCGTCCTGCCGTTCTGTTTCGATGTCGTCGAGGTACTTGAGGAACAATATCCAAGAGGTCTGCTCCGCATAGTCCAGCTCGGACGCCAGCCCCTCTTCGTTACGGAGTTCGCGGTCGATGCTGTTGAAGGCGTTTTCAAACATTGGATGTCCTGCTGTTTTCCTCAGAGTAGTTTCAGGCGCGGGGAGGGACAATGTCCGATTGCGCCTTTCCCTTCTTAATCAACGCGCCCTGCTGTTCGATGGAAATCGGGCAATATGCACTGATTGTCGTGACGACATTGCTGTGCCCGATGTTCTGCGAAAAAGCTTTGAAGCCTTCGCGAGTCGGATATTGGGCATCAGCCCACTTCACAAGCGTTTTGCGGAATGCATGGGGTGTGAAGGGCGGCAAGTCCGCGCGGATGAAGGCCAGCTTTATGGCTTCGCGGATGGCGTTCGCGTTCTTGTAGATTTCACGCTTGAAACCAGCGACCCTAAACCCGCCGTCGATCACTTTGATTGCGATCGGGGGAAACAAGGGGTCGTCGGGGCCAAAAAGCTTTTCTGCCTTCAAGTATGCGACCCAAGTGCTAAAGCAATCGAGGTATTCAGTATCCACAGGCAAGAAAAACGTCGTGATCGTCTTGGAATTCTTCGTATTCACCTCGCGGGCATCCTGATACACGCAACCGTCGATCATGTTGATGTGTTTCAAGCGCAAGGATGCAACGGCACCGTCCCGCGCCCCGGTGAGCATGAAGAATGCGAAGAGGGCCTTGTTGCGGCGATCAATCTCCGCCTTTTCCGGCATGTAGTTGAACGCATGTCGCGCCATTTCCATTGAAGGGTAAGGCGTCTCGCGTACTGCGCTAGCAATGCGCTGGCCTTTGGCGTCCATGTTGAAATAGTCGGCGTCTGAATGGCGGATGCGTTGTTTGTATCCGGTCTGATCGGCCAGCCAGAAAATGAACCCTTTGTTAGCAGCCAATACCGTTGAGATTGTCGACTTAGAAAGCGGCTTGCCCGTTGTCTTGCTGATCTCTTCGTCGAGTTGGTCGCGGAACTTGATTACCTGTTCAATGCGGAACTTTTTGAAGCTGGCGTACTTTGTGCTTGCTTCGAACCTCAGGATGCCATCCGCCGCTTTTTGGACCGTGCTAGGGTCTTTGCGTTTCGCGGCCTTGAGATACTTGAGGTAGCGGCGCTTGATGCGTTCGTTTTCTTCATTGAACTTTCGCATGGAATGTCTCCGTTGGGTAAGTGTCATTTCAGGGGAAGGAAGGCGGTATCAATTAGGCTTCGCTGTTACGCTCTGCGCTGATATGGAATGTTGCCGCGAATTCTTGGCGTTGTTGGTGCGAAATCATCCGTGTGGCAGTGCCGCCGCAACGACTGCACGCACCTTTCAGGATGTCTGTTTTGGCGGTGATTGCTGATTGGGTTACTTGGCGCTCGAGGGGCTTTTGACCCTTGCCACATGATGGGCAATAGAGCTGGTCTGCGCCTAATGGACGACGCGCCGCCGCATACCTGGTATGCAAATATTCACGTATTGCAGAACCAAGGATCAGGTGAGGCTTGGAAGAGGTCATCGCCTCCATGCCGTCTTTGATCCAGTTGCGAATTGTTGCAGGTGTGACTTTCAAAGCCTGAGCGGCTTCAAAGACGTCATAGGTGGCATTGGCCTTCACGGCCATAGGGTTCACGCGTTTAGCCATCTTGATCATCTTCGAACAATGCGCGGATGTCTTCGACCTTCCAGACAGTGGTGCGGGGGCCAAGTTTTTGAGGTTGTGGAAAGCGACCCTCTTTGACGCCAGCCCACCAAGTTGATTTAGAAACGGGGATTGGGCCATTTGGTGCTAAGATTTGTGCGAGACGCACGAAGCCTGTTTTCGGGAAGCTGAGATCGTCCATTGTGATCAGTCCTTGTGTTAAGAATTCTGATCAAGTCTTGGCAACAATATCTTGGGTATTGGCCGAACAGGATTTTGCGAGGCAAAAGAGGCATAACTAGCTGTATTTAAAGTGTTAGTTTTCAGCTATTCGTTTAACGATTAGTGACTATTCTGGTTTCCAATCTTCGGGCAGTGCTTCCGCCCCAACTTTGAGATATTTCCGAATAGTCTCGCTGGTAATTTCTAGCCCGAGTCTGTCAGCGATCCCTTGTATCTCGTTTGGAATTGCACTTCGTCGCGACTTTGGGTCGTATCCGTAAGCATCGATTGCCATCGCTGTGATCAGCTTGACCATTGAAGCCCTCTCTCGCCCATCCATCGGTTCAAGAGATCGGTCGGTCCTTCCAGTTATCTTGTTTGTGTGCTTTC
Source organism: Sulfitobacter pacificus (assembly GCF_030159975.1). NCBI lineage: Bacteria > Pseudomonadati > Pseudomonadota > Alphaproteobacteria > Rhodobacterales > Roseobacteraceae > Sulfitobacter > Sulfitobacter pacificus. Next base: position 1,048,322 of record NZ_BSNL01000001.1, read on the forward strand.
GTTTGTGGCGGGCCGCCAGCATGTTTGCAAAACCGGGATGGACTTCAAGCTGAACTTCATCGATCCATTCTTGCAAGCCCTTAAAGTCCGGATGGTCACCAAAGCTATTAGGATCAAATTTTCGACGAATAATCTCTCGATGTCGGGTCATGTACTCGATAACTTCATCGAATTTGCCATCAAGTTTTGTTCTCTTCGATGGCATCGCCGCCTTTACGAATTCCTCTTTCGGTTCAAGACCAACTGAAAGCCAAACAACTTCATTCACCGAAAGGAATTCGGACCGTCCCCAGTGTTTGAAGTCGGCAAGTTCTTTCGTGCGAAACAGCTCAATTCTGTGCCATTTGCTCGCACTTGAGAATGCGGCTTTTACCTCGGCTTGATAGTTAGAGACCCACTGTTTGGACCATTCAGCAGTTGGGATTCCAGTAGACGAAAAATTGTCGAGAAGTTCCTCGTCTTGATACTGTATCAGATCATTGCGAATTTTCGCAAAAAGCTCACCGCGCTTTTCGTTTAGCTTTGGTACGCGCAGTTTGTAATATTCGCCTAAGCGAAGAGGCTCCAACGGTTCAGGCGTGGCAAACAGAAAGCCACCAATATTATGCATTATAAGGTATATTAGTCGAGCACGTTCGGATTTCTGCATTTTTGACTTTGAGTGATTCCACTTGTTCCGTTAGCCTGCCTTTGCATCGTCCAAATAGCTAGCCCACCAGTCTGCAAGTCTGACGCGTTCCTCCCAATGGTCTCCCCGCGCATACGCGCGACGCACTTCGTTCTTCTCAACATGAGCCAGCGCGCGTTCAATGGCGTCTGGGTGCCAAAGGCCGCTTTCATTAGCCAGCGTCGAAAAGGATGCACGAAACCCGTGCGCAGTCATTTCGTCACCAGAATAGCCCATGCGCCGTAGCGCAGCGTTCAATGTGTTCTCTGACATTGGGCGTTTCCAGGTCCGCAAAGACGGGAACAGATATTCGCCATTCCCGTTCATCCGGCGCAGTTCGTCCAGCAACGCAATCGCTTGAGCGGGTAGGGGAACAACGTGATCCCGCCGCATTTTCATCTTTGCGGCAGGGATAGACCAGACCCTATTGGCAAAGTCGATCTCTGCCCATTTGGCGTGACGTATCTCTCCGGGGCGTTGGGCGAGCATTGCCAGCAGTTTGAGCGCGATGCGGGTCGTAGCTTGCCCCTCGAAACCGTCGATCTCTAGCATCAAGCGGCCCAGCGCCTTGGGGTCGGTTATCGCGGCGCGGTGGATGCGGGTCGGTCGGGATCAGCGCATCACGCAGTGCGTAGGTGGGGTCGATTTCAGCTACACCACTAGCAACAGCGTAACGAAACACGGACCCGATGCGTGCGCGTAGGCGGTGTGCTGTCTCATAGGTGCCTTTGGCTTCGACCTTGCGCAACGTCTTGAGGATCATTGGCGCGGTGATTTCGGTTATCGGGCGGCGTCCAAAGTCGCGGTTGGCGAGCTTTAGGTGATATTCTGTCTTGTCCAAGGTGGCCTTGGTCTTGCCCTCCTTGCGTTGCTTGGCGAGAAACTCAGCACCGATCTTCTCGAACGTCTGGCCTGCCTCTTCGCGCTTCATCCGCTTTTCAGTCTGTTTTGCTTCGCTTGGGTCGATTTCTGTCGCTAATTTTGCGCGCGCTTCCTCTTTGGCTTTGCGGGCTTGGGCCAAGGTCACATCGGGGTAGACGCCAATCGAGAATAGGCGTTCTTTGCCATAAAGGCGATATTTCATCTGCCACAGTTTCGACCCGTTGGGCTTCACCAAGACAAATAGACCTTCGAAGTCGAAGACCTTATAGGCCTTTTCGCGCGGCTTGAGGTTGCGGACTTGAATGTCTGATAATGGCATCGCTGGGGGTATCACTTTTTCGGTTCAAACCCGATACCCCCAAAAACACCCCCAATTTGGGGGTATCGTACCGGATGCAGTTAGACAGCATCGGACAAAGAAGTATCGCAAAACCTATATAACACAGGGCTTTTCGGATGTCTTCGGATGATTTTGGATAATAAAATGGTGCCCCCACACGGACTCGAACCGCGGACCTATTGATTACAAATCAATTGCTCTACCAGCTGAGCTATAGGGGCAGGCGTCCTGAGGACGTCTAAACCTTCCGACCGACTTGCATCTGCCTAAGGTGTGCGCGTTCTTTAGTAGATCATGTTTTGGGATGCAAGCACTCTGATCACCAAAAATGCATGATTTTTTCAGAAGGATTTTTCCACCGCTTCCAAACCGATTTAGATGTTTTACACCCAAGGCCCAAGCCTGTATTCAACAGAGCATTCCACCATGGACCGAGTATAGATTTATGCAGCTGGTTTTGCAGACAGGCGCCCATTTTACCGAGCAGGAAAGACTGATTAAATCAGTCCTGCGCAACAAGGAAAGCTTTGCCCAGCGTGGTGTTGTGGTCCCGGGCCCCAACAGTTATCGCGGGCTGGTGCGCGAGACGTTAAATGCCATGCGCAAAACCCCGGCCTCGCCGCAGGCACGTGAGGTATTGCTGGATGTTATGCTGGATGGCTCACCTGCTGACCGCTTGATCCTGTCGGATGCGAATTTCTTCCGTACTGCGGGCACGGCGATACAAGAGGGGATTCTCTACCCCGCAGCGGCGGCAAGGATGGCGCATATGGCGGCGCTGTTCCCGGATGACGAGATCGAGATGTATCTGGCTGTGCGCAATCCGGCCACATTTATCCCCATCATTTATGACCATGCCATTGATCAATCGCCAGCGGCCTTCTGGGGCGGGCGTCATCCGCAGGATCTGCGCTGGTCCGACACCATTGCCGACATCCGCGAGGCTGCACCGAATATTGCCATCACTGTCTGGTGCAGCGAAGACACACCGTTGATCTGGTCCCAGATCATTCGTGAACTTGGCGGGATCGATCATCACGAAAAGATTGTTGGCGGTTTTGATCTGCTGTCCACAATCATGTCGAAAGAGGGGATGGAACGGCTGCGCAGCTACATGCATCTGCATCAGGACATTACCGAAATTCAGAAGCGCCGGGTGATCACAGCCTTCCTCGATAAATTCGCGCTGGATGATGAGATTGAAGAAGAGCTGGACATGCCAGAGTGGACTGACACGCTGGTGGATGAACTGACAGAGCTTTATGACGAGGACATGCAGACGGTAGAGCGGATGGACGGCGTGCGTATCATCGCACCTTGAGGGCAAGACTTATCCAAGCCTGCCTCTGGACCCTGTTTTGCATTGGTTCAGCTCTGCCCGTCGCTAAACGCAGTCACTCATTCACTTAGGGCAGGGCGATTCCGAGTCGGGCTTGGGATTCTCGTTCAGGCGGACATCTGTGCGGCCACCTTTGGGGCAAGCTCGATGATCACATCAAAAGCGGTGGCAATATCCTCAGCGGTACAGCTCCATGATCCCGCTTGAAAACGGATCACCAGATCCCCGTCGACACGGGTTTGCGTCAGGTAAATCCGCCCGTCGGCATTGATCGCATTGACCAGCTGTTGGTTCAAAGCGTCAAGATCTGCCACACCGTCCGGTGCATAGCGGAAGCTGAACAAGGACAGCATCGGTTCGGTCACAATCTCGAAATCTGCAGTCTCTGCCAAAAGACCTGCCAGACCTTTCGCCCATTTCACGTGATTGCGGATCATGCCGCGCAGCCCGTCAAGCCCATGGGCCCGCAGCAGGAACCAGAGTTTCAGTGCGCGAAACCGGCGGCCCAGTGGCACAGACCATTCGGAATAGTTGATGATCCCGCCATCTGCGCCGTCGGATTTCAGATATTCCGGCTGGATCGCCAGTGTTCTCACCAAAGACGTCGGGTCGCGCAGGAAATGTGTGGTGCAATCAAACTGCGCCCCCAGCCATTTATGCGGGTTCAGCACGACGCTATCCGCGCGTGCGACACCGGCCCAGATGTCCTGAAATTCGGGGCAGATCATGGCGGCACCGGCCCATGCGGCATCCACATGGGTGTATAGCCCTTCACTTTCGGCAATATCCATCACTGCGGCAATGTTATCGGTTGCACCCACGCCAGTACCGCCGACACAGGTGATGATGCCCGCCGGAAGATGTCCAGCGGCCCGATCAGCGGTGATGGCCGCTTGCAGGGCGGTGACATCCATTGCCCGTGATGGTCCGGTTACGGGGATGCGCACAAGATTGGCCTCTCCAATGCCCGCAATCCAGATGGCGCGGTCAATCGAGGTATGGACCTCACCGCTGGCATAGATCCGCAGGCGGGGTTGCCCACTCAGGCCCGCGCGGTTGCCTGCCCAGTCCAGCGCCCGTTCGCGCATGGTCAACACCGCACAGAGGGTTGCGGTACTGGCGCTGTCCTGAATCACGCCGGAAAACCCATCGGGCAGGCCAACCGCCTGCCGCATCCAGTCACAGGTGCGGGTTTCAAGCTCTGTCGCCGCAGGGGAGGTTTGCCAAAGCATGCATTGCGCGGCAATTGCAGTGACATAGCTTTCCGCCAGCACAGAGACCGGCGCAGCATTTGCCGGAAAATAGGCAAAGAAACGCGGATGCTGCCAATGGGTCATGCCCGGCATGATCTTATGTTCAAGGTCGTTCAGAATGGCATCAATGGTTTCGGGCTGTTCCGGTGCGCTTGGCGGCAGCTGTGCGATGATATCACCCGGTTTGGTCTGGGCCCGCACAGGCCGTTCGCGCAGGCCAGCATGATAGTCAGCAGCCCAATCGGCAGCGTCCTTGCCTCGGGTGCGAAAATCTTCCCAATCCATGCTGTGTTCCTTTTACCACTAAGATTTGCCTAAATATTAGTTAATGTGTTAAGCAATATCGGGAGAGCTGTCAATTGACTGTGCCTCTGCATCGATCATGGCTCCGGGCAGTCAGAGGTGCGGCATTCGGGCTGTTGATTGTCCTGAAGAAGAACAAACAGCAAGGGCGTGGTTTACAGGATCACCTGTGGCTCTGGGCGGCCTTGGGCGATGTCACGGACGATAAATGTGGCCCCGTTCATCGTATCCTTTGGCAAGCCCTCAGATGCGGATGTCAGGTAAAGATCCCGCAGTGCTGGGCCCCCGAATGCAGGGCAAGTGGGCTGGCGTGCAGGCACCGCTGTTCGGCGCAATTCCGATCCGTCGGGGGCGAAACAGATGACACATGCCGCACCCCAGATCGCAACCCACAGGTTGCCATCCACATCGGTCACCGCGCCATCAGGGTTCAGCCGTGTTGCACTAAGATCCACAAAAACTTCTGGCGTGCCCATGGGCCACCCATCACCGGCATTCAGCGGCTGGCGGATGATCTTTTGCGTGACAGTATCAGTGTAATAGGCGCAGCTTTGATCCGGGGCAAAACAGAGCGCATTGCTTATGGTGACGTCGCTGACCAGTTTGCGCAGCTCACCACGATACAATCGATAGATCGCCCCGGCCTTGGGTTCCGCCCCTTTGCCCATCGTCCCGATCCAGAAACCGCCCCAAGGGTCGGCACGTCCGTCATTGGAACGGGTGAGGGGGTTATCAGCCTCCAACGGGCAAATCCGGGTCTTGTCACCCGTCGGGATGTCAAAGCGCCACAATGCGGTTTCCGAGGCGAGCAAAAGCGTGTCCTCATCCACCCAGCCCGCCGCAGAGAAATGCGAGTCAAATTGCCATGTGCGCGCAATCTTCCCGTCGCGCGCCAGCAGGCGTTTGCCCGGAATATCGAACCAGAAAAGCATGCCCCGCGTCGGATGCCACAGCGGCCCTTCGCCCAAGCCACAGAGACGCGGATCGAAAACGCTCATCCGAGGGCGGTACGATAGGCGGCAACAATGGCGGTGGCTCTTTCACCCACCTCTGTGGCGTTGAGCCCCGGTTTATAAAGCGCAGAGCCCAAGCCGAAGCCATCCGCAGAGGCGGCGATCCAGTCGCCAAAGTTCTCCGGGCCCGCGCCGCCCACCGCATAGACCAGCGTGCCCTTGGGAAGGATTGCCCGCATGGCGGACAGACCGGTTGGCCCCGCCATGGCCCCGGGGAAAAGTTTCAGCCCGTCCGCACCGGCATCAAGTGCGGCATATGCCTCGGTGGGGGTGAAGACGCCGGGCCAGCTTTGCAGATCAAGCGCCTTGGTGGCTTGAATGACTTCTGTGTTGCAATTGGGTGAAACGATGATCTGCCCGCCAGCCTGTGCCACAGCGTTGACATCCGCGACAGACAAGACCGTGCCGGCACCGACAATGGCCGTATCCCCCAGATGTCGGGACAGGGCGGCGATGCTTTGCAGGGGGTCGGGGGAATTCAACGGCACCTCGATGGTCGTAATGCCCGCGTTGACCAGCGCGGTGCCGATGGCAGGGGCTTCAGCGGGGGTGATGCCGCGCAGGATGGCGATCAAGGGCAGAGTCATCGGGCATCTCTCCAGGTGCGATAGGCGGCGGTCAGCCCCGCAAGCGTCATGCGTTCCGCATCCGCGATGGTGGCCGGTGCCCCTTGGGTTTGCAGGGCGCGGGCATAGGGGGTGGCGGCACCTTCTGCTCCGATGATGGCAATGTTTGTCCCCAGCCAATAGGGGCGGGCGGCGGCCAGTTCAGCCCCGATCAGCAGCCCGGACAGCCGTGCACGCCCTATGGCAGGAGATGTCCCATCCAATAGATCATCGGCGCGGATGGCAAACAGTCGGGCGGCCAGTTTTTCTGGTTTGCTCAACGCCTCTTCGACAGTGAAATCAAAGGTCGGCTGATCCCAATTGTCAGCGGTGACCGAATGACGCAGCACCGATTGACCCGCCAGCAGGGCAAACAGCTCGCCGCTCATGTAGGTCTGGAAACTGACCACTTCGCCTGCCGATACCTGAACCCATTTCGTATGGGTGCCGGGCAGGCAGATCACCCCGTCCCATTCCGGGTTCAGCGCAAGGAAACCGGCAATCTGGGTTTCTTCGCCGCGCATCACATCTGATGGGGTGGTCTGGCGCAGACCCGCAATGATTTGCAGGTTGAATTTTTCACTCGGGGCAGGAGTGGTGCCCTGGGCCAAAGGCGAGCAGGGCACGGGGTGATAGGGGGCTTCGACCCAACCCTGACGCGATCCAACCATGCCGCAGGCGATGATCGGGGTGCGCGCGGTGACATTCCAGACGCCCAGCAGTTCCGCCAGCGCCGGTTCGAACCCGTCGCGTATCAATCCGCCCGCACCATCGGCCGATTGCACATTGGCCTCGGCCCGCCCGTCCTTCATCGCCCACGCGCGCAGGTTGCTGCTGCCCCAGTCCAGTGCAATCCAATCCGGTGTTATGCTCATCCTGTCACCACCACGCCGCCATCCACGACCATACATTGCCCGGTCATCATCCGGCTGCTGTCTGATGCCAGAAACAACGTTGCATCCACAAGGTCTTGCGGGGTCAGATGGGTTTTGAGGCATTGTTTCTCAAGATGCGCGGCCAATGCCTCCGGGGTGGCCCATGTGGCGCGCTGTTTTTCGGTCAATACCCATCCCGGTGCCAATGCGTTCACCCTGATCCCATCCGGTCCGAACTCCCGCGCCAATCCACGGCTCAATGCGGTGATTGCACCATTTGCCGCCATATAGGCCGGATAGCCCGCTTGCCCCATCATATAGCTGATTGAACTGAAATTCACGATTGCGCCGCTCCCTTTGGTTTGCATTCCCTGCATCACAGCCTGTGCGGCAAAGAAATATGCCTTGAGGTTGATGGCCTGCAATTGGTCCCAGACCTCCGGTGTCAGCTCGGCTGTGCTATGACGCGCATCATTTGCGGCATTGTTGACCAGCACGTCAATGGGGCCATGGACCGTGGCCGCCTGTGCGATGGCTTCTTGCAGCCGCCTCGTATCGGTGATGTCGCCTTGCAGGAACAGCGGTGCGGCGCCGTGTTTCTCTGCCATCTGTGCCATAAAATCGCTGGCGTCAGAGCGCCCGATAAAGGCAACCTGTGCCCCCTGCGCCATGAAACCATCCGCCAGCGCCGCCCCGATCCCGGCACCACCGCCAGTGATAAAAATGGATTTACCTGCAAGATCGTGGAAAGTCGCGGTTCGGGTCATGCAGAAATGTCCTCTCAGACGCAAAATTTGGGTGCTTTCCAGTTTTAGGGTGGTCTTAGTGGCACCTCAGGCAGGGGCCAGCCATGGCGCGTGAGCATATCAGCCTAAGGGTGGCAGGGGCGTCTTTCAACATATGGTTTGACCAACACAGACCCACAGTTGATTTACAGCTTCCGGTGTCATCTAATCCCGCCAGGACCCTTGGGTGCGGATCATTTTCGATTTTCTTTTATGTATAAAATATTTTTACTTGAAGCAAAGCGAATTTGGCCATAGCCTGCTCCAGAGACTGCAGATTTGGGGGGAAGTTATGCGAGCGATTTGTCTGGGTGGCGGGCCTGCGGGGCTGTATTTCGGGATTTCGATGAAACTGCGTGATCCTGACGCAGAGGTGACGGTGCTTGAACGGAACAAGCCTGATGACACCTTTGGTTGGGGTGTTGTTCTCTCCGATGAAACGCTGGAAAACCTGCAAAGCAATGATCCGGTGTCAGCTGCGGAGATCCGCAAGAACTTTGCCTATTGGGACGATATGGCCCTGATTTACAAAGGCCAGAAAACTGTCAGCACCGGCCATGGGTTTTGTGGCATCGGGCGCAAGAAACTGCTTCAGATCCTACAGGCCCGTGCCCGCGAGTTGGGCGTGAACCTGCAATTTGAAACAGAGGTGCAGGCGGCGTCGACCTATATGGATGACTATGATCTGGTGGTTGCCTGTGACGGGTTGAATTCCAAAACCCGGCTGGAGTTTCAGGATACCTTCAAGCCCGACATTGACGTGCGTAGATGCCAGTTCATCTGGCTGGGCACCCATCAGAAGTTCAACGATGCCTTCACCTTTATCTTCGAGAAAACCGACAAGGGCTGGCTTTGGGTGCATGCCTATCAGTTTGACGATGATACAGCGACATTCATTGTGGAATGTAGCCAGCAGACCTTTGAAAATTACGGTTTTGGCGATTTGAGCCAACAGGAAACCATCGCGATTTGCGAAGAGGTGTTCAAGGATCATCTGGACGGCAACGCCTTGATGACAAACGCCAACCACATTCGCGGATCTGCCTGGATCAAGTTTCCGCGGGTCTTGTGCGAGACATGGCATCACAAGAATGTGGTTCTGTTGGGGGATGCCGCGGCAACGGCGCATTTCTCGATCGGGTCGGGGTCGAAACTGGCTTTGGAATCAGCGATTTCCTTGGCGGATCAAGTGGTGGCAGAACCGAATATCGCAGTAGCGGCCGAGAAATACGAAGCAGCACGCCGACTTGAAGTGTTGCGCTTGCAATCGGCTGCGCGCAACTCCCTGGAGTGGTTCGAGGATGTGGAACGCTATCTTGATCTGGATCCGGTGCAGCTGAATTATTCCATGCTGACACGATCACAGCGGATCAGTCATGAAAACCTGCGCGAACGCGACCCGGAATGGCTGGCCGGTGCCGAAAAATGGTTCATGCAACAGGCCGGCGGCAACACGGATGAACCTGTGCGCACCCCGATGTTCGCACCATTTCAGCTGCGCGATATGAAACTGGAGAACCGCATCGTTGTTTCGCCCATGGCGCAGTATAAAGCGGTTGATGGTGCGCCGACGGATTGGCATCTGATCCACTATGGCGAACGTGCCAAGGGGGGGGCGGGGCTGGTCTATACCGAGATGACCTGTGTCTCCGCTGATGGTCGCATCACGCCGGGTTGTCCGGGGCTTTATGCGCCGGAACATGAAGCGGCATGGCAGCGCCTGACCCGTTTTGTGCATGATGAAACGGATGCGAAAATCTGCTGTCAGATTGGCCATGCGGGGCGCAAGGGATCAACGCGCATCGGCTGGGAGGGCATGGACAAGCCGCTTTCTGCGGGCAATTGGCCAATCATTTCAGCCTCTGCGATTCCTTGGTCAGATGAGAACACAGTGCCGCAGGAAGCAAGCCGCGCAGATATGGACCAGATCCGCGATGCCTTTGTCGCTTCGGCGGAAATGGCGGAACGCGCGGGTTTTGACATGATCGAGCTGCACGCGGCGCATGGGTACTTCATCTCTTCGTTTATCTCGCCGCTGTCCAACACGCGCAGCGATGAATATGGCGGCAGTCTGGAAAATCGGATGCGCTATCCGCTGGAGGTTTTCGCCGCGATGCGGGCGGTCTGGCCCAAGGGCAAGCCGATGTCGGTGCGCATTTCTGCCAATGACTGGACCGGCGATGACGGGGTGACGCCGCAAGAGGCAGTGAAAATCGCGCAGATGTTTGAGGCGGCGGGCGCAGATATCATCGATGTCTCGGCAGGGCAGACTTCAACCGAAGGGCAGCCGGTCTATGGCCGCATGTTCCAGACCCCGTTTTCCGATCGCATCCGCAATGAGGCAGGGATCAAGACCATGGCCGTGGGCAACATCTATGAAGCCGATCACGTCAATTCGATCCTGATGGCGGGGCGCGCCGATCTGGTCTGTATCGGGCGTCCGCATCTGAGTGATCCATTCTGGACGCTGCGCGAGGCGACGATGATTGGGGATCGTCACGGGAAATGGCCCTTGCCCTATGCGGCAGGGCGCGATCAGATGTGGCGACTGGCCGACAAGGCTGCGGAAATGGAGAAAGTATGAGACAGGTTTTGGTAACCGGCGGCGGATCTGGCATCGGGCAGGCCGTGGCGCGTGATTTTGCGGCGATGGGGGACGCGGTCACCATTGCAGGGCGCCGGCTGGACGCGCTGGAAGAAACCAACGCAGGTGGCAAAATGCGGATGATGCAGGTGGATGTCACCGATGAGGCCTCTGTCAAAGCCCTGTTTGACCGACCTTATGACGTGGTGGTTGCCAATGCTGGTTCCGGTCACGCGATGCCGGTGACCAAGATGCCGGTAGAAGTGTGGAACGACACATTGGCGGTAAACCTGACTGGTGTTTTCCTGACCTTTCGCGCCGCCCTTGCGGAAATGCCAGCGGGTGGGCGTCTGATCGCCATGGCCTCGATTGCCAGTCTGAAGGGGGGGGCGAACCTAGCCGCCTATGCTGCGGCCAAACATGGGGTTTTGGGGCTGGTGCGCTCGCTTGCCATCGAAGTGGCTAAGACGGGCATCACTTGCAATGCGGTATGCCCCGGTTTTGTAGACACGGCCATGGCTGATGGTGCGGTGCGCAACGTCATGAAAATGATGGATATTGACCGCGAGAAGGCCGAAAAAATGGTGGTGTCGGGCAATCCGATGCGCCGGATGATCACCTGCGATGAAGTTGTGGCGGCGGTGCGGTTTCTGGCGTCAAAAGAGGCGTCGATGATCAACGGGCATGATCTGTCTGTTTCCGGTGGCGAGATATGACAGAGGCGAAGGATCGCCTACGCCTCTGGCTTCGGCTGCTGAAAACCGTGCGTGGCATTGAGAACGATCTGCGCGAGAAACTGCGGCGGGAGCATAAGACCACCTTGCCGCGGTTTGATGTCATGGCTGCTCTGTCACGCCATCCCCATGGATTGAAGATGAGCCAGCTCAGTGGTGTGTTGCGGGTGTCCAACGGCAATGTCACCGGCATTGCGGATCGGTTGAGTGACGAAGGGCTTGTTGAACGTCTCGCCGTGCCGGGGGACCGCCGCGCCATCGTCTTGCGGCTGACCGAGGCGGGTGTGGCAGAGTTCGAGACTCAGGCGCAGGCCCATGAAAACTGGATTAATGAAATGCTCAGCAGTGTCAGCCCCGAGGAAGCCCGCGCTATGGCGGCGCGTCTTCAGGCCTTTGCCAATGCCTCTGAGACCACCACAAAGGACAAGACCCATGCGCAGTGATGTGAAACATTTTTTATGCGAGATTGAAGATGGCATTGCCACCGTGCGGCTGGATCGGCCGGATCGTAAAAACCCGCTGACCTTTGACAGCTACGCCGAACTGCGCGACTGGTTCCGTGATCTGGTCTATGCTGATGACGTGGATGTGGTGGTCTTTGCATCAAATGGTGGCAACTTCAGTTCCGGTGGCGATGTGCATGATATCATTGGCCCTTTGACGCGGATGAACATGAAGGAGCTGTTGCGTTTCACCCGGATGACCGGGGATCTGGTCAAGGCGATTGTGAATTGCGGTAAGCCGGTGATTGCCGCCGTTGACGGGATTTGTGTCGGGGCCGGTGCGATCATCGCCATGGCATCTGACCTGCGCATTGCCACACCCGAGGCGAAAACGGCGTTCTTGTTCACCCGTGTAGGATTGGCCGGTTGCGACATGGGGGCTTGCGCCATCCTGCCGCGCATCATTGGTCAGACACGGGCGGCAGAGCTGCTTTATACGGGCAGGTCGATGTCTGCTGATGAAGGCGAACGCTGGGGCTTCTTCAACCGGTTGGTGTCATCAGCCGAACTGGACGCGGATGCGGTGAAACTGGCCAAGCAAATTCAGGCGGGGCCGAATTTCGCCCATATGATGACCAAGACCATGCTGGCGCAGGAATGGTCGATGTCGATTGAACAGGCGATTGAGGCGGAAGCGCAGGCACAGGCGATCTGCATGCAGACCGGCGATTTTGAACGGGCCTATAAGGCCTTTGTTGCAAAAGAGCGTCCGGTTTTTGAGGGGGATTGAACGTGGCAGGCTGCGGGAATGAGTTTAGAGGCAAGATGAAGCTGGGGGGCGCGATCCATGTCTGACCGGAGCTTTTTGACCTGGCCGTTTTTTGAAGAGCGGCATCGCGAACTGGCTGATGCGCTGGACGATTGGGCGGCGGCCAATCTGGCGGCTGTGGATCACAGCGATACGGATGCGGCTTGCCGATCCTTGGTGACGATGATGGGGGCCGGGGGCTGGCTGCGCCATTCAGGGGCTGAAGGCGATGAAAAGCTTGATGTGCGTTCGCTTTGCCTGATCCGCGAGACCTTGGCGCGTCATGACGGTTTGGCGGATTTTGCCTTTGCCATGCAGGGGCTTGGCACCGGGGCGATTTCGCTGTTCGGCACCCCGGAGCAGCAGGCGGAATGGTTGCCCAAGACGCGTGAAGGCGCTGCGATTTCGGCTTTCGCTTTGACGGAGCCGCAGTCGGGATCGGATGTCGCGAGTTCCACAATGACGGCGACGGCTGAGGGTAACGGCTTTGTGCTGGATGGGCATAAGACCTGGATTTCCAACGGTGGGATTGCGGATGTCTATACGGTATTTGCCCGCACCGGCGAAGCACCGGGGGCCAAGGGGTTGTCAGCCTTTGTGGTGCCTGCGGATACACCCGGATTGAAGGTTGAGGAGCGTTTGGAAGTGATCGCACCACATCCGCTGGCAACCTTGCATTTTGACGGGGTGAAACTGCCGGGATCGGCCTTGATCGGGGAGGCAGGCAAAGGGTTTGGCATTGCCATGTCGGTGCTGGATGTGTTCCGCTCTACCGTGGCGGCGGCGGCCCTGGGTTTTGCGCGCCGTGCTTTGGATGAGGCCATTACGCGGGTCACCACCCGCCATGTGCAGGGGGCACCTTTGGCGGATTTGCAAATGGTACAGGGGCATATCGCGGATATGGCGGTGGACGTTGATGCATCGGCCTTGCTGGTCTATCGCGCGGCCTGGGCCAAGGATTCTGGGGCTGCAAGGGTCACGCGAGAGGCTGCGATGGCGAAACTGTTTGCCACGGATCATGCACAGCAGGTCATTGACAAGGCGGTGCAATTGCATGGCGGTGATGGTGTGCGGCAAGGTCAGATGGTGGAAAGCCTGTATCGTGAAATCCGCGCCTTGCGAATTTACGAAGGGGCATCGGATGTGCAGCGGGTGGTGATTGCGCGCCAGACTTTGGGAGGAAGTTAGGATGTTGGATCGCTCGGGGCATGTGGATAGCTTTGCACGGGATAATCTGCCAGATCCGGCGGCATGGCCGGATCTGCTTCTGGAGGGGTTTACCTATCCTGAGCGGTTGAATGTCGGGGTCGAACTGACAGATAAGATGGTGGAAAAGGGGTTCGGGGATCGCACCGCGCTGATCGGCAACGGGCGGCGGCGGACCTATAAGGAACTGGCCGACTGGACCAACAAACTGGCCGCGGCGATGGTTGAAAACCTTGGCATCAAACCGGGCAATCGGGTGTTGATCCGGTCGGCCAATAACCCGGCCATGGTGGCCTGTTGGTTGGCAGCGACCAAGGCGGGGGCGGTGGTGGTGAACACCATGCCGATGCTGCGGGCGGGTGAATTGGGCGCGATTGTCGATAAGGCCGAGATCAGCCATGCGCTTTGTGATACGCGGCTGATGGATGAGATGACGGGCTGTGCCAAGACGTCAAAATTCCTCAAAACAGTTGTGGGATTTGACGGGACCAGCAACCATGACGCGGAACTGGACCGGCTGGCATTGGAAAAACCGGTGCAATTTGAGGCGGTAGATACTGCGCAGGATGATGTGGCGCTGTTGGGGTTTACCTCGGGTACAACGGGTGACCCGAAGGCGACAATGCACTTTCACCGCGATTTGCTGATCATTGCAGATGGCTATGGCCGCGAGATTTTGCAGGTCACGCCTGAGGATGTTTTTATCGGCTCGCCGCCCTTGGCCTTTACTTTTGGGCTGGGTGGGTTGGCGATTTTCCCACTGCGTTTTGGCGCCGCAGCGACCCTGTTGGAAGCTGCGAGCCCGCCCAATATGATCGAAATCATCGAGAAGTTTAAAGCCACCGTCTGTTTTACCGCCCCAACGGCCTATCGCGCGATGTTGCAGGCGATGGAGGAAGGTGCGGATCTGTCCTCGCTGCGTGCTGCGGTCAGCGCGGGCGAGACCTTGCCTGCCCCCGTCTATCACGATTGGGAGGCCAAGACCGGCAAGCCGATGCTGGACGGGATCGGGGCCACAGAGATGCTGCATATCTTTATCTCGAACCGGTTTGATGATCACAAGGCGGCCTGCACCGGCAAGCCCGTGACGGGGTATGAGGCAAAAATTGTGGACGCTGACGGGGTGGAAGTGCCACGTGGCGAAGTCGGACGGCTGGCTGTGCGCGGGCCAACGGGCTGTCGCTACCTCGCGGACAAACGGCAGGGTGTTTATGTGGAGGGGGGCTGGAACATCACTGGTGACAGTTTCTCGATGGATGAAGAGGGCTATCTGTATTTCGCGGCCCGCAACGACGATATGATCATCAGCTCGGGCTATAATATCGCAGGACCTGAAGTTGAGGCGGCGCTGCTGAGCCACCCAGCGGTCAGTGAATGCGGCGTGGTGGCGGCACCGGACGAGGCGCGCGGATCGGTTGTGCAGGCCCATATCGTTTTGGCAGATGGGTTTGTGGGGGATGCGACTTTGGTCAAAGCCCTGCAGGATCACGTCAAGGCAACCATCGCACCGTTCAAATACCCCCGCGACATCCGGTTTATTGATGCGTTGCCCAAGACAGCCACCGGCAAGATACAACGCTTTGCCTTGAGGGATCAGAAATGAGTGATTTTGACAAAGCCGCTGAGGGCGCAAAAATGGATTTCGCCAAGGATATGTCCTATGGCGACTATCTGGGACTGGATGCCATCCTGTCGTCACAGCATCCGCTAAGTGATGCTCATGACGAAATGCTTTTTATCGTGCAGCATCAGACCTCTGAGCTGTGGATGCGTCTGGCCATTCACGAGTTGCAGGAGGCGCGGCGTGTCATGCTGGGGGGGGGGCTGAAACCGGCGTTCAAGATGTTGACGCGGGTGGCCCGGATCTTTGAACAGTTGAATTCCGCCTGGGATGTGCTGCGTACCATGACGCCCAGTGAATATACCGCCTTTCGCCCTTCCTTGGGCAATTCATCGGGGTTTCAATCCCATCAATACCGGCTGGTGGAATATCTTTTGGGCAACCGCATCGGGGCGTTGATGGCGCTGCACAAACATAAACCTGTGGCCTATGGGGCGCTGAACGCAGAACTGGCGCAACCCAGCCTCTATCAGGTGGCCATTGATGTGACATGTGCCCGCATGGGCATGGACCCTTTGGCAGGTGCGCCAAGCGAAGGCGACTGGCAAGCCAGCCCTGCGGTGCAGGATATGTGGCAAAAGGTTTACCAAGACCCCAAGGCCCATTGGGAACTATATGAACTGGCCGAAAAACTGGTCGATCTAGAGGATTATTTCCGCCGTTGGCGGTTCAACCATGTCACAACCGTGGAACGGATCATTGGGTTCAAGCGTGGCACCGGGGGCACCTCTGGTGTGGCCTATTTGCGCAGCATGCTGGAGGTCGAGTTGTTTCCCGAATTATGGCAGGTCAGAGGAGTGCTTTGAATGGCAAATATATTGAGAAAAGAACAGTTTATCTTGCCGGACGGGGTGATCTATCTGGATGGTAACTCACTTGGGCCGATGCCCAGATCCGTGCCTGCGCGGCTGGCTGGTGTAATGAATGAAGAATGGGCGCAGATGTTGATCGGCGGCTGGAACAAGGCTGGCTGGATGGCGCAGCCCAGTCAGGTTGGCAGCGCCATTGCGGGTTTGATCGGCGCGGCGGCAGGATCGGTTGTGATGGGGGATACCCTGTCGGTCAAGGTCTATCAGGCACTGGCGGCGGGGGTGAAGATGCGCCCCGAGCGTCGCGTGATCCTCAGCGACAAGGGCAACTTTCCAAGTGACCTTTATATGGCCGAAGGTCTGGTTGGGTTGCTGGGGCAGGGGTATGAGCTGCGCACTGTGGCCCCCGAAGAAGTCGCAGGTGCCATCACCGATGAAATCGCGGTGGTGATGCTGACCGAAGTGGATTACCGCACCGGCCGTATGCATGACATGAAGGCATTGACCAAACTGGCCCATGATGCGGGTGCAGTGATGGTCTGGGATCTGGCGCATTCGGCAGGGGCGATTCCAGTGGATTTGGCGGCGTCCAATTGCGAATTCGCCGTTGGATGTACCTATAAATACCTCAATGGCGGCCCCGGTGCGCCAGCGTTTATCTATGTGCGCCCTGATCTGGCGGACAGCGCGGAACCGGCGCTAAGCGGCTGGCTGGGCCATGCCAACCCATTTGATTTTGATCTGCATTACGCCCCCGGCAAAGGCATTGAACGGATGCGTGTCGGCACGCCGCCGGTGTTGCAGATGGCCGCATTGGAAGAGGCGCTGAAGGTTTGGGATGGGGTTGATATGGCCGATCTGCGCATTGCCTCCCTTGCGCTGCAAGAGCAGTTTATCAAAGAGGTGGAGCAGGCCGTGCCACAGTTGGAACTGGCCAGCCCACGTGATGCGAATACGCGCGGTTCGCAGGTCTCGTTCCGGTTTGAACACGGTTATGCCGCGATGCAGGCGCTGATTGACCGCGGGGTGATTGGGGATTTCCGAGCACCCGATATCATGCGCTTTGGCTTCACGCCGCTGTATCTGGATGCTGCTGATGTGACGGCGGCGGTGGCTGTGATCAAGGATGTGATGGACAACGCGCTTTGGGATGACCCCAAATACAAGGTGCGCAGCCGTGTGACCTGAGCGGCTTAGCGCGCCCGCAGCAAAGGCGACAGGCTGGTCGAGATCGCAAAGAGGATCGCGGCAGCCGTGACAATGCTGGGCCCTGTGGGCGTGTCAAAGTGGAAGGAACCGATCAGCCCCGCAGCCACAGCAATTGCGCCAAGCGCCATGGCACAAAGGGCCATCATTTCCGGCGTGCGTGCAAAGGGGCGGGCGGCAGCGGCAGGGATCACCAGCATGGCGGCGATCAGCAAGGCACCAACAACCTTGAGCGCAACCGCCACTGTCACCGCCAATGCAAAGGTCAGGATCAGTTGTTCGCGCTTCGGATGCCCCCCGGAGGCTGTGGCCAGATCGGGGTTCAGTGTGGCCGTCAGCAAGGCTTGCCAGCGCCATAGCAGCAACAGCGCAACCAATATGGCGCCAGACCAGATCAGCAGGACGTCGCCCTTGGTTACGGCGAGAATATCACCGAATAAATAGGCAGAAAGATCAACGCGTTGCCCCGGCACGAGTGAGACCGCGACAAGCCCCAGTGCCAGCCCCGCATGGGCCAGAACCCCCAATAGAGTATCCGTACTGACGTTATGGTCGGACAGGGTGCTGACGACCAGGGCCATGGTAAGGGCTACAACCAGAACACCGCTGATCACCGGCAGGTCCATGGCCAGCGCAAGCGCGACACCCAACAGGGCCGCATGGCTGGTGGCATCCCCGAAATAGGCCATCCGCCGCCAGACCACAAAACAACCCAGCGGTGCTGCGGCCAAGGCGACGCCAAGGCCCGCAAGGGCGGCGCGAAAAACAAAATCGTCCATCATTGGCAATGCTCGTGGCTGTGGTCATGATCGTGGGAATGGTGATGCGCGTGGTCATGCTGGTGCCGGTAGAGCGCCAGCGTGCCTTGGGTGCCGGTGCCAAACAGGGCGCGGTATTCCGGCGCATCCGCGACGATTTCGGGGGTGCCTTCGCAACAGATATGACCGTTCAGGCAAAGCACCCGATCAGAGGCGGCCATAACCACATGCAGATCATGTGACACCATCAGCACCGCAAGGTTCAGCGCACTGCGAACCTCTTCGATCTGGCGGTAAAAAGCGGCGGCGCCGGGTTGGTCCAGCCCCTGTGTTGCCTCGTCGAGAATCAAAATGTCCGGTGCCCCCAGCAGGGCGCGGGCCAGTAAAACGCGCTGGAACTGACCGCCGGAAAGCGAAGTCATCTGGGCACCGCTGAGCTCTGGCACGCCCGCACGGGTCAAAACCCCTTGTATGTCATCCGCTTTTTGACGTTTGGGCAGGTTCAGAAAACGATGGACGGTCAGCGGCAGCGTGGCGTCAATATGCAGCTTTTGCGGCACGTAACCGATGCGCAGCCCTTCCGCCCGTGTGACACTGCCCGACTCCGGTGCCAAGGCCCCGATCAATGCCCGCAACAGACTGGATTTTCCCGATCCATTGGGACCGACAATCGTCACGATCTCGCCCCGCTCGATGGCAAAGCTGACATCGCGCAGCACCGGTGTGCCGCGATACCCAAGGGTTAGGTTGCGGGTCTGGATCAGGCTCATGCGGGCGCGTCCTGACAGGCAGGGCACAGCCCTTCGGCCTCGACCACGGTACGTTCAATCTGAAAACCCGCCTCCACAGCGGCCTCGTTCAATCGGCCCTTGGCAAGGGTGGTATCCGCTTCGGCCACGGATTTGCAGGCGCGGCAGATCAGAAAGGCAGGCATTTGGCATTCCCCCAGATGGGCGCAGGCAATATAGGCATTCAGCGCCTCGATCTTATGCGCGAATCCGGCCTTTACCAGAAAATCCAGCGCGCGGTAAGCCACGGGCGGCTGTGCGCCCAAGCCTTCGGCGGCAAGATCCGCAAGCAGATCATAGGCCCCCAATGCGCGGTGATCCGCCAGCAGGATTTCCAAGGCCCGGCGGCGCACTGGCGTCAGGCGCAAGCCGTTGTCTGCACAATGGCGATCGGCCTTTTGCAAGGCATCCGCGACACAGCTGCCGTGATCATGAGGGGCAAATCCGATGGTGCTCATAGGGGGTCTCCAAACATCAGCTATTGATATGTTATAACATACACTGTAGCAAGCCCTCGCATTTATCTGGAGGTCACCTATGCGTTTTCTATTCCTTGCCCTGTCCTTGCTGCCAGCCGTGGCGCGGGCAGATGTGCCTGCTGTGGCGGTGGATATCGCCCCTGTGCACAGCCTTGTGTCCCGAGTGATGCAGGGGGTTGGCACCCCTGATCTGGTGATCCCAGCCGGTGCATCGCCGCATGGCTATGCAATGCGCCCCTCCGAAGCGCGCAGCCTGAGCGGCGCGGATCTGGTGGTGTGGGTCGGAGCGGGGCTGACGCCATGGTTGGCAGATCCGATTGAGGCCCTGGCCCCCAATGCAGAGAAACTGGCCTTGATGGATGCGCAGGGCATGTCCCTGCTTGGGTTCCGCGAGGGCGCCGGATTTGGTGAGGCGGGCCACGATCATGGGCACGGCCATGATGATCACGGGCATGATGACAAGGACCACGAGGGCCATGACGATCACGCACATGAGGACAAGGACCACGAGGGCCACGACGATCACGCGCATGAGGACAAGGACCACGAAGGCCACGACGATCACGCGCATGAGGACAAGGATCACGAAGGCCACGACGATCACGCACATGAAGACAAGGACCATGAAGGTCACGACGACCATGGACATGAAGGCCATGCGCATCATGGCGACGGGCAGGACCCCCATATCTGGCTGGACCCCGCCAATGCTGCGGTCGCACTCGATGCTATCGCCAAGGCGCTGGCCGCATTGGACCCCGGAAATGCCCCCACCTATCTTGAAAACGCACAACAGGGGCAGGCAGAACTGGCGGAGTTGACGCAGGAGCTTACTTCACAATTGAGCGAAGCAAAGGGCCGTCCCTTTATCGTATTTCACGACGCCTACCACTATTTCGAGGCACGTTTTGGCACCGAAGCTGTTGCTGCGGTCAGCGCAGGGGATGCCGCCACACCGGGGCCCGCGCGGATTTCAGCATTGCGCGCTCAGGTCACGGAGGCGGCACCTGTCTGCGCCTTTGCAGAGCCACAGATGAATACTGCCCTGTTGCAAACCGTGTTTGAAGGGCAGGATACCAAGCTGGCCATGCTTGACCCGCTGGGGGCGACGCTGACACCGGGGCCGGACCTTTATGGCGAGATGATCCGTGGGATCGCGACATCGATGGCAGAGTGTCTGAACCCCTAAGGCTGTTCTGTCTATCATCGGGGAAGGCGGGCTGTTTCGAATAACGGCCCGCCTTCGGCAGTCATGCGCGTTGCCTCGGCTTTTGGCGAGGTCAACAGGCACTTGAAAAGGAAAGCAGGGCACGCCGGTGAGATGACCAAAGGGCGGCCTTATCCCAACCTGTTGTGAACAATTTTACGTGTTACTGTCTGCAGCTATGTCTTACAGTCATATGGGTTCAAACCCTTATGTGCTTTGCCGCATCCGGTCTGAACCGGACGTTAACCCCATTGTCATCACGTCGGGCTAAGACGGCAGCGGCCCGGATAAGCGCCTCACGTCGCTGTGCCCCCCTTGAAGCTCCCTCGGCCCGCGACTAATCTGATACTAACAGTTCTGCAGGTATGGTCCCGCAGACGCAGATACAGGCAAGCACAGATGAATGATCCCTATGAAACCTACATGAACCTTGTCCCGATGGTGGTTGAACAGACCAGCCGGGGGGAACGGGCCTATGATATTTTCTCACGGTTGTTGAAAGAACGGATCATTTTCATCAATGGTCCCATTCACAGTGGCATGAGCCATCTGGTTGTGGCGCAGCTGCTGCATCTTGAGGCGGAAAACCCGTCCAAGGAAATCAGCATGTACATCAATTCACCCGGTGGTGAAGTTTCTGCCGGCCTGTCGATTTATGACACCATGCAGTATATCCGCCCCAAAGTCTCCACGCTGATCTGCGGCATGGCGGCGTCCATGGGGTCTGTCATCGCGATTGGCGGTGAAAAAGGCATGCGTTTTGCCCTGCCAAATGGCGAGGTGATGGTGCACCAGCCCTCTGGCGGCTCACAGGGGAAGGCAACGGATATCCTGATCTCCGCGCGCCACATTGAGCGGACCCGCGAACGGATGTACCAGCTTTATATGAAACATTCCGGTCAGGATTATGAGACCGTGCAAAAGGCGCTGGATCGTGACCTGTGGATGACACCGGACGAGGCGCTGGAGTGGGGCCATATCGACGAGATTGTCGCAAACCGCGGCAAGGAAGACGATGGCGATGCACCGAAAACCAAGCCCAAGAAGGGCAAAGGCGACAAGTAAGACAAAGCTTTAGGCGCTGCGATTTTGCGATTGTAGCGCCCAAGGCACTGGCTTAGTGTTTGAGGCAAGGACCGCGCGTCACAGTTGATGCGCAAAATTCACGACAGACCTGAAAGGGCTGACATGGCGAATAATTCCGGCGGTGATAGTAAAAACACCCTCTACTGTAGCTTCTGCGGCAAAAGCCAGCATGAGGTCCGCAAGCTGATTGCGGGTCCGACTGTGTTCATCTGTGATGAATGCGTCGAACTCTGTATGGATATCATCCGCGAAGAGACCAAGGCATCCGGCCTGAAGGCCACCGATGGTGTGCCGACACCCAAGGATATCTGCGAGGTACTGGACGATTATGTGATCGGTCAGGCAACGGCGAAACGGGTGTTGTCCGTGGCTGTGCACAACCACTACAAACGGTTGAACCACGCCCAGAAGGGCGGCGATATCGAACTGGCGAAATCCAACATCCTGCTGATCGGCCCGACCGGTTGCGGCAAGACCCTGTTGGCGCAAACGCTGGCGCGGATTCTGGATGTGCCGTTTACCATGGCGGATGCAACCACGCTGACCGAAGCCGGTTATGTGGGCGAGGATGTGGAAAACATCATCCTCAAATTGTTGCAGGCCTCTGAATACAACGTGGAACGCGCGCAGCGCGGCATCGTCTACATCGACGAAGTGGACAAGATCACACGCAAGTCTGAAAATCCCTCGATCACCCGTGACGTATCGGGGGAAGGTGTGCAGCAGGCCTTGCTGAAGCTGATGGAAGGCACGGTGGCCTCTGTGCCGCCACAAGGCGGGCGCAAACATCCGCAGCAGGAATTCCTGCAGGTTGACACCACGAACATCCTGTTCATCTGTGGCGGGGCCTTTGCCGGCCTGGACAAGATCATCGCCGCGCGCGGCAAAGGGTCGGCCATGGGTTTTGGCGCGGATGTGCGTGATAATGATGCCCGTGGCGTGGGCGAGATCTTCACCGATCTGGAGCCGGAAGACCTGTTGAAATTCGGTCTGATTCCGGAATTTGTCGGCCGTCTGCCGGTGCTGGCAACGCTGGAAGATCTGGATGAAGATGCGCTGGTGACGATCCTGACCCAGCCGAAGAATGCTTTGGTAAAGCAGTATCAGCGGTTGTTCGAACTGGAAGATACCCAGCTGAACTTTACCGATGATGCATTGGCTGCAATTGCTAAACGGGCGATTGAACGCAAGACCGGTGCGCGCGGGTTGCGCTCTATTCTTGAGGATATCCTGCTGGATACCATGTTTGATCTGCCGGGCCTGGAATCGGTGAATGAGGTGGTGGTGAACGAAGAATCGGTGACCTCGGATGCTGCACCTTTGATGATCCATGGTGAGGCGGAAAAAGAGCCTGCGACAGCGGGTTAATCCTTTAACGTTCTCATTCTCAGAGTTTTGAAAGGGCGTGTCTTGGACGCGCCCTTTTGTTTTATGCCGGGGGGAGAGGGCTGCGGGGCTCACCAATACCAACATTGGTTTGCGCCCCCCTTAGCATGATCCCTGCCTGCCAGTTGGTCGCAACGCCCTCAAGTCAAATGGCCGTCTCCCGCAAGCGGGGCCCGCGGCAATTTAACTTGACGCCGCCGCGTCCAACAGGCTGTCTGTGCTCAGGCAAGGGCGGCTCCGAAACCAACAAGGATATGGCGATGAAGCGGATACATTCAGGCGGGGAATTTGAGGCAAAGATCGGCTATTGCCGGGCGGTAGTGGCGGGTGGTTTTGTCCATGTGGCCGGCACCGTGGGGCAGGGGGAGGATGTGGTCAGCCAATGCCGTCATGCGCTGGAGGTGATTGGCAAAGCATTGGAGGAGGCCGGTGTGGGTTTTGCCGATGTGGTGCGGGTGACTTATATGCTGCCGGATCGGGCGGAGTTCGCCTCCTGCTGGCCGCTTCTGGCCGAGGTTTTCGGGGAGAACCCGCCAGCGGCAACAATGATTGAATGCGGCTTGATCGACCCCAAGTATCGCATCGAGATTGAGGTCACTGCGCTGTTGCCGGTTTAGCGGTGGAACTCTGGAGAGGGATCCGAGTATCTCGATCATCAAACGCTGCCTGAAATCACGGATTTCAACGGGTTAGAGGACGAGGCGAGTTTCAAGCTACTTCGAAAACGCTTTAGGTTACTTCCTCAAAGCGGTCGCCAAGGCGGGATTGTACTTCCGCCGGTTCCAGCGAGATCCAGGGTTTGCCGGTTTTGGAAATGAAACCTGCCTCTGCCAGAGAGGATTGCAGGGCGGGCATGTCCAGCTCGCCCATCCACATCCGTGGCTTTGCCGCGCCAAGGGGTTTCCATGAACGCAGCAGATGGGTGATGCTGACCGGCGCGCGGCCGGTGAACGCCTCCAGATGGCGTTCCAGGTTACGTGTGGCACCGGAGGGGCGGCGCACGATCATGGCCACTTCGGTAGCGGGGTCAGCGACCATGGCCAGCATATGCAGGGTGGACCCTTCGGCGGCGATGACCTTTTTTGCCCCTTTATAGGTTGCGATCTGATGATGGATGTCGTGTTTCTCGGGGTGGTAGATGGTGTAACCTTCTGCGTTCAGCCGTGCTTCCAGTTCCGGTTCGCCAATCAGATTGCCGCGCCCTGAGGGCAGTTTGCTGCGGCTGACATAGAGCTTGTCCGGCCCGTCCGCCGCGACGCTTTTGGCAAAATTCTTGGCAAAAGCATCACGGAAGGCATCAGTGCCGGTGATCATCGGGCCAAGGCCAAACCCCTGTCCGGGCACAATAAGCCGTTCGACCTGTTCAGGGGCGGCAGCGCAGGCCACCGGCGCATCAGTGCCCATCAGGCGCACAAGATCCCGTTGAAACTGTGATACCTCATCCGCATTGCGGGGGCGTTTGGGCACAAACAGGATGCCGTCAATCTCTTCGTTCAGATGGTCAAGTGCCCAGAGCCGCGACATGCTTTCCACCAGAAAATGACCAAAATGCATCCAGAGCACCCCACCCCAGAGCCAGGTGCCCTTGCGGGTCTTTAACGGGCCTTCGGGCATTTGTGGTGCGATGGTCAGGGCCCGTCCGTTGCGCCACAATGCCCCTTCGGCATGATAACTGCCCTCGGCGGTGAGAACCCCGGCTTGCTGTACAAAATCCTGTTCATGCGGAGGCACGACAATGGCATTTTCCAAACTGGTGGTTTCGCTGGTCCATGCCAGATCGGGCAAGGGGCCTTGCAAGGCGACATCGCGCACGCAGGTCCAGACAAAGCGGGTGCAATGATCAGAGAGTTTGGCGAAACCAGCCTTTTCAATCAAGGTTTTACATTCGCGCATGCCCTCGCGCCCGTACACATCGGGGTGGAACTCGATCACAATGGCGCGGATGCCGTCAAGCGACGCATGGCGCAGAAAATCAAGTTCGCCGCCTTCGATATCCATCAACAGGACATCGGGGGCGAGGTCCTTGTGCAATTTGGCATATTGCGCTGTCGGCACGTCAACGCGGGTGGTCGCGCGGTTGTTGTCTTCGATCAGGGATGACCCGAGATAGGAGTTGCGGATGTGAAAGGCGACAGTCTCGGGTGCGTCAGCTGCGCTGATCAATACCTCGTTGCGCACCTCAATGGTCTTGCTAAGCCGGTTCAGTTTGTAAAGCGCATTGATATGTTCGATCAGGTTTGGATTGGCCTCAAAAGACACAACTTTGCTGGGCTTGCCGTTCTTGGCGACAATCGCGCCGACCAAGCCGATACCGGCCCCCATTTCCAGCACCTTGTCGCCTTCGCGTATGACTTCAAGCGCGCCGGCGATTTCCTGCCCTTCATAGCGCGCGGCGTTGATCCGTTCGATCCGCACTGGCGTCAGCATCGGGCTGTCAGGCACCTTTACCCCGTGGCATTCGGCTACATGTTTGCCAGCCGCTGCTTTGGCAGATGCAGCTTTGGGTTTGGCTGTCTTGGCAGGCATGGGAATTGTCTCCGTTTTTGAAACAATAGCTTTCCGGGCGTCTAGGGCCAATGGCTTTGCGAAATCTGCGAAATTTGCACTGCTGACACGAGTCTTTGCCGCAACACTTGTACAGGTCTGCTGGACGCGGCCCGCGCAGTGGTGCATAACCGGAGCAAGTTGAGCGCGGAGAGCATCATGGGCATTCTGAACACTATTTTCCGGGGATTGACCTGGTGGCACGGCAACACCCTGAACACCCAGCTTTGGAGCTGGCGTAAAGGTGTTAAAGTGGGCGAGGACGAGCAGGGGAATACCTATTTCCGTAACGCCGATAACACCCGTCGTTGGGTCATGTTCAACGGCGAGATGGAGGCAAGCCGCGTGTCACCTGATTGGCACGGCTGGCTGCACCACACCTGGGATGAACCGCCCACGGACAAGCCGATGGTGCATAAGCCATGGGAAAAACCACATGTCGAGAATCTGACCGGCACCATGTTGGCCTATGCGCCGGCGGGATCGCTGCGTAAGGAATCACCAAAAGACCGCTCTGACTACGAGGCATGGAGCCCGGAGTGACCACGCCGATGCGTTCCTTTCTGGCTGTGCTTGTAACCCTTGGCGGGCTGGCTGCTGCGCCATTGGCTGCGCAGGAAGTCAGCAATGCGCCCGGCGGTGTTTTGCGTGCGCTTGACAAGACGTCGGGCCAGACCACCGATTTTGAAATGCGCGCGGGTCAGGCGTTTCGCATGGGATCATTGCAGATTGTGATGAAAGAATGCCGCTACCCTGCGGGCAACCCCTCGGGCAATGCCTATGCCGGGTTGGAGATTTCGGAGAATGGCAAAGAGGGGGTGTTGTTCTCGGGCTGGATGATTGCCTCTGCGCCGGCGTTATCTGCGCTGGAACACCAACGTTATGACGTTTGGGTCATTCGCTGCACCACCTCGTGAAGTGGTAAAACCTCTACGGATGTGAAGCTGGCATGCTGCGATGTCGCCTGCGCCAGCCGCGTGTGATAGGCGCGGCGGCTGATTTCGATGGCCCCGAGGGAGGCCAGATGAGCCGTCAGGAACTGTGTGTCAAACAGCTGGAAACCCGCCCGGTTCAGGTGATCGACCAAACCGGCCAAAGCCATTTTGGAGGCATTGCTGCGGCGCGAAAACATGCTTTCCCCAAAAAACGCAGCGCCCAAGGTAACGCCATAGACACCACCAACCAGTTCTTCCCCGTCCCAGATTTCAAAGGAATGTGCTTTGCTTCTGGCATGTAAGGCTGTGTAAAGCTGGGTGATTTCGGCATTGATCCAAGTCTCTGCACGATCCGCACAGGCCGCAACCACCGCATCAAAATCACTGTTGATCCGTACCGTGAAGGGGCTGCGCCGCATGACGCGGGCAAGGGAGCGGGAAATGTGAAAACCGTCCAGCGGTAGGATCCCGCGATGTTCAGGGTCGACCCAGAAAATTTCCGGATCATCGCGGTGCTCTGCCATCGGGAAAATCCCGACGGCATAGCCCTGTAGCAAGAGTTCCGGTGTTAGATCCGACATTGCCGGTCAGGCATTGCCAAGATTGGTTTCCAACCAATGTTCCAGCCAGTGGATATTGTAATCCCCTGAATGGATGTCCGGCTCTGCCAGAAGCGCGTGAAACAGCGGAACGGTGGTATCCACCCCGTCGACGATCAATTCGCCCAAAGCGCGGTGCAGGCGCGCCAGCGCCTCTGTGCGGTCGCGACCATGTACGATCAGCTTACCAATCAGGCTGTCGTAATAGGGTGGAATCGAATAGCCGTCATAAAGGGCGCTGTCCATCCGCACACCCAATCCACCCGGTGCGTGATATTGCGTGATCCGACCGGGGCAGGGGGTGAAGTTCGGCAGTTTTTCGGCGTTGATGCGCACCTCTATCGAATGGCCGTTGATCTTGAGGTCGTCCTGCTGGAACGACATGTCCAAGCCTGATGCCACACGAATTTGTTCGCGCACCAGATCAACGCCAAAGATGGCTTCGGTCACCGGATGTTCGACCTGCAAACGGGTGTTCATTTCGATGAAATAGAATTCGCCGTTTTCATAAAGAAACTCGATTGTACCGGCGCCGATATAGTTGATGTCGGCCATGGCATCGGCACAGACCTTGCCAATACGCGCACGTTCCTTGGGTGAAATCGCCGGGCCGGGGGCTTCTTCGAACACTTTCTGGTGGCGGCGTTGCAGTGAACAGTCGCGCTCCCCCAGATGCACCGCGCGGCCCTTGCCATCACCGAAAACCTGAATTTCAATGTGGCGCGGCGTGGTCAGATATTTCTCGATATAGACTTCGTCATTGCCGAAATTTGATTTACCCTCAGCCCGCGCAGTCTGGAACGCACGTTCCATATCCTTGGCGGTTTCGGCCACTTTCATGCCCTTGCCACCGCCGCCAGCTGTGGCCTTGATGATGACAGGATACCCCATTTCCTCGCCAAGCGCCTTGGCTTCCTCAAGGGTGGCCACGCCGCCAGCAGAACCGGGCACACAGGGCACGCCCAGCTTTTTCATGGTTTCCTTGGCGGTGATCTTGTCACCCATCACGCGGATATGTTCGGCTGTGGGGCCGATAAAGGTTAGCCCGTGATCCTGCACCACCTGCACAAAACCTGCATTTTCAGACAGAAACCCATAGCCGGGGTGGATCGCCTCGGCGCCGGTGATTTCACAGGCGGCGATGATGGCAGGGATCGACAGATAGGATTGTGTCGACGATGGCGGGCCAACGCAGACCGATTCATCCGCCATGCGCACATGCATCGCATCGCTGTCGGCTGTGGAATGCACAGCGACAGTGCCGACGCCCATCTCGCGGGCAGCCCGGATCACCCGCAGGGCAATCTCACCCCGATTGGCGATAAGGATTTTATTGAACATTTGCGACCACCCTATTCGATGATGACCAGCGGTGCGCCGAACTCAACCGCATCGCCGTCACCGACCAGGATGCGCTTGATTGTGCCTGAGCGCGGGGCGGGGATGTGGTTCATGGTTTTCATCGCCTCAACGATCAACAGCGTATCCCCTTCAGAGATCGCAGCCCCGACAGAGATGAACGCGGGCGCACCCGGTTCCGCCTGCATATAGACGGTGCCGACCATTGGTGAGGTCACGGCACCGGGGTGGCTGGCGGGGTCCGCGGCATCGTCAGCTGCGGCGGCTGCCGGGGCGGCAATTGCTGCTGGGGCCGCGGCGGCGGGTGCCGGGGCGCTGGCCTGTATCTGCTGCGGTGCCGCCATGATTTGCTGTGGCGGCTTGCGGCTGACGCGTACGTTCAGACTGTCATCCTCGGCATAGTCGCGCTTGACCTGCAACTCCGTCAGGTCATTTTCGTTCAACAACTCGGCCAGTGCCCGGATGAAAGCCACATCCGCGTCATGGGTATTTTTAGTCATATTATCCTCGACTTGTCCCTTGTCCGGCGGTTTCATGCGCCGTGACGTCAGGGTCGCTTATAGGCCAATGTGCCCTGCGTGAAAAGCCGCCAGTTGTCTGGGGCAGACTTGGCATGCATGGTGCACCTGCAAGGAGAGGCA
This sequence comes from Sulfitobacter pacificus, assembly GCF_030159975.1. Lineage (NCBI taxonomy): Bacteria > Pseudomonadati > Pseudomonadota > Alphaproteobacteria > Rhodobacterales > Roseobacteraceae > Sulfitobacter > Sulfitobacter pacificus. Next base: position 1,077,577 of record NZ_BSNL01000001.1, read on the forward strand.
AGATGAATCAGGCACATTGGCTGATCCGGTCGGCAGAGAAGACCCCCAAGGCTCCGGCGCTGTTTTCCGGCAGGCATATGGTGGCAGAGTATGCCGATTTTGCGGATCAGGTGCGCCGCTGTGCCGGTTGGCTACAGATGCAGGGCGTGACCCCCGGTGACCGGGTGGCGATTTTCATGAAGAATACACCGGATTTTCTGGTGCTGCTCTACGGGATCTGGGCTGCAGGTGCGGCGGCTGTGCCGATCAACGCCAAGCTGCACGCCCGCGAGGCCGCTTTCATTGTGCATAATGCCGGGGCGGATCTGGTGCTGGCCAGCGGGGTGCAGGCCGCGGCATTGGATGAAAACGGTGGTGACACACGGGTAGTGGACATCGAAAGTGATGGGTTTCAGAAAGATGTCCGCGCTGCGCCTCCGGTCAAGGACGTCGTGCCGCGCGGCGGTGATGATCTGGCCTGGCTGTTCTATACCTCGGGCACCACGGGGCAGCCCAAAGGGGTGATCATCACCCATGGGATGCTGGCCTCCATGGCACGGAGCTATGCTATGGATGTGGATATCGTGCGCGCCGAGGATGCGGCACTTTATGCGGCCCCGCTTAGCCATGGTGCCGGGTTATATGCGGTGATGCATGTGCAAGCGGGGGCGCGCCATATTTGTCCGGCATCCGGCGGGTTTGAACCCGAAGAGATACTGGATCTGGCCGAACATCACGGTTCAATTCACATGTTTGCCGCGCCCACGATGGTCAAACGCCTGACGCAACGGGCGCGAGAACTTGGTGCAAAGGGTCTTGGGTTGCGCACCGTCGTCTATGCGGGTGGGCCGATGTATCTTGCTGATATCCTTGAGGCTTCTGACTGGTTCGGACCGGTCTTTGTGCAGATTTATGGACAGGGTGAATGCCCGATGGGGATCACCGCGCTCTCCCGTTCAGATGTGATCGAACGCAGCCATCCTAATTGGCGCAGCCGACTGGGATCGGTCGGACGGGCACAAGCGGGAATCACGTTGCGGATAGCAGGGGCTGACGGGATGCCCGTGCCCGCGGGAACGGCAGGCGAAATCATGGTGCGCGGGGCGACGGTGATGCCGGGCTATTGGCGCAACCCAAAGGCGACCTCTGCCACACTGCGCGATGGGTGGTTGATGACAGGGGATGTCGGGGTGCTGGACGAGGCCGGCTATTTGACCCTGAAGGACCGCAGCAAGGATGTGATTATCACTGGCGGGTCAAACGTCTATCCGCGCGAGGTGGAAGAGGTGTTGTTGACGCATGACGCCCTGCGCGAGGTGTCGGTGATTGGCCGCCCCCATGACGTCTGGGGGGAAGAGGTTGTTGCCTTTATTGTGGGAGACGCGGAGGAGGCGGCCCTTGACCGGCTTTGTCTGGAAAACATCGCGCGGTTCAAACGGCCCAAGGCATATGTCCGGCTCGATGCGCTGCCCAAGAACAATTACGGCAAGGTTTTGAAAACTGAACTGCGCGCCTTACTTTCGCGAGGGTAGGCGAAAGTTCTTAAAATTTTCGGGACGGACTTTCCAAAAAAAAGTCCGATCCCGTTTGCAAGCAGGGTGGATCAGATCGCGAGGTATTCCGCACGCAGCTCCGCATTGTCCAGAACTTCCTGTGCTGTGCCGTCAAAGACGATCCCGCCAGTGTCCAGAATCACCGCACGGTCCGCCAGTTTCAGTGCCCGCACCGCATTCTGTTCCACCAGAATCGTTGTGATGCCCTGTTCCTTGATGATTCCCAATGTCTTTTCGATCTCATCGACAATCACCGGGGCCAGACCTTCATAGGGTTCATCCAGCAACAAAACCTTGATGTCGCGCGCCAGGGCGCGGGCGATGGCCAGCATCTGCTGTTCGCCGCCCGACAGGGTGATGCCGTCCTGTGATTTACGTTCCCCCAGGCGCGGGAACAGATCGTAGATGCGTTCCAGCGACCAGCCGATAGGGGGGGCGATTTGTGCCAGCTTCAGGTTCTCCTCAACCGTCAGGCCGGGGATGATCGAACGGTCTTCGGGGACCAGTCCCAAACCCGCCTGCGCGGCTTCAAAGGACTGCATGTTGTGCAATGGCTGATGGTCCAGCCAGATTTCACCCTTATGCACTTCCGGCGAGGACATCCGCGCCATGGCCCGCAGGGTCGAGGTCTTGCCTGCCCCGTTGCGCCCCAAGAGCGCGAGGATCTCGCCCTCATGCACGTTAAAGCTGATGCCCTGCACGATGTAGCTTTCGCCGTAATAGGCCTCAAGGTTCCAGACCGACAGAAAGGCCGGTGCCGTGGCCGCATGATTTGCGTTTTTCTCAAGCGTTTGGGTGGTCATTGTCTTGATCCTTTTTGACAGCGGGGTGGGCCAAAGCCGACCCTGCGGGGCCACAGAGGGGTAGGGGAATGGGGGGCAAAAACCGCCCCCGGATATTAAGCGGCTTCCTGCACTTCGCCCAGATAGGCTTCGCGCACTTTCGGGTGGCCCTTGATCTTGTCCGGTGTGTCCTCGACCAGCGGTGTGCCCTGCGCCAGAACCGTGATCCGGTCCGCCAGCGAGAACACCACATGCATGTCGTGTTCGATGATGGCGATGGTGATGTCGCGCTCTTCCTTGATCTGCTTCAGCAGGTCGATGGTGTTGTTGGTATCGGCCCGCGCCATGCCGGCGGTGGGTTCATCCAGCAGCAACAGTCGGGGATCCTGCGCCAGACACATGGCAATCTCAAGCCTGCGTTTATCACCGCGCGACATGGAGGAGGCCATCATCTCGCGTTTGTCGATCAAGTTCATATCAACCAGCATCTCTTCAGCCTTGGAGATGATGTCGCGCTCCTGGCCGATGCTTTCCAGCGCATGCATGCGGAACGCACCGTCGCGTTTGGCAAAACAGGGGATCATCATGTTTTCCATGACGCTCAGATCGCCAAAGATTTCTGGCGTTTGAAACACCCGGCTGATGCCCATCTGGTTGATCTCATAGGGTTTGCGCCCCAGCACCGATTGCCCGTCAAACATCACTGAACCCGTGTCGGGGATCAGCTTGCCTACCAGACAGTTCAGCAGGGTGGATTTTCCCGCACCGTTGGGCCCGATGATCGCATGGCAGGAGTTTTCCGCGATGTTGAGGTTCACGTCGCCCAATGCCTGAAGGCCGCCAAACCGCTTGCCCACATTTTTAACTTCAAGAATAGCCATGATGTCTTTCCTTATTCTGCGGGGGTTTTGGTGGCGTCAGTGGTATCGTCCGAAGCGTTTTTGCCGCGGAACAATTTGGCGATGCGTTGGCCGCCTTCGACCAGACCACCGGGCAGGAAGATCACAACCAGCATGAACAACAGTCCCAGCGTCAGGTGCCAGCCTTTGCCCACAAAGGGGTAAACCAGTGCGATCATCACATCCTCAATGCCGTCGGGCATAAAGGCAAACCATTGTTCCAGAACCGATTTGTTGATCTTGGAAACGATGTTTTCCATGTATTTGATGAAACCTGCGCCCAGTACAGGCCCGATCAACGTGCCGGCACCGCCAAGGATGGTCATCAGAACAACCTCACCCGATGCGGTCCAGAACATGCGTTCCGCCCCCACCTGTGTGTCCATCGCCACCAGCAGCCCACCGGCCAGACCGGCATACATGCCAGAGATTACAAAGGCGGCCAGCGTATAGGGTTTGGTGTTGAGGCCGGTATAGTTCATCCGCTGTTGGTTGGATTTCACCGCCCGCAGCATCATGCCGAAAGGCGAACGGAAGATGCGGATCGACAGATAGAATGCGATCAGCATGACAATCGCTGCGATGTAGTAACCGGCGTTAAAGGTGAACACCCAGTTGCCCATCGACAGTTCAAACCCGGCATTCATTTCCAGACCAAACAGATTGGCACGTGGTGATTTCCCGGCTTCCAGCGCCCCATCAAGGATACGCGGATCGTCATATTTCGGCTGCAGGCCCGTTTCACCACCGGTGATGGGTGTCAGCACCGAATAGGCCAGCGCATAGGACATCTGTGCAAAGGCCAGTGTCAGGATCGAAAAGTAGATGCCCGAGCGGCGCAGGGAGATCCAGCCAACCAGCAGCGAGAACACCCCGGCAATCAGCACCGAAACGATGATGGCAGGCACCACATTCATGGTCAGCAGCTTCATCATCCAGATTGCAGCGTAAGACCCCACACCCAGAAAGGCGGCATGCCCAAAGCTGAGGTAGCCGGTCAGGCCAAACAGAATGTTGAAGCCGATGGCGAAGATGCTGAAGATCACCAGTCGCTGCATCAGGTCAGGATAGCCCGCGTTGAACTGCGCCATGGCAGAGCCCTCGGGGAAGGGGTTGAGGATGAAGGGAGCGGCCAGGGCAAGGAATGCCACGATCAGCAGCAGCCCTGCGTCTTTTTTGTTAAGTCCAAACATGTTCTTATTCCTCCATCACGCCTTTGCGCCCCATCAGGCCGCGTGGTCGGGTCAGCAAAATGATGATCGCTACAAGGTAGATGATGATCTGGTTGATACCGGGAATCAGCTCCAGCACCACCGCCATAGAGGCAAAGCTCTCAAGGATACCCAGCAGAAAGCCCGCCAGCACCGCACCGGGCAGGGAACCCATGCCGCCGACAACCACAACCACAAAGCTGAGCACCAGAAAATCCATACCCATATGGTAGTTGGGCGAGTTGATGGGCGCATACATCACACCGGCAAGCCCGGCCACCGCAGCGGCAATGCCGAACATGATGGTAAAGCGTTTGTCGATATTGATGCCAAGGAGGCCTACCGTTTCACGATCCGCCATACCGGCACGCACAACCATGCCGAAGGTGGTGAATTGCAGGAAGGCAAAGACTGCCCCGATGATCACCGCCGAAAAGGCGAAGTAGACCAAGCGCCAGTAGGGATAGATGATTGTATTGGCATCAAACCCCAGCATCGCGCCAAAATCAAAGGAGCCGGCAAAGACCGCAGGGGCGGGCGTCGGAATAGGGTTTGCACCGTAGAAATACTTGATCACTTCCTGCAAGACGATTGCCAGACCAAAGGTCACCAGAATTTGGTCAGCATGGGGGCGTTTGTAGAAGTGTTTGATCAACCCGCGCTCCATGATGAAGCCGATGGCGAGCATGACAGGTATGGTGAACAGGATTGAAAGGGGCACGGCCCAGTCAATCACAAAGTCGCCGGTCGCCTGTCCGAAAATTTCGTGAATATAGGGGACTTCGACTTTCAGCGGATTGCCAAGGAAGTCCTTTTGGGTTTCGTCGATAATCGTGTGGCTGAACGACAGCATCTTGCTGAAGGTTACGGCACAGAAGGCACCGATCATAAACAGCGCGCCGTGGGCGAAGTTCACCACCCCGAGCGTGCCGAAGATCAACGTCAGACCCAAAGCGATCAGCGCATATGCGGATCCTTTGTCCAGACCGTTGAGAATTTGCAGGATAATTGCGTCCATGGTGCCCCACCTCCAAGCGCGGTCAGCCCATATGGGCCAAGGTCAGGGCGAAGAATATCTTCGCCCTGAAAGTTCAGTTAATTAAGTAAGTTAGCTGAGTGTCGCTTACGCGCCGGGGTTACAGGAACCCAGGGAACCGCCAGCCATCTGTGGATGATCGGGGTCATATGTCACCTGCTCGACAGGTGTCACTTCCACGATTTCCAGAAGGTCGAATTCGGAGGTCGGGTTCTCTTTACCCTTCACAACCAACACGTCCTTAAAGCACTGGTGATCCGCGCCACGGTAAAGCGTCTTGCCGTTGCCCATGCCGTCGAACTCGAAGTCTTCCAGCGCTTCCACAACCGCACATGGGTTGAAGGAACCTGCACGCTCAACCGCATCTGCATAAAGCAGCGCCTGAACGTAGCATGTGTGTGCCGCCTGTGAGGGCGGGAAGCCATATTTGGTGCCGAAGGATTTAACAAATGCTTTTGAACCTTCGTCGGTCAGCGACCAGTGCCAGTTTGTGGAGCCGAAGATGCCCTTAACGTTGGCACCCGCACCTTTCGCCATCAGGCGAGAGTAGAGCGGCACAACGATTTCGAAGTTCTTGTCGTTAACCAGCTTGTCACGCAGACCGAACTGCACCGCGTTGGTCAGCGAGTTCACCATGTTCCCGCCGTAGTGGTTCAGAACCAGAACGTCGGCACCAGACTGCAAAACAGGCGCGATATAGGCAGAGAAGTCGGTCTGCGTCAGCGGTGTCTTAACAGCTGCAACAGTTTCCCAGCCCATGGCTTCAGTTGAGGAACGTACCGCTTCTTCGGTTGTGTAGCCCCAGTTGTAATCCGCGGTCAGGTGATAGGCCTTGCGGTCTTTACCGTAGTTGGCGGCCAGAACGGGCGCGAGGGCCGCACCGGACATGTAGGAGTTGAAGAAGTGGCGGAAGCCATTGGCCCGCTTGTCCTTACCGGTGGTGTCGTTGGAGTGGGTCAGGCCGGCCATGAAGATAACGCCGGCCTCTTGGCACAGCGCCTGCACAGCAACGGCCACACCGGAGGAAGACCCGCCGGTTACCATAACGGCACCGTCTTTTTCGATCATCGACTTGGCAGAGGCCCGCGCGGCGTCTGATTTGGTCTGCGTGTCGCCGGTGACATATTCGACTTTCTTGCCCAAGATGCCGTTGCCTTGCAGGGCCTTGGAGCTGAAGGTGTTCATCAGGCCGCCGTCGCCGCCACCGTTCAGGTGTTCGACCGCCAGCTCATAGGCGCGCAATTCGTCAGCGCCTTCGTCCGCATAGGGACCGGATTGTGGGACGTTAAAGCCCAGTGTGACCGTGCTGCCCTGTGGCGCATTGGTGAAACCGGCATGGCCGTCGGCGCGCAGATATGTTGGCAGCGCCAGACCGGCACTTGCGACAGCACCTGTTTTAATCAGACCACGACGTGTGGGGTTCGAAAATGACATGAATTCCTCCCGGATTTGTAAATCGCCTGTCCCTTGCTCCCGGACAGTGCGGCACAAATGTGCAAAGGCACTATCGCCGAAAGAAGGAAAATTGATCAATAACCCCCTTGAACGTCACGCTAAATTTGTAAATATCTTAGCAGGGAGATTTGAAATTCTGTAAATTTTCTAATGTTGCAGCGCAGAAACGCATTGAAATTACGCGGTTTTGCTCATTTTACCAAAGGTTGTATTGATGGCACGTGAAGCACTTACAGGCAGTCGGATCCGCGAACGGCGGGTGATGGCCGGGATGAAGCAGGCGGAACTGGCACGGCTGGCTGGGATCTCGCCCAGTTATCTCAATCTGATCGAGCACAACCGGCGTAGAATCGGTGGCAAGCTGTTGTTGAACATTGCCGCTGCGCTGGGTGTCGAGGCGCAGGCCCTGACCGATGGGGCAGAGGCGGCATTGATCGCGACCCTGCGCGAGGCGGCGGATGCGGCGGGGCTGAGCGGTGATGAGGCCACCCGCGCAGATGAGTTCGCCGGGCGCTTTCCGGGCTGGGCCGATGTGCTGGCTGGCACCGCCAAACGCGCGGCTGCTCTGGAACAGACTGTTGAGGCATTGAACGACCGTCTGGCCCATGATCCGCATCTGGCGGCCTCCATGCACGAACTTTTGTCAACCGCGGCGGCGATCAGATCGACCGCGGCAATCCTTGCTGAGAACGAGGCATTGCAGCCTGAATGGCGCAACCGGTTCCATGCCAACATCAATGAGGACAGCCGCCGCTTGTCTGACAGCGCCGAGGCCATTGTCGCCTATCTGGACGCCGATGCCGATGCTGCTGATGCGGCCAGCTCCCCGCAAGAGGAGGTCGAGCTGTATCTCGCGGCGCAGGAGTTCAGCTTTGCCGAACTTGAAAAAGGCACCGTGGGCGAGGATCTGATTGACCAGATGGTGCAGGCCGCCCCGCAGCTGGCATCGCAGGCTGCGAAATTCATTGCCGGGCAAGTGTTGCGGCAGGTGGTGGAGGATGCTGCCGTGCTCAAGCTGGCGGAACTGCGCGCCGCCATTGAAGAGATCGGAATGGACCCTTTGTCACTGGCCAATCATCTACATTGTGCAATGCCTTGCCTGTTGCGCCGCATGGCCGCCCTGCCAGAGCTTGGCGCGGGGCTGGTGGTCTGTGACCGCTCAGGTACGGTGATTTTCCGCAAATCTGTTGAAGGGTTCACCGTGCCGCGCCATGGGGCCTGTTGCCCGTTGTGGCCGCTGTTTTCGGCGCTTGGTCAGCCCGGCAGTGTGATCCGCAGTCGCGTCACCCAATTGGGCCGCGCGGATGCGCCCTTTGAGGGCTATGCGGCAGCGGGGACCATGGCAAACACCGGTTATAACAGCACCCCTTTGATGCAAGCGGTCATGTTACTGTTGCCAGCTGATGCGCCGGCAGGAGAGGTTGTTGCGATGGGCTCTACCTGCCGGGTTTGCCCGCAGGACCAATGTCGGGCACGGCGGGAGCCCTCGGTGATCAGTGCTGGTATTTAGTGTGCCAGAGGGCAGTGGCGAAGAACATCTTTTGACAGCCCCCCAAGTCCCGTGCATTCTGTGCGCCACTGTATGACCTTTCGCAACAGACGGGCGGCATGCGGGACTAGGGGGAGGGCGCGTCGCGCATGAGCAAACATGTTGTGCTGGTCGAGGACGAATTGAACATCGCAGAGGCGATCCGGTTTTTACTGTCCAACGAAGGGTGGCGGGTCGAAACGCTCGCCAATGGGGCGACCGCTGTCGAGGTGATCCGCAAGGCATCACCGGATCTGGTGATGCTGGATGTGATGCTGCCGGGCAAATCGGGGTTTGAAATCCTGCACGATCTGCGGGCCGACCCGGCGATGCAGGCGCTGCCGATCCTGATGCTGACCGCGCGAGGACAGGCCCGAGACCGCGAAATGGCGGAAAAGGCAGGTGTCAGCCGGTTTATGACCAAGCCGTTCTCGAATTCCGACATGCTGGACGCGGTGCGCGAGTTGACTAGCTAAGCAAGGGGCACAGCGATGGCGAACGGTCCCGTTTTTCTGGAACGTCAAACCTACCGGATGCGCCGGTTGATGGACGCAGTGCGCCTGTTGCCCCTGCTGGGTGTTGCGCTGTGGATGGTGCCCCTGATGTGGCCCCTGCCTGATGCGGAAGGTGGCGGCATCGCCATGAGCACCGCCTTGCGCTACCTTTTTGGCGTCTGGCTTTTGCTGGTAGTGATGCGCGCGCTCCTGTGGCGCAAGACGCGGCCACAGGTCACACCACCACAGGATGCGCCTGAATGAATGTTGGCATTAACCAACTTATCTTTGTCTGTCTGGCCTATGTGGTGTTCCTCTTCGCGGTCGCTTTTCTGGCAGAACGGGCTTCGGCGCAGGGACGCTTTGCCGCGATTCTGCGCTCGCCCTTGATCTATACCTTATCCCTGTCGATCTATTGCACCGCCTGGACGTTCTACGGCGCGGTTGGCTATGCCGCGCGCTCGGGATTGGAATATGTCACCATCTATCTTGGCCCTTCATTGGTGATGATCGGCTGGTGGTGGATTCTGCGTCGCTTGGTCAGCATCGGGCGCAGTCAAAGGGTGACATCGATTGCCGACCTGATTTCATCGCGCTATGGCAAATCGAACGCGCTGGCGATTGTTGTGACCTTGATGGCGGTTATCGGGGTTACCCCTTATATTGCGTTGCAATTACAATCGGTTGTCTTGTCACTTTCGATCTTTGCAACGGCTGAAGGGGCAGGTGGACAGGGGTTCAACGCCACGCCTGCGGCCTTCTGGGTGGCGACCGGATTGGCCCTGTTTACGGTGTTGTTCGGCACGCGAAACCTGAACGTCAACGAACGCCACCACGGCATCGTCATCGCCGTTGCAGTCGAGGCGGTGGTCAAGCTGGTGGCCCTGCTGGCGGTCGGCATCTTTGTAGTCTGGGGGTTGGCCGGTGGATTGACCGAAACACTGGCCCGTATCGATGCTTCCGACATTGGCGAATGGGAGGTGCAGGGCAGCCGCTGGACCGCGCTGACCCTGTTGTCCGCTGCCGCGTTCCTTTGCCTGCCAAGGATGTTTCAGGTGATGGTGGTCGAGAATGACGACGAACGTCATTTGCAAATCGCCTCTTGGGCCTTTCCTGCCTATCTGATGTTGATGAGCCTGTTTGTGGTGCCCATTGCGGTTGTTGGGCTTGATCTGTTGCCGGCTGGATCAAACCCTGATCTCTTTGTGCTGAGTCTGCCACTTAGCCAGAACCAGAACGGTCTGGCGACGCTGTCGTTTCTGGGGGGGTTTTCCTCGGCCACATCGATGGTCATTGTCGCCACGCTGGCGCTGAGCACGATGGTCAGCAACCACATTGTGATGCCGGTCTGGCTGGCGCTGCGTCAGGGCGGGGCGACGCAATCGGGGGATGTGCGCGGCGTGATCATCCTGTCGCGGCGGTTTTGTATCCTGTTAACCATCGCGCTAGGGTTTCTCTACTACCGTGCATCCGGCGGCAGCGGGGCTTTGGCGGCGATAGGGACGATCAGCTTTGGCGGTGTGGCGCAGTTTTTGCCTGCGCTTCTGGGGGGGATTTTCTGGCGCGGTGCCACGCGGGCCGGGGCGCTTTGCGGGTTGGGCACCGGCTTTGCCCTGTGGATATTCACCATGTTATTGCCCAGCTTCGGGATGGATGTTGCCCTGTCAAAAGACACGTTTGAACACGGGCTTATGGGGCTAAGCTGGCTGCGCCCGCAGGCGCTTTTCGGGATTGAGGGGCTGGATCCGACTGTACATGCGGTTGTCTGGAGCTTGTCGCTTAACACGCTTGCCTTCACCCTTGTGTCGATCTTTTCCTTCCCCGAACCGATTGAACGGTTGCAGGGCGCGCAATTTGTCAACGTGTCGGACCATGCGGGCCCTTCGCGGGTCTGGACCGCTTCAGTGGCTGGCAGCGAAGATCTGATGATCATGAGCCAGCGCATCATGGGCGCATCCGAGGCGCAGATTTTCTTTCAGAAACAAACAGAGGCACAGGGGCTGTCCGGGCATCTGCCGGAACCGACACCGGCCTTTATCGAAGCGTTGGAACGTGAATTGGCGGCCTCGGTCGGGGCGGCGACGGCCCACGCGATGGTCAGCCAGATTGTCGGCGGCAGCGCGATTTCAGTGCAGGACCTGCTGGCGGTGGCGGATGAATCCGCACAGATGCTGGAATACTCCAGCCAGCTGGAACAAAAATCACGCCAATTGTCAGAAACAGCGGCCAAGTTGCAGGCAGCCAATGAAAAGCTGACGCAGCTGTCACTGCAAAAAGACGGGTTCCTTAGCCAAATCAGCCATGAGCTGCGCACGCCGATGACCTCGATCCGGTCGTTTTCGGAGATCCTGCGCGACACTGGCAGCCTGAGCGAGGCGGATAAAACACGCTATGCGTCAATCATCCACGCGGAAACCATCCGCCTGACCCGGCTGCTGGACGATCTGCTGGACCTGTCTGTGCTGGAGAATGGTCAGGTGTCCCTGCATCTGGCGCAAGAGCCGCTGCATCTGGTTCTGGAGCGGGCAGTGACCACAGTGGTCTCTGGTGGCGAAGGCGGCTTGCAGGTGCAGATCACCCCGCAGGCGAAAAATGTGGTGCTGAACACTGATCTGGATCGTTTGGTGCAGGTTTTCATCAATCTGATCAGCAACGCGCAGAAATATTGTCAGGCAGAAACCCCCAAGCTGACGATCACCCCTTGTCTGACGCCGACAGGGCTTACCATTGACTTTATCGACAATGGCACAGGCATCGCGGTGGATGAGCGGGTGGTGATTTTTGAGAAGTTCTACCGTGTCGGCGGATCACAAGGGGATGGTGCCGGGCTGGGGCTGGCGATTTGCCAAGAAATCATGGAACGACTGGGGGGAGAGATCCGCTATCTCGAAGGTAAGGCGGGGGCGGCGTTTCAGGTATCACTGCCCCATAGCGCATTGGTGGTGGAAACGGCGGCTGCGTCCTGACTTCTCCGTCCTGCCTAAAGGCTCTGGTAATACTTAATCCGCTATATCTCTGACTTAGGACCGCAACCGCGGGTAAAGTTAATGGGATCAGAACAGGACATGGCAGGGTCGGCAGGCACCGCTCAGAAGGGCGATGCACCCATGGACACGACCTTGCATCGCAAGGCGCAAGCGGGCCGTGCCGAGCATCAGGCGCGGGCGATGTCGCTTGCCAAGGCACTGCGGCTGACGCTGGCCAAAGTGGCTGAAGACAAATTTGAAATGTCGATGGCCGCGCTAAGCCTGCGCAACCAAACGTGTCCGGGCGAAAAGATCGATCAACATTTGTCCGAAACTGATCTGTTGATGTTATTTGACGGCCCTGGTGGCCGCCGCGCGGCTGTGATGATGGATCCTGCGTTGGTCGGGGCGCTGATTCAGCAACAAACCATGGGCAAGGTTCTGGCGGTGAATGACAGCGCGGACCGTCCTATGACGCCGACCGATGCCGCGATTGCCGCGCCGTTTCTGGATGCGCTTCTGCAACGTGCCGCACCTGTTCCCGAAGACCCGGATGATCAGAAACTGATTTCCGGGTTTCGTTTCGGGGCCTGGGTCGAAGACGCGCGGGTCTTGGCTATGTCGCTGGATGCGCCGGATTACCAGCTGATCCATATTGACGTCGATATTTCCGGCGGCATCCGGCAGGGCCGCATTATGATGTGCATGCCGCTGGGGCAGGAGGTTGAAAGCGCTGCAAAACCGGGGGATTCACCGGCAGAGGACAAACCGGATCTTGATCCGCCTCAGCGGGTGACCCTGTCAGAGACAGTGATGAAGCTGACGGTCGATTTACGGATTTCCCTCGCGAAAATGCGCATGCCGCTGCGGGATCTGGGCAAACTTGCAGTGGGGGATGTCCTTGACCTTGGGGCGGCGGATTTCTCCAAAGTGCGGGTTCAGACGCTGGCGGGGCGCGCGATTGGGCGCGGCACTCTTGGTCAGCTGGACGGGGTGCGCGCGGTGCAGGTCGCCGCGACCAGTGATGTCACACAAAATCTGCAACGTCGGGCAAGCGACCGTGATCATATGAATTTGCCGGATATTTCCGGCCCCGCAGCCGAAGCCGATGAACCGCACGGGATGCCGGACCTGCCGGAATTACCTGATCTGCCAGACCTCACCGGCGGTGAGGGCGAGGGCGCGACAGCCCCGGCAGACAGTTTGCCGGACCTTCCCGATTTGCCGGATATGTCTGATCTGCCCGATTTTGATGAGGCGCCGGATCTGCCAGAGCTGCCAGAGTTAAACGTCGGGTGAACTGTCAGACAAAGGGCTGGGTCAGTGCCTGACGCAAATTGGACAGGTCGTACCCGCCGTCCTGCGCCGCCTGAACAATCGCATCTGGTTCCATGTCGCCAGCCTGTCCCAGCGCCCACGCGATGGTCGAACGGGTGCCCGATGCGCAATATGCCAGAACAACGTCACCGGTTTCCACGCCAAGGGCACGGTTCTGTGCAATTACATCGGGGGTCATCGTCTGATGGGTCAGCGGCTGTTCGCCGAAGGTTAGGCCCGCAGCTTCTGCCGCTGTGCGGATGGCCTCGGCGGAGTGGCTGGGCGGCACTTCGCTGTCAGGGCGGTTGCAAAGAATACGGGTGATGCCAGCGGCTGCCAGATCGGCCATGTCTTCGGCAGCGATCTGGGGGCTCACGAAATAGCGGGGGGTTAACTGTCGGATATCCATGGCGCAGATGTACGAAAGCCCATCCGGCCTGTCCATAGCCGTCTTTGCCATGAGTATCTCAAAGCTTGTTAATGGGCAGCTTCAACATCACCGTGCCATCCTCTTCGGCGGGGGGCATATGGCCCGCACGCATGTTGACCTGCAGGGAGGGCACGATCAGTTTGGGCATCGCCAGTTGCGCATCGCGGGTTTCGCGCAGATCGACAAAGCTGTCTTCGTCCTTGCCACCGCCGACATGCACATTGGCCGCCTTTTGCGCGGCAACAGTGGTTTCCCAGGCAAAATCTTCGCGGCCCGGTGCCTTGTAATCATGGCCGACAAAGATGCGCGTTTCATCTGGCAGGGACAGGATCCGCTGGATCGACTGATAGAGGTCATGCGCCGAACCCCCCGGGAAATCACAACGCGCAGTACCGAAATCCGGCATGAACAATGTATCGCCAACAAAGGCCGCATCGCCGATCACATAGGTCAGGCAAGCCGGCGTATGCCCCGGCGTGTGCATCACATCCGCGCGCATCTGACCGATGTGGAAACTGTCACCATCTGCGAACAGCGCGTCAAATTGGCTGCCGTCGCGCTGAAATTCCGTGCCTTCGTTAAAGACCTTGCCAAAGGTATCCTGCACCACGCGGATTTGATTGCCGATGCCGATTTTACCGCCAAGTTTCTCTTGCAGATAGGGGGCGGCAGACAGGTGGTCGGCATGCACATGGCTTTCCAATATCCACTGCAAATTCAGCGCCTTATCTTGAATGAAGGCGACGACTCTATCGGCGGATCGGGTATCGGTACGCCCCGCGGCGTGATCGAAATCCAGCACGGAATCGATGATTGCACAGGCAGAGCCCTGCGGGTCCTGCACCACATAGCTGACGGTATTGGTCGCATCGTCAAAGAACGCGGTGACAATCGGGGCGGGAAGGGACAGTGACATGGGCGCACCTCTTGTTGGGTTGCGCTCAGGCTAGCGGTTTTTGTGCAACCCGCCAAGCGGCGGCTTTGCTTCCTGCGGCCCTTAGGCCAGAAAAATTCCGATGATCACCATCATCAAACCGATGACCGACAAACACAGCGCACCCAGGTTCAGTGGCATCGCCGACTGGATCGCCTTGCGCATCGCTTCATCATCCAGTTTTGCGCGTTTTGCGCGGCCAACCCGTACGATGCACCAGACCAGCCCCAGCAGGCCCAGCAGGGACAATCCGGCACCGGACCAGATGATGATGTCAAAAACGGATGTTGTTTTGGGTTCCATGGGCGCTTGGCTACGACAAATGATTTGGCAGGGCAAGGGCGGCTTGCAGGTCGCTGGGCGGGGCGGTAGTCAGTCAGGGAAATACTGACCTTCCCCAACCGCAGGACCCTATACAGATGAGCGATTTTTCCACCAATCCCGCCCCGCAATCCGATGTCGTCGAAGCGCAGGGCGACGCGACCTATCGTGTCACCGCCAATGAGCTGCGCCAGTTTGTCGAGCGGATCGAACGGCTGGATGCCGAAAAGAAGGATCTTGCAGAGCAGCAAAAAGAGGTCATGGCCGAAGCAAAATCACGCGGCTACGACGTCAAGGTGCTGCGCAAGGTGATTGCGCTGCGTAAGCGCGACAAGGATGATATCGCCGAAGAAGAGGCGGTGATGGAAATGTATAAGGAAGCACTGGGCATGTAGCCTTTGGGGGTGGTGCCAAACGGGCCTTGCACCTTGGCACACACCCCAATAGAAGGATGCAAATTTTACCCCGCGCGGGCCCCGCGCGGCATATTTCTATGGAGCACACATGCAGGTCAATGAGACGCTGAACGAAGGTCTGAAACGCGGATATTCCATCGTGGTTACCGCCGCAGAACTGGAAGCCAAGGTCAACGAAAAGCTGGCCGAGGCACAGCCCGAAGTCGAGATGAAGGGTTTCCGCAAAGGCAAGGTGCCGATGGCGCTGCTGAAAAAGCAGTTTGGCCAGCGTGTTATGGGCGAAGCAATGCAGGAAAGCATTGACGGTGCCATGTCCGAGCATTTTGAAAAATCCGGCGACCGCCCTGCGATGCAGCCTGAGGTCAAAATGACCAACGAAGACTGGAAAGAGGGCGACGACGTCAACGTCGAAATGTCCTATGAGGCGCTGCCAGAGATTCCCGAGCTGGACCTGTCCAAGATCAAGCTGGAAAAGCTGGTTGTCAAAGCAGACGATGCGGCCATTGATGAAGCACTGGCCAATCTGGCCGAGACCGCGCAGGACTTCAAAGCCCGCAAGAAAGGTTCTAAAGCCAAAGACGGTGATCAGGTTGTCATGGATTTCCTGGGCAAGGTTGATGGTGAAGCCTTTGAAGGTGGTGCCGCCGAAGATTTCCCACTGGTGCTGGGCTCGGGCAACTTCATCCCCGGTTTCGAGGACCAGCTGGTTGGTGTGAAGGCCGAAGAAGAAAAGCTGGTGACTGTTAAGTTCCCGGATGACTATCAGGCCGAGCATCTGAAGGGTAAAGAAGCGACCTTTGAATGCACCATCAAAGAAGTGAAAGAGCCTGTTGCCGCAGAGATCAACGACGAAATGGCGACGAAGTTCGGTGCCGAAGATCTGGCCGCGCTGAAAACCCAGATCGCTGAGCGTCTGGAGGCGGAATATGCCGGCGCATCACGTGCCGTCATGAAGCGTGGCCTGCTGGACGCGCTGGACAAGATGGTTGATTTCGAACTGCCACCTTCCTTGGTTGACGCCGAAGCTGGCCAGATTGCGCATCAGCTGTGGCATGAAGACAACCCAGAGGTTCAGGGCCACGACCACCCAGAAATCGAAACCACCGACGAGCATAAGACACTGGCCACACGCCGCGTGCGTCTGGGCCTGTTGCTGGCTGAACTGGGTCAGAAAGCCGAAGTTGAAGTGACCGACGCCGAAATGACACAAGCAATCATGAACCAGGCGCGTCAGTACCCGGGTCAGGAGCGCCAGTTCTTTGAATTCGTTCAGCAAAACCAGCAGATGCAGCAGCAGCTGCGTGCACCTTTGTTCGAAGACAAGGTTGTGGATCACATCGCAGAAGGTGCGAAAGTGACCGAGAAAACCGTTTCGAAAGAAGATCTGCAGAAAGCTGTTGAGGCGCTTGAAGAGGCCGAATAAGACCTGCATTTTACCGTTATTGAAAGGGCCGTGTTGAAAGACGCGGCCTTTTTTATGGCTTTGATGTTCTCGCTATAAGTGTATTGTCATTTTTTGATGCAACCATATGCCCATTAATCGCCTAATACCTTCCTCTAAGTAACCATAATCTGCCGCTATTTCCTTGCTTGGAAGAGGTCACAGGCTGCGTGACCTTGGACATCTATTTCTGGAGGGTAGATATATGGAATATGGACGTATTAAGCCTATTGAAGGCGAAAATGGCTATGAGAAAACATCATTAACGATGAAATCAATTGCTCAGCTTCTGGCTGAGGAGGGAACCGATCTGGAAGAACTGAAACGCTCTTCTGGCGGACAGGGGCCGACACCTCGTTCCGCAGATCAGCAGCGGGTGCAAGAGCAAACCAGCCCCGCGCCGCAGCCCCCCGTCAGTAAATCGGATCAGTTCCCCCCGCTTTGCGCAGCTGATGGCGCAGATGCAGCACAGTCAGGCGCGAAAAAGCAGCGTTCATTTTTGAAAAGATTGTTTGGTGGCTGACGCCGTTAACAGGTTCAACGGATGACCTGATTGACCAAGGCAGATCAGTCAGGCTAGGCGGAACGCCATTAGCGTTAATGCGCCTGTCAGGACCAGTAGGGGCCAACCTATGTGGCGGCCCTTGCTAAACGCCAATGAAAACACCCCAACAGCCAGGAATGATGATCCGATCGTGACAAGCAGGATGGGCACCAGTGCCTGCGGATGAAAGGCAGTGGCATAGAGAAATCCGGCAAGGATCAGCCAGAAAAATGAGGTGATATGCCAGGCAAACCTCAGCACAGAACGGGCAAGATGATTTTCCAGCACCCGGTTCCCGCGATATTTGAGCAGGGGCCGTATAAGATATGCCTCGCCTGCCCAAGAATGCAGCGCAGCGGTTGTACAAAGCGCTGAGATGGCGGCGAAAATGGTGACATTAAATAGCATGAGACGCGTCCTGTGGCGAAATACGGTCGATATGAACCATTTTACTTCACGGATATCTCGACGGCCATGACGCAAAACGCCGCGCAGAGAGCTGCGCGGCGTTTCAAGCTTCTAACCTAATGCAAAAGGCTTAGGCGTTTGCTGTGTCGTCCTGATCGCCAGCTTCAGCGGCAGACTCTTCTGGAGTGGATACCAGATCATCGTCTTCGGATGCCGCGGCACCGATATCGTCAAACAGTTCAGCAATTTCAAAGTCGGCTGCGGCTTCTTCTTCAGCGGCCAGTTCCTGAATGGACTTGCCGGATGCCTGAAGTTCGGCCTCTTCAACGGAGCGTGCAACGTTTAGCTGAATGGTGGCTTCGACTTCTGGGTGCAGAACAACAGAAACGTCGTGCAGGCCCAGCTCTTTGATGGGCGCGGACAGGACAACCTGTTTGCGGTCCACGGTAAAGCCTTCGGCGGTTGCCGCATCAGCCGCGTCACGGGTGGTGACGGAACCGTAAAGCGCACCGGCGTCAGACGCGGAGCGAATCACGATGAACTGCTGACCGTCCAGCTTGGCAGACATTGCTTCTGCTTCTGCTTTGGTCTCAAGGTTCTGCGCTTCGAGTTGTGCCTTGCGGCCCTCGAAAGCTTCGATATTGGCTTTGGACGCGGAGAGCGCCTTGCCCTGTGGCAACAGGAAGTTGCGCGCAAAGCCCGGCTTTACGTCAACGACATCGCCCATCTGGCCCAGTTTGGCCACACGTTGGAGAAGGATAACTTGCATGATGGTTCTCCTTACTTAACGGCGTATGGCAGCAGGGCGAGGAAGCGGGCGCGTTTGATGGCACGGGCCAGTTCACGCTGCTTTTTCGCCGATACGGCTGTGATACGGGAAGGAACGATTTTGCCGCGCTCAGAGATGTAGCGTTGCAGCAGACGTGTGTCTTTGTAATCGATCGCAGGTGCATTGTCGCCCGAGAAAGGGCAGACTTTGCGACGGCGGAAAAATGGTTTTGCAGCCATGGTTTAAGTCCTTTTCTTCAAGCTGATGATCAACGGCGCTCGCGGCGTTCGCCGCGCTCGGGACGCTCGTCACGCTTTTGCATCTGAACGGATGGCAGCTCTTTGTGCTCGTCCATTTTGATGGTCAAAACGCGCATTACGTCGTCATGCAGGCGCATCAGACGCTCCATTTCCTGAACGGCCGGTGCAGGTGCATCCGAACGCAGGAAGGCGTAGTGGCCCTTGCGGTTTTTGTTGATCTTATAGGCCATCGTTTTGACGCCCCAATACTCGCTATCCACGAGTTTCCCGCCATTGTCGGCAAGGACGGCACCAAAGTGTTCGATAAGGCCTTCGGCTTGCGTGTTGGACAGGTCCTGACGCGCAATCATAACATGCTCATATAGTGGCATGTGCACTCCTATTTATATCAAGGCGCATTTCATAGGCAGGGCAGTATCCTTTGCGGCCCCACCACGAGAGACTGCGCGGTTCAATCGTCTTGCAAAGGAACTGCCCATATACACGGTATGGCGGGCAGGGCAAGGGGCACTGCCCGCCAGTTTGTTATCTTGTTGCAGCTGCGAAAAGCCCGCACCGCAGGTTCAGCGCCCTTGCGGTTTGGTGCAGCACGGCGACAGTCAGCACAGCCATCAGGATTTCGGCTAGCGGACCTGCCAGCCAGATGCCCGGTTCCCCCAAGAGCGCAGGCAGGGCAAAGGTAAGCGGCAGGGCAAATGCATAGGGTTTTGTCAGGCCGAGTATTGCCGCGCGCGTCGCATTGCCGATGGCTTGGAAATAGCTGGCGATGATGATCAACGGGCCGGCCAGCCACAACATGGCGACAGTCAGCGACATGATATGCGCAAAGGCCGCGATCACTGCCGGATCATCGACAAAGACCTTTGCGATGGCTTTGGGGAACATCATCAGCACGATTTGGAAGATCGTGCAGTAGATGAAGGCGATCCAGATCCCCAGTCGCAGGCTTTGGTCCGACCGACGCCATTCCTGTGCGCCGTAGTTGTTACCAACGATTGATTGCAGGGCAAAGGTCAGGCCCAGCAAGGGCAGGAACAGAAACGTCATCACCCGCGTAACGATCCCGAAGGCGGATACGGTGACTTCATAGTTCGCCACGTTGAACATTTGAAGCGCGGTGATGACTGCAGCAGATCCAAGGGCGATGCCGATGAAATTTAGGCTTTGTGGTGCCCCAAGCGCAAGGATACGTGACCACCCGCGGGTGAGGGGGCTGTGCAACAACACCCGCGGGTGCAAATCGGCGCGGCCTGTCATGCGGTAAGCAATGATGATCGCAAAAGCCAGCAGTTGCGCCAGAGCGGTGCCATAGGCCGATCCCGCGACGCCAAGGCCCATCAGGGCGATCAGCACATAGTTGAACCCGATGTTGGAGATTGAGACAAGCAGGCTCATCGCGGCCATGAACCCGACACGCCCTTCATTGCGCAGTGCATCCGAATGGACGGACAGCAGAAAGGCAAGAGGAGAGACAAAGGCAGTAATGGCCAGATAGGTCTGTGCCATATCCGCCAGCGGTTCTGAGCCGGAAGCAAGCCCAAGGCTGAGCATGCGCCCAAACAGCAGGTAGCCAAGGATCAGGGCCGCGCTCACGAAGAGGGCAAAGCCATGTGCCCCGGCAAAGGTAGCGCGGGCACCTTCCATATCTGCCGCGCCCAATTGCCGTGCAAGGATGCTGGACATGCCGCCTGATACCATAGTGGCCAGGGCGACGATCAACATATAAAAGGGGAAGATCAGGGTGACCGCGCTCAGGGCACCCGCCCCGACATAGCGCCCCAGAAAGATCGCATCGACCACTGCGAGCAATCCGTTCATGCCCATCACAAAGATGATCGGCAGTGCGGTTTTCAAAAAGATAGGGCCCAGTGGCCCATGGGTGAAACTATTGGTTTGCGACATCGTGAACCTCTTTTCAGATATTCCGCATATCAGGAGGAGCTCGCATTGCCGACCGGCGGGAACAGAAGAAAAAGGTCAGATTATTCTAATCGACACTTCACCAAGGATATACCTGCGAGCGGCTGGCGGTCGAACCATAGGCGCAGGCGTTAACCTTTCCTTTGGCACCACGCAACCCGGTTTAGGGGGCGTCTGGCAGACTCCGGCATGGTAAAACCCCGACATCGACGCGGACCCGCCGCTCTGGCGCCGCATTTGCGCCCTTTTCCCGAAGCAATGGTTGATCAACTACAAAAGAAGACCAGGGAAAAAGACAATGACCGAGACAGCTGAATACATGAATACCCAGCCCAAGGCCATCGAACCGGTTAGCATGGTGGACGGTGGTCGCATGATCATCCGCGGCACACAGCGTCTGGTTGGCGTTTCTCTGACCCTTGCAGCATTGGGTCTGTGGTTGGCCCCCGGAGCGACCTGGGAAAGTGACATCATGTTGTTCAAGCTGATCCTATCTCTGTCTGCGGTGATTGCTGGTCTTGGTCTGATCAGCCAAAGCGCGGGACAGCGCGCACCTGAAATCGAGATTGACACCATCCGCCGTGAGGTTCGCCTTGTGCGCCGTCAACGCGGTGCGGCGGATCAGATCTTGCAAAGCTGTAGCTTTGCCAAGCTGGCCCATGCAGAACAGGACGGCAATACAGTGCGCTTGTGGGATCAGGCCGGCCGGTTTCTGGCCGAGGTCAAGCTGACGGACCGCGCCTCCCTGCGCAGTCTGGTCACCGGGCTGCGCGACGCAGACAAGTTGGCATAAGCATGCGTTGCGGCGGGTTTTGCTGCTGTTGCATGTTCCAGTCGAAGGTCCGGTTGCCTCAGAACATATAAATCTCATTCAGTGCATTTTTGTCAGATAGGCGGTCTGTTGCCTGTTGATTGTGCGCTGGTGCGCAAGTCCTGTTGACAGTTATAGGGTTGAAAAGCAGCCGCCGGGTAGCGAAGTTTGGCAGGATGCACATCAAACAGAGAGTGAACCCTATGAAATCAATGATCCTTGCCGCTGCGCTTGCATTTGGTGCAAGCAGCGCTTTTGCTGCTGAAAAATATGTTCTGGACGCCAGCCACAGCCAAGTGTTGTTCAGCTATAGCCACCTTGGCTATTCAACAACGTATGGGATGTTCTCCGGCTTTGAAGGCGAGATCATGTTTGACGCCGACGCCCCTGAAAATTCCTCGGTAAATGTATCCATGCCGCTGGCGTCAATGTTCACCGGCTGGGAACAGCGCAAGGGCCACTTCATGACGGCGGATTTCTTTGACGCGAAAGAGGGTGACATGATCACCTTCGTCTCGACCGGTATTGAAGTGACCGGCGATGACACGGCCAAGATCACAGGTGATCTAACGCTGAATGAAGTGACCAAATCTGTGGTGCTGGATGCCAAGCTGAACAAATCCGGCGATCATCCGATGGCGGGCAAGCCTTGGATGGGCTTTGACGCGACCACAACAGTGACGCGTTCGGATTTTGGTCTGGGTGCCTTTGCTCCGGCGGTCAGCGATGACGTTGCGCTGAATATTTCAGTTGAGGCGATGAAGGCCGAGTAACTTCGCCCAAGCTGCGTATTTTGTTAAAGCCCGCCAATCATCTGGCGGGCTTTTTCATGTTCACGGGTCTGGGTAATCGCAGGCCCTGATCCTTATTGGCCCGTGTTCCTACTGGCCGATTTTCCTACTGGCCCAATTTCCTACTGGGATGTGTCGCGCAATGCGGTAAGCTTGATTGCCACCTTGACCGCAAAGGCCAGGCTGCCCTCATCACCGACATTGTCGCCAATGCCAAAGTCCCGCCGGTCCAAAGTCAGGTCCGCCCGCATTTCAGCGGCATCCCCGTTCAGGGCCAGATTAAACGGCATCACCATCGGGACGCTGCGGTCCTTGATGGTCAGCGTGCCGGCCGCCTCAAACCCGTCGACCCCATGGCGGATCACTGCGTCAAAGACCGCCGTGGCGTAGGTGGCCGCGTCAAAGAAGTCAGCACCCATCGCCTGTTGGGTCACAGACCCGAGGGTCAGTGAGGGGATGGCAATTGTGGTGGTGACCTGACCAACTTCGCCGCTGGGAATTGCTTCATCAAAACGGATCGCGGCGGTCCAATCCGCGAAACTGCCGGAGACCTCATTGCCGAATTGCACCACGGTAATGCTGATGGAACCGTCCTGAACAGCCCATTCGGAGGCGACATCTGCAAGGGCAACCTCTGCTTTTTCCGCGGTGTCACTAGATGTTCCCATGATTGTGCCAATGGCGATGACGACTGCCCAGATCGCGCTGGCAGCCAGCATCGGCGTTTTACTGTGGGTCTGTGCGGGCAGGGGGCCAATGACCGGCTCCCCGGGCAGCATGCGCCGCAATGTGGCGTCACGATCGATGACATGGTGCTTCAGCGCCCCTGCAATGTGCAGGACCACTGACAGGGCGAGCAGTTTGGTGGCGACCCAGTGCAGTGATCCGAAGATATGTTCGATATTGGTGGATTTGGGCACCAGCGGCAGATCCTGCCCGAAAGGCCACCAGATCGGCGCGAAACCCGCAGCCGCAGCATGGGAAATCCAGCCCGACAGGGGCACAATCACAAGGGCAGCGTAAAGCAGCCAGTGGACCAGCTCTGCGGCGAAGCTTTCGGCGGGTTTATCCGCATTTAACAGGCCCGGTTTTGGTTGGGATATGGCCCAGAGGATGCGCAACACCGCGACGAAAAAGGCGGTTACGCCAAGGGTTTTATGCAGCGAGAACAGCCATGCTTTTTGCGCCAATTGGGCATCGGTTTCATAGGGCAGCCAGTTGGCGATCAGCCCCAGCGGGATCAGAGTGAGGATCAGCAGGGCGGTCAACCAATGAAAGCCCTTGGTCACGCCGCCATAGCGGATTTCAGTATTGGTAAAGGCCATCAGTTACTCCTGCGATGTCTGGCTATAGTTATTGCTGGCACGGGTAAGGGCAATCTCAGTTTTCTGCACATGTGTTCTGCGCTCTTGTTCCCATAATCACGGCGGGCTAGACCAAGTGTCAAATCAGTGAAAGGGCCATTCATGAGCATCGCATTTGTTTTTCCGGGTCAAGGGGCCCAAACCATCGGCATGGGGCAGGCTTTGGCCGAGACCTATCCGGCAGCCCGCGCGGTATTTGACGAGGTTGACGAGGCGCTGGGGGAAAAACTATCCGAGCTGATCTGGACTGGCGAAATCGAGACGCTGACCCTGACCGAAAACGCACAGCCGGCCCTGATGGCGACATCCATGGCGGCGCTGGCGGCGATGCAGGCCGAAGGCATCGGTCTGGACCGCGCCAGCTTTGTCGCGGGGCATTCACTGGGGGAATATTCGGCGCTATGCGCGGCGGGGGCGGTATCGCTTGCCGATACGGCGCGTCTGTTGCGCATCCGTGGACGGGCCATGCAGGCGGCGGTGCCGGTCGGGCAGGGCGCGATGGCGGCGGTTTTGGGGCTGGACGCAGAAACAGCCGCCAAAGTGGCCGAGGACGCCGCACAGGGCGATGTCTGTCAATTGGCCAATGAAAACGACCCAACGCAAAATGTACTGTCCGGCAGCAAGGCGGCGATTGAACGTGCAGTTGTGCTGGCGAAAGAGGCCGGTGCAAAGCGGGCGCTGCCCTTGCCGGTCTCCGCACCGTTCCATTGTGCGCTGATGCAGCCGGCAGCGGATGAAATGGCGAAAGCGCTGGAGGGGGTGCAGTTTGACAACCCTGCGGTGCCATTGGTGGCGAATGTTCTGGCGGATGCGGAATCAGATGCGACGCGGATCAAGGCCCTGCTGGTAGAACAGGTCACAGGGCGGGTGCGTTGGCGCTCTTCTGTCGAGTGGATGGCCGCGCAGGGCGTGACCGAGTTCTGGGAAATCGGTGCAGGCAAGGCCCTGTCGGGCATGATCCGCCGCATTGCCAAGGAAAGCACCATGCGCGCGATCGGTACGCCAGAAGATGTGGTGGCCTTGAAAGGCGCGTGATGCGGCTGGGCGCTGTCCTTGGGCTGACCCTTGCGATGCTGGGCTGTGCGGTTGCTGACAATGCGGTGGACCGCACCACGATGCAGCTGGACGGGAGGTGGCTGGTGTTGAGCGGGGAAATTACCAGCCGCACGCCGGCAAATTTCATTGCGGTATTGGATGCCAATCCACGGGTACAGGTTATTGTGCCTTTTGATATGCCCGGGTCCGTGGATGAAATGGCGGTTTACCGGATGGGGGATGCCATTCGCGCGCGCGGGCTGGACACATATTTGACAGCTGACAGCGAGATTTATTCAGGGGCGGTGAACCTGTTTCTGGCGGGCAATCGGCGGAGCATGGAACGCGGGGCGATCATGGGGGTGCATTCCTGGGCAGACGGCTTTGGCGAGGGCAGCAGCTATCCACGCGATGCGCGCGAACATCGGGGCAATGTGGCCTATACCCGCGACATGCTGGGCAGCGATGCATTTTACTGGTTTACCTTGCAGGCAGCCCCGTCGGACGGGATACATGTATTAACGCAGGCCGAGATTAAAGGTTTCGGGTTGGTGACGGAATGAAAGTAAAGGAACGGATATGTTTGATCTGACAGGGAAAAATGCGCTGGTAACCGGCGCATCCGGTGGCATTGGGGCGGAGATTGCGCGCCAGTTGCATGCGCAGGGCGCGGTTGTGGGCCTGTCGGGCACGCGGGTAGAGCCGCTGGAAACGCTGGCTGCAGAGCTGGGTGAGCGGGCGCATGTGCTGCCTTGCAACCTGAGCGATATGGAGGCGGTCACGGCGCTGCCCAAGCAGGCGGCGGAGGTGATGGGGTCAGTTGATATTCTGGTCAATAACGCCGGCATCACCCGCGACAACCTGTTCATGCGGATGTCGGATGAGGAATGGGATGCGGTGATCAACGTTAACCTGACAGCGACCTTCAAACTGTGCAAAGCTGTGATGCGCGGTATGATGAAGGCGCGTTGGGGGCGGATTGTGAATATTTCCAGCATCGTTGGGGCGACGGGCAACCCCGGACAGGCGAATTACGCGGCCAGCAAGGCGGGTATGATCGGCATGTCGAAATCACTGGCCTATGAGGTGGCAAGCCGTGGCATCACGGTCAATGCCGTGGCCCCGGGTTTCATTGCAACGGCGATGACGGACAAGCTGACGGATGATCAAAAGGCTGGCATTATGGGGCAAATTCCGGCAGGACGGATGGGTGATCCGGCGGAAATTGCCGGTGCTGTGGTCTATCTGGCAAGTGCGGAGGCGGGGTATGTCACGGGTGCTACCTTGCATGTCAATGGCGGCATGGCCATGTTGTAAAGCGCATCCGATACCGTTTGCGCATGGCGTACCATGTGCTAAAGGGGGCGCAGAATCGAAAACGGGGAGGCTGCTGTGTCGACCCGGCCTTGTGCAAACAAGGGTAAGAGCCGCCTCCGGGATCCGGGGGCATCCTCCAACTGCCCGACAGGGCGTGCGGATATAAAATAGGCCGGTTGGCCCGGAAGAATGAGGACTTTATTATGAGCGACGTCGCAGACCGCGTTAAAAAGATCGTTGTAGAACACCTTGGTGTTGAAGAGGACAAAGTTGTCGAGAATGCGTCATTCATCGACGATCTGGGCGCTGACAGCCTTGATACTGTAGAGCTGGTGATGGCGTTTGAAGAAGAGTTCGGCATCGAAATTCCTGATGACGCGGCCGAAAACATCCAGACGTTTGGCGACGCGGTGAAATTCATCTCCGAAGCTTCCTAAGACCGGATTGCCGCCGCGGGTGGCATCGGCAGAAATCATGTGAAACGGCGTTGTTCCAAGCGGAATGACGCCGTTTTCATTTTCGGTCGGTTTGACGGGGGTTGCTCATCGCTGGCGCTCTTCGCACAGTATGCTAAACGCCACAAAAAAGCGTGAAGGCAGATTGAGCAATGTCACGAACCATACCAACCATCAACACATCCCGCGTGACCCTGCGTGCCATGCGCGCAGAGGATTTTGCCCGCTTTGCCGAGATCTGGGCCATGCCGGAAGTTGTCACCCATATCACCGGCAAGCCGCGCAGCAAGCCCGAGTCCTGGGATGCCTTTCTGCGCAACGCGGGCCATTGGCAGATCAGCGGTTTTGGGCAATGGGCGGTACAGCCCCGTGGCACCTCACAGATGGCGGGCCAGTGCGGTTTTTTCTTTGGCTCACGGGGGCTTGGCGCGGACTTCGATCCTTTTCCCGAAGCCGGTTGGGTGATGTCGCCGGAAATGCAGGGCAAAGGTTTGGGGCTGGATGCGGTGCAGGCGGCACATGACTGGTTTGATCGGGTGATCGCGGGGCGCACGGTCTGTATGATCACACCAGACAATACACCTTCGCTGAAAATTGCCGAGGCGCTTGGCTATGGTTTGCTGCGTGAGGTCGAGCTGGAGGGTGACAAGCTGTGCCTGATGACGCGCAAGGGGCCGCCGGTTTGAGGTGGGCGAAAGCACCAGAAGTCTTGAATACTTGCCCGCCAGCAAGGTATAGGCGGAACAAAGCGAATTAAGGGGCAGGTTTATGCGCAGAGTAGTTGTAACAGGGTTGGGGCTGGTGACACCTTTGGCCGATGGGGTCGAAGAAAGCTGGAGCCGTATTCTGGACGGGCAATCCGGCGGCGGGCCGATCACCGGTTTTGATGCCTCGGCATTGGTAACGCAATACGCCTGCGAGGTGCCTTTGGGCGATGGGACCGACGGGACGTTCAACGCCGATAAATACATGGCCCCGAAAGAACAGCGCAAGGTGGATACCTTTATACTGTTCGGTATGGCCGCTGCCCAGCAGGCTGTTGAGGATTCCGGCTGGATGCCGGAGGATCGCGAAGATCTGGAGCGCACCGGCGTTTTGATCGGCTCTGGCATTGGCGGGCTGAACTCCATCGCGAATACGGCTGTGATGATGAAAGAGAAGGGCCCGCGCCGCGTCAGCCCGTTCTTTGTGCCGGGTGCCTTGATCAACCTGATCTCGGGTCAGGTCTCGATCAAATACGGTTTCCGTGGGCCGAACCATTCGGTGGTGACCGCCTGTTCCACGGGTGCCCATGCGATTGGTGATGCCTCTCGGTTGATCCAGCATGGTGATGCGGATGTGATGGTTGCAGGCGGGGCGGAAGCGGCGATTTGCGAAATCGGGATTGCTGGTTTTAATGCCTGTAAGGCGCTGAGCACCAAACGTGGGGACGCGCCGCAGAAGGCATCACGTCCTTATGACGCGGACCGTGACGGCTTTGTCATGGGTGAGGGTGCCGGCATTGTGGTGCTGGAAGAGTATGAACATGCCAAGGCACGTGGTGCCAAGATTTACGCTGAGGTGATTGGCTATGGTCTGTCCGGGGATGCCTATCACATCACCGCACCTTCCGAAGACGGTGAGGGTGGTGAGCGTTCCATGCGGGCGGCCCTGCGCGGTGCGGGCAAAGAGCCCAAGGATATTGATTATATCAACGCGCATGGCACCTCAACGATGGCCGATACCATCGAATTGGGCGCGGTTGAGCGGATGATGGGGGAGCATGCGTCGAAAGTGACCATGTCCTCGACCAAATCTGCCACTGGGCATTTGCTGGGGGCGGCAGGCGCGATTGAGGCGATTTTTTCGATCCTTGCGATCCG
This sequence comes from Sulfitobacter pacificus, assembly GCF_030159975.1. Taxonomy (NCBI): domain Bacteria; kingdom Pseudomonadati; phylum Pseudomonadota; class Alphaproteobacteria; order Rhodobacterales; family Roseobacteraceae; genus Sulfitobacter; species Sulfitobacter pacificus. The sequence goes on from NZ_BSNL01000001.1 coordinate 1,105,875, forward strand.
TGATCAGGTGGCACCGCCCACGATCAATCTGGACAACCCTGCGGTTGAAACCAAAATCGATCTGGCCGCAAATAAAGCTGTGAAACGCGAGATTAACGTCGCGCTGAGCAACTCCTTCGGGTTCGGTGGCACCAACGCCAGCGTTCTGTTCGGAAAGGTCTGATACATGTGGCGCAATGTTGCCTCTAACGCGTTCAGTTTTCTGGTCGTGATCCTGTTCCTGTTGGGCGGGATCATTATTTGGGGGCAGTCCACCTATAAGGCTGAAGGGCCGCTGGAGAACGCCATCTGTTTGCAGGTGAAACCGGGATCCAACATGCGGCGGGTTTCGCAGGATCTGGCCGAACAAGGGGCGGTAAGCTCTGCTGCGATTTTTCGGATGGGTGCGGATTACGAGGAAAAAACCAGCCAGTTGAAGGCGGGTAGTTTTCTGGTCGAAGCGGGTACGTCGATGTCGGATATTGTCGAGACCGTGACCAAAGGCGGCGCAAGTACCTGCGGCACCGAAGTGGTGTACCGCATCGGGGTGAACCGCGTGTCGGTACAGGTGCGCGAGCTGGACCCGGTGAGCAACCGTTTTGAAGAGCGTGCTGAGTTTGTGCCCGGCACAGATGAGGTGCCAGAGGTCTATGTGGAGACCAAGGCACAGGCGGACACGCGGTTTCGCATTGCGCTGGCCGAAGGTGTGACCAGCTGGCAGGTGGTCAATGCGATGCAGGCCATGGATGTGCTGGAAGGTGAGGCGGGTGAGGTGCCAGCAGAGGGTACTTTGGCCCCTGACAGCTATGAGGTGCGCCCCGGTGACGGACGTGCATCGGTGCTGGAACGGATGGCAGCCGCGCAGCAGGCCCGTATTGCGGAGGCCTGGGAAGCGCGTGATCCTGATCTGCCGATCGAAAGCCCCGAAGAACTGCTGACGCTGGCGTCGATTGTTGAGAAAGAGACTGGCGTGGCAGCAGAGCGGCGGCAAGTGGCGGCCGTGTTCGTAAACCGGTTGAACCAAGGCATGCGGTTGCAGACTGACCCAACGGTGATCTATGGGATCACCAAGGGGGAAGGTGTTCTGGGGCGTGGTTTACGTCGCTCTGAACTGCGGGCGGAAACGCCGTGGAACACCTATGTTATCAATGGTTTGCCGCCCACGCCCATTGCCAACCCCGGACGTGCCAGCCTGATGGCCGCGGCGCAGCCAGACGAGAGTGAGTTCATCTTTTTCGTAGCGGATGGCACCGGCGGACATGCTTTTGCCAAGACCCTGGCAGAGCATAATGAAAATGTTGCGCGGTGGCGTCAGATTGAGGCCGAACGCGCAGCCGCGCAAAGTGAAGAAACCACCTCGGGCAGCGGCAACTAAAGCTGACCAAGGTCACCTGCCGGCCCCGATAGTGGGCCGGCGGGGGTGGTAGTAACGAAAAATTTACCAATGATCGCACGGTGTTACAGGGGTTTGGTAACCCTCTTTTTCTTGACTTTGCGAACGCTCTGAGCTATAGATTTCGGCATGCTAGAAGACGTGGGAAAGCGGCTTTGGGAGGAATCCCAAGGGCCGCTTTTTTCATGTCTGCTCGGTCGGGGGACCTGTGAGAGGTAGGGGCGACGATGGCAATAGACACCCAAGACCAAGACATTGCGCGCGGCAGCGAACTGCTTGCTTCCGTACATGATGCGATCACCGATCTGAGGAGAGAGATCGAGGGGCTGACGCAGCAGGCGCAGTCCGAAAACAACATGAGTGAAACAGCAGCAAAGCAGTCCCTGGGCAAGCTCAAGGATCTGGTGATGCAATGCGTCAAGGCGGAGAATTATCTCAATGAATGCAAGAGCAAGCAGGATGGAGTCGCAAGAGGGGGGTATGCCCTTGATCTTGACAGAGCGCGGGTTGAGATCGGGTGCAAACTGGATCGCCTGCGCCGATGCGGCCGTCCAAGAGCAGTTCCTGAATGAAATGGAGGATACGGAGCTGTTGGCGCTGCCCTATCTGTTTGATTTCTGGGCGATGGATCATCAACTGCCCCCTGAAGGTGCGTGGCGCACATGGGTTGTGTTGGGCGGACGCGGTGCGGGCAAGACCCGTGCCGGTGCGGAGTGGGTCCGCGCGATGGTCGAAGGGTCAAAGCCGCTGGACCCCGGCAAGTCTCGTAGGGTCGCCTTGGTGGGTGAGACCATTGAACAGGTGCGCGAGGTGATGGTGTTTGGCGACAGTGGCATTCTGGCCTGTTCGCCGGAAGATCGTCGACCTGTATGGGAATCGGGGCGCAAGCGGCTGATCTGGCCCAACGGCGCGATTGCCACGGTGCATACGGCCCATGATCCCGAAGGGCTGCGCGGGCCGCAGTTTGATGCGGCCTGGGTGGATGAGTTGGCCAAGTGGAAACGGGGGCAGGAGACCTGGGATCAGTTGCAGTTTGCCTTGCGCCTCGGCGATGATCCGCGGGTCTGCGTGACGACAACACCGCGCAATGTGGATGTGTTGAAGCGGTTGTTGGCATCGCCGTCAACGGTTCAGACCCATGCGCCGACTGAGGCCAACGCGGCCAATCTGGCGTCCTCGTTTCTGGAGGAGGTCAAGGCGCGATACAAAGGCACAAGGCTGGGCCGGCAGGAGCTGGACGGTGTGTTGCTGGCTGATGCTGAGGGCGCGTTGTGGACTTCGGATGCGCTGGAGGCACAGCGTGTTGAGACTCCGCCCGCGTTTGACCGCATCGTTGTGGGGCTGGATCCGGCGGCATCGGCAGGCATGGGCGCGGATGAATGCGGGATTGTGGTTGTCGGGGCGGTGACACAGGGACCGGTGCAGGACTGGCGCGCGGTTGTGCTGGCTGATTGCACGATTCAGGGGGCCACGCCGAACGGTTGGGCCAAGGCCGCAATTGCTGCGATGGAGCGGTTCGGGGCGGACAAGCTGGTGGCGGAGGTCAATCAGGGCGGTGCGATGGTTGGCGAGGTATTGCGCCAGATTGACCCGCTGGTGCCGCTGAAATCGGTGCATGCGTCGCGCGGCAAGGTGGCACGGGCGGAGCCTGTGGCGGCACTGTACGAGCAGGGACGGGTTGGTCATCTGCGGGGGCTGGACCAGTTAGAGGATCAGATGTGCCGGATGACCGCGCATGGCTATGAGGGCGGCGGTTCACCGGACCGGGTGGATGCGCTGGTCTGGGCGCTGCACGAACTGATGATTGAACCGGCTGCGAAATGGCGGCGTCCGGCGCTTCGGAGCTTGTGAGAGGGTGCAATTTCTTTTGAAGAACTTGGGGCGGGTTTTTTGAAAAGCCGGGATTGGTTTCTTTGAAAGAAACCGGGGCCGCGTGGCACCGTTGCAGTGTTGCGTGGCCCTGCGCACGGTAGGGTCGCGCGGAATTAAACTCTTTCAGGCAAATTATCTTCAAGACGGATGGGCTGATAGGAGTTGCGGTTGATGTTTGATTTTTTGCGGCGGGGCACAGCGGCGGCATCAGTGCCTGAGGTGAAGACCTCTGCGACGGGGCCTGTGGTTGCCTATCAAACCTCAGGCCGGATCGCCTGGAGCCCAAGGGATACGGTGAGCCTGACCAAACTGGGGTTTTGCGGCAATCCGGTGGGGTTTAGATCGGTCAAGCTGATTGCGGAGGCGGCGGCGGCCTTGCCATTGATCGTTCAGGATTGTGAAAGGCGCTATGACACACATCCGGTGATCTCTTTGCTGGCCATGCCGAATGGGGCACAGGGTAAGGCGGAGCTGCTGGAGGCGCTTTACGCACAATTGCTGTTGAGCGGGAACGCATATGTTGAGGCTGTGGGCGAGGGGTTGCCGCAGGAACTGCATGTGCTGCGCTCTGACCGGATGTCGGTGGTGCCGGGGGCGGATGGGTGGCCAGTGGCCTATGAATATGCGGTTGGTGGCAAGAAGCACCGGTTTGACGTGTCAGGCGCGGTGAAACCGGTCTGCCATTTGAAGAACTTCCACCCGCAGGATGATCATTACGGCTTTGCCCCGATGCAGGCGGCGGCCATGGCGATGGATGTGCATAATGCGGCCTCGCGGTGGTCCAAGGCGCTGTTGGACAATGCGGCACGGCCCTCCGGTGCGATGGTCTACAAAGGGGCCGAGGGACAGGGGCATCTGAGTACCGAGCATTACGAGCGGCTGGTGGCAGAGATGGAGAGCCATCATCAGGGTGCGCGTAATGCAGGGAGACCGATGTTGCTGGAAGGGGGGCTGGATTGGAAACCGATGGGGTTCTCGCCCTCTGATATGGAATTTCACAAGACCAAGGAAGCCGCCGCGCGGGAGATTGCGCTGGCCTATGGTGTACCGCCGATGTTGTTGGGCATTCAGGGGGATGCGACTTACGCAAATTATCAGGAAGCGCATCGGGCGTTTTACCGGTTGACGGTCTTGCCACTGGCGACCCGTGTGACGGCGACGCTGGCGTCCTGGCTGGAGGGGTTCACTGGCGAGGCGGTGGAGGTGCGGCCCGATCTGGATCAGGTGCCAGCCCTGGCCGCCGAGAGAGATGCGCAATGGGCCCGTGTGACGCAGGCGGATTTCCTGACGGAAGCGGAGAAGCGCAGCCTGTTGGGCCTGCCTGTGGTGGCGAATGATGGGTGATCTGGCGATGTATGAGCGGTTCGATTGCGCGCCGGGGTTAAAGTTGGAGGCGCATGAGCGGTTGACGGCGATCCAGCAGGAAAACCTGGCCAGACGCATGGACCGGCTGGATGAAATGATGGAACGCATGGAGCGGCGTTTGTGGCTGACCGTGTACGGGGTGGTGGCGTTGATGTTGGCGCAGGCGGTGCAGAGCGTTCTGGCGGTGACCCCGTAAGGCACTGAAATTCAAGAGGAGCTGTCATGGGATATGACGTGGGTAACTTCGGCTTTGCGCCGGAGAGCGGGAAAGATCTGTCTGTTGGCCTGCCTGTGCTGGAGCGCAAGTTCATGGCGTTTCAGGAGGTGGCCAAAGTCGATGGCGGCACTGAGATCAGTGGCTATGCCAGCCTGTTTGGCACGGTGGATCAGGGTGGTGATGTGGTTGAGCCGGGGGCCTATGGCGTGTCGCTGAAGGCCGTGGCGAGTGCCGGGCGCAGCATCAAGATGCTGTGGCAGCATGATCCGACCTTGCCGATTGGGGTTTGGGATGAGGTCCGCGAAGACGGCAAGGGATTGTTCGTCAAGGGACGCATTCTGGATTCTGTCGAGAAAGGGCGTGAGGCGGCGGCCCTGATTGCGGCGGGGGCGATTGACGGGCTGTCGATTGGGTACCGCACGGTGAAGGCGACAAAGAACACCAAGGGCCAGCGGCTCTTGTCGGAACTGGAGCTTTGGGAGGTGTCGCTGGTGACATTCCCGATGCTGCCCAGTGCGCGGGTGGCAGGCAAGGGCGATGAGATCGCTGTTGGTGACATGCTGCGTGACATGGCGGCGTCCTTTGCGGGGGCGCGCGCGGAATTGGCGCGGCAGGACCCTGCGCTGAACAGAGGCAAATTCGGGAGTGACGGATGAGCAAGACAACACGGGGGGCGCTGTCCCCGGCGGAGGAAGTACGTGCGGCGGTGACGGGATTTGTCACTGACTTCAAGGGCTTTCAGGCTGAAATTGAGACAAAACTTCAACAAACGGAAGAGCGGATGACCATGCTGGATCAAAAAATGACACTGCCTGCGCGTACACCTTTGGGCGGAGCCGCTGACACGGGCGCACCGCATCAAAAGGCGTTTAATGCTTATTTGCGCAATGGCGATGATGACGGGCTGCGCGGGCTTGAGCTGGAAGGGAAATCACTGTCGACGGCGGTAAATTCCGATGGGGGTTATCTGGTTGATCCGCAAACCAGTGCGACGGTGCAATCCGTACTGAATGCAACTGCGTCGATCCGGGCGATTGCGAGCGTCGTACAAGTTGAGGCGACGTCTTACGATGTGCTGGTGGATCACACGGAGGTGGGGGCCGGTTGGGCGACGGAAGCAGGGCCACAGGCCGAGACAGACACGCCGCAGATTGACCGGATTACCATCGGTTTGCATGAATTGAGCGCCTTGCCGAAAGCGTCACAGCGTTTGCTGGACGACAGCGCGTTTGACATTGAGGGTTGGCTTGCCGGGCGGATTGCAGACAAGTTTGCCCGTGCCGAGGCGGGTGCCTTTGTGAACGGTGACGGGATCGACAAGCCCATGGGGTTCCTGACTCATCCGGCGGTGGACAATGACGTCTGGACCTGGGGCAACCTTGGCTATGTGCCTTCTGAGGTTGACGCGGAGGTGACGGCGGAAGCGATTGTGGATCTGGTATATGCGCTGGGGGCGCAGTACCGCGCCAATGGCTCTTTTGTGATGAACTCCAAAGTGGCGGGGCTGGTGCGCAAGCTGACAGATGCGGATGGGCGGTTCCTGTGGTCGGATGGTCTGGCGGCGGGGGAGCCGGCGATGCTGATGGGCTATCCGGTGCTGGTGGCCGAGGACATGCCGGATGCGGCCAGCAACAGTTTCTCGGTTGCCTTTGGTGATTTCCGTGCTGGGTACACCGTGGCCGAACGCCCTGATCTGCGCATCCTGCGCGACCCGTTCAGTGCCAAACCGCATGTCTTGTTCTATGCGACCAAACGTGTGGGCGGTGATGTCAGCGATTTTTCGGCAATCAAGTTGATGAAACTCGGCGTGGCCTAAGGCGCACCGACAACGAACCGGGGGAACTTGGCCCCGGTTCGGGCGCGCGTCTGTGATGCTTGCTTTGCCTAGCTGCTCCCCTCTGACCGAGCAGGGCAGGTGGCCGCGCGTCCGAGTTTATCTGACCCGCGGGCCGGGGACCGAATATTGGAGAGTTCCATGATGTTGATCGAAGAAACACCCATTCCCGACGCGGATTTGCCGGTGGAGGCGTTTAAGGCACATCTGCGATTGGGCAGTGGTTTTGCTCCGGGGGATGTGCAGGACGTGGTTTTGCTGTCTTTCCTTCGGGCTGCGATTGCTGCCGTTGAGGGGCGCACGGGGAAGGTGTTGTTAAAACACGGGTTTTCGACCTCGGTTGCCAGGTGGCGCAATTGCCGGGCGCATGGACTGCCGGTCGCACCTGTTGATGCGGTGACTGCGGTGGAGCAGGTCGATGCCAGTGGCACCCGCGTCGCAGTGCCCGCCGAAAATTGGTGGCTGGAGCGGGACACCCATGCACCAAAGCTGCGGGCCACGGGGGCCAGTCTGCCCGAGGTGCCATCCGAAGGATCGGTGGTGATTTCCTTTGTTGCGGGTTTTGCTGCGGATTGGGGTGGGGTGCCAAGTGATCTGCGTCAGGCGGTTTTGATGCTGGCGGCGCATTATTACGAATACCGGCATGATACCGGGTTGAATGATGGCTGTATGCCATTTGGCGTATCGAGCTTGATCGAGCGGCATAAACACATCCGCATGGGCGCGGGAGCAGGCAGATGAATGTGCCGCGCTTGAATCAGGCGCTGGTGCTGGAAGCGCCCGAGCGGGTCGGTGACGGGGCTGGTGGTTTTGTCGAGGGGTGGATTGCGCTAGGAACCTTATGGGCCGAGATCACGGCACGTGGCGGGCGCGAGGCCACGCAGATCGGCACAGCGGTCAGCCGCACAGGGTTCAAGATCGTGGTGCGTGGCGCGCCATTTGGCACACCGGAACGCCCCAAACCGCAGCAGCGTTTCCGCCATGGCGACCGGGTTTTTGCAATTGAGGCAGTGGCGGAACGGGATCCCGAGGGGCGTTATCTGACCTGCTTTGCCGAAGAGGAGGTCGTTGTATGAGTTTTGCCATGTCAGGGCCGCTGCAACGGGCCGTTTACGATGCCCTGAGCGCGGATAGCGCCTTGAGCGGGGTTGTTGGCAGCGCGATTTATGATGCGGTGCCGACCGGGACCTTGCCGCTGATCTATGTACGTCTGGGCAGTGAAGAGGCGCGGGATGCGTCTGATTGCAGCGGTGCGGGCGCGGTGCACCGGTTCACGGTGTCGGTGATCACATCAGGCCCCGGATTCGCGCAGGCCAAGGAGGCCGCCGCTGCGATCAGCGATGTGTTGCACAATGGTGATTTGACCCTGAGCCGTGGGCGGCTGGTAAGCCTGCGCTTCGAGCGGGCGCGGGCGAGACGGGTTGAAGCGGCTGCGACGCGTCAGATTGATCTGCGCTTTGCGGCACGTGTGCAGGACGACTGAATTTTGGATTTACAGGAGATAAGCGATGGCTGTTCAGGCAGGTAAGGACCTTTTGGTCAAAGTGGATATGACGAGTGATGGTCAGTTTGAAACCATCGCAGGGCTGCGGGCCACAAGGGTGAGTTTCAACGCCGAGGCGGTGGATGTGACAACGCTGGACAGCGAGGGGGGCTGGCGCGAATTGCTGGCGGGGGCCGGTGTGCGATCAGCGGCCATCAGCGGATCGGGTGTGTTTCGTGACGCGGGGACGGATGAACGGGCGCGTCAGCTGTTCTTTGACGGGCTGACGCCGGATTTCCAGATTGTGATCCCCGCTTTTGGTGTGGTCGAGGGGCCGTTTCAGGTGACGTCGCTGGAATATGCAGGGCAGCTGAATGGTGAAGCGACCTATGAGCTGAGCCTGCAATCTGCGGGCGTTTTGATCTTTACCCCTGATTTGGCCCCGTGAGCATGGTCAACCGGTGGAGAGGGGATGTGGCCCTTGTGATCGATGGGAAACGGTGCACCGCCCGATTGAGCCTTGGGGCGCTGGCTGAGCTTGAGGAGGGGTTGGGTGAGGCCTCGCTCGTGGGGCTGGTCGAACGGTTTGAGGCAAGCCGGTTCGCCAGCCGTGATGTGATTGCCTTGCTGGGTGCGGGGCTGCGCGGTGGCGGGGCAGAGATCACGGATGCTGACCTGGCGCAGGCCAAGATCGAGGGTGGACCAATGGCGGCGGCCAAGGCGGCAGCGGAGTTGCTGGCACGGGCGTTTGTGGTGCCGCAGTGAGGCCGGCGGCCAAGGGATTGGACTGGCCGGCACTGATGCAGGTGGGGCTGCATGGATTGGGGTTGGCACCGGATATCTTCTGGGCGCTGACGCCGGTTGAGTTGCAGGTGATGCTGGGCAATTCGGCACAGCAAAAGCCGATGTTAAGCAACGGGTTGGCGGCGCTAATGGCTGCCTATCCTGACAAGGATAAGGGGCCGAATAATGGGTGATTTCGACGATCATGGCGGGCTTGAGGGTCATGCCGAGGATCTCAATGCGACATTGGCAACCACAGGTGCACTGGTGTCGGGTTTTGACAGCGAGCTGCGCCGGATGAGCGGATCGCTTGCGGCGACTGGCAAGGACATTCAGACGCTTGAGAAGGGGTTGAGCAGGGGGTTGCGGCGCGCGTTTGACGGGGTGGTTTTCGACGGCATGAAGATGTCGGATGCGTTGAAGACGGTAGCGCAGTCCTTGGCAAACACGACGTATAACGCGGCGATGAAGCCGGTGACGGATCATTTCGGCGGGCTGATCTCTCAAGGGGTTGGGGCGTTGGTGCAAGGCATTTTGCCCTTTGCCGATGGGGCGGCGTTTTCGCAGGGCAAGGTGATGCCTTTTGCGCAGGGTGGCGTGGTCAGTGGGGCCACGACATTTCCGATGCGCGGTGGCACCGGGGTGATGGGTGAGGCCGGGCCCGAGGCGATCATGCCGTTGGCCCGCGGCCCGGATGGCAAGCTGGGGGTGCGCAGTGGGGGCAGCAAGGCACCGCAGGTGGTGATGTATATCACGACGCCGGATGTGGCGGGGTTTCAACGTTCTCAAAGCCAGATCGCAGCACAGATGAGCCGGGCGTTGAGCGCAGGCAATCGGAACCGGTGAAACCGGGACACGTGTTGAAACAGGATAGATGTCAGGAGCAGGTTGATGGCTTTTCATGAGGTACAATTTCCGCCCACCTTGAGTTTCGGGTCGCTGGGTGGTCCACAGCGGCGCACGGATGTGGTGACGCTGGCCAACGGTTTTGAAGAGCGCAACACACCTTGGGCGCACTCAAGACGCAGTTATGATGCCGGGCTTGGCATGCGGTCGATTGATGATTTGCAGGTGCTGATCGGGTTTTTTGAGGCGCGCATGGGGCAGATGCATGCGTTTCGCTGGAAAGACTGGGCAGATTACAAATCGGGGCGTGCCACGCTGGACCCGGTCTTTGATGATCAGAGCATCGGTTACGGGGATGGTGAGACAAGCGCGTTCCAGATCATGAAAACCTATCGGTCGGGAGAGCATCTCTATCGGCGTCCCATCAAGAAACCTGTTGCGGGATCGGTAAAGGTCGGGGTGGAACAGGACGAGTTGCAAGAGGGTTTGGACTATGAGGTGGATGCCAATACTGGCATCATTACCTTTGCGCATCCACCTGACCCCCACATGGAAATCTATGCGGGATATGAATTTGATGTGCCCGTACGGTTTGATACGGATCGTATTCTGACCAGTGTCGAGAGCTTTCAGGCAGGACAGGTGCCGTCGGTGCCGGTGATCGAGGTGCGGATCTGATGGGCGGGCTGGATCCTGCGCTGGAGGCGCATCTTGCAGGTGGGCTGACCACGGTCTGCCATGCATGGAAAATCTCCCGCAAGGACGGGAAGGTTTTTGCCTTTACCGATCATGATTTGCCGCTGAGTTTTGATGGCTGCACATTTCGCGCGGATGCAGGGCTGTCGGCCAAGGCGATTGCCCAGACCACAGGGCTGTCGGTGGACAACACCGAAGCGATTGGGGCGTTGAGCGATGCGTCGATCCGTGAGGACGAGATTGAACAGGGTCGCTTTGACAGTGCCGAGGTGGTGGCATGGTTGGTGAACTGGGGCGACGTGGATCAACGCTGGTTGCAGTTTCGCGGTACGATTGGCGAGATGCGGCGCGTCGACGGTGCGTTTCGTGCAGAACTGCGCGGGTTGACTGAGGCGTTGAACCGGACGTTGGGTCGAGTCTATCAAAAACCTTGTACAGCCGTGTTGGGGGACAAACAGTGCCGTTTTGATCTTGGTTTACCGGGTTACACCTTGACCATAGCGGTAGATGTTGAGGAAGGCGGGCGGCGGTTCATCTGGGACGGCCTGCCGGGGTTTGACGAGCAGTTTTTCATTCGCGGGCGACTGGATGTGGTGGACGGGCCGGCACAGGGGCTGTTCGGGCTGATCAAACATGACCGGGTTAAGGGTAAGAAGCGGATCATTGATCTGTGGGAGCCGATCAAGGGGGATGTCAGCCGCGGCACACAGGTCAAGCTGATTGCCGGGTGTAACAAGCAATTCGAGACCTGTCGGTTAAAATTCAATAATGTGCTGAACTTTCAGGGCTTTCCTGATCTTCCGGGAGAGGATTGGGTGATTGCGGTGCCCAAATCCAGTGGTACCAACACAGGTGGATCCTTGCGATGAGCGGCGTGCAGATTGTCGCGGCGGCGCGTGGCTGGATCGGCACACCCTATGTGCATCAAAGCGCGACGCGGGGCGCGGGGTGCGATTGTCTGGGCTTGTTACGCGGTATCTGGCGAGAGCTGCGCGGGGAGGAGCCGGAGGTGATCCCGGCCTATTCGATGGATTGGTCCGAACCGCAAGGTGAAGAGCGCCTGTGGGCGGCGGCATCCCGGTATCTGGTGGCAAAGGATCGTAAAGAAGCGGCAGCCGGTGATGTCCTCCTGTTTCGCATGCGCGATCAGGGGGTGGCCAAACATCTGGGTGTGCAGGGACGCATTGGTGAGCAGGCGAGCTTTATCCACGCCTATACCGGACATGGTGTGGTCGAGAGCCCGCTGAGTGCACCCTGGCGGCGGCGCATTGTGGCAAGATTTGAATTTCCCAAGGAGGGCAGCTGATGGCTACGGTCCTATTTTCGGTCGCGGGTGCGGCCATTGGCGGCTCTGTCGGGGGAACCCTTGCGGGGTTGTCGTCGGTTGCGATTGGGCGCGCGGTTGGTGCAACACTGGGGCGGGTTATCGATCAGCGTCTGTTGGGGCAGGGCGGTCAGGCGATCGAGACCGGCAAGGTGGATCGCTTCAGGATCACCAGTGCGGGTGAGGGTGATCCGATTGCGCAGGTTTACGGGCGGATGCGGTTGGGGGGACATGTGATCTGGGCCTCCGACTTTCTAGAGACTACCCAGACCACAGGCGGCGGTAAGGGGAGTCGTTCGCGGCCGACCACGACCGAATACAGTTATACCGTCAGCGTCGCGATTGCGCTGTGTGAGGGGGAAGTAACGCGGGTCGGGCGGGTCTGGGCGGACGGCGAAGAGGTTGCGCGTGATGATCTGAACATGCGGGTTTACAGCGGGTCGCAGGATCAATTGCCTGATCCGGTGATCGAGGCGATAGAGGGCGCAGGCAAGGTGCCAGCCTATCGCGGCACAGCCTATGTTGTTCTGGAGAACCTTGGCCTGGCTCCCTTTGGCAACCGGATCCCGCAGTTTTCATTCGAGGTGCTACGCCCTGAGCAATCATATGCGCCGGGATGGGAATATACGCCAGCGTTTGGGATAGAAGGGGCCGCTCTGATCCCCGGAACGGGAGAATATGCGCTCGCGACCACAGCGGTTAACATTGCGGCCGAGACTGGGGTGTTCAGAAGCGCAAATGTATCCACCCCCGCTGGAAAACCGGATTTCTCGGTTGCGAGAGAAGCGATGAACGAGGAATTGCCCAACCTCAAGGCAGTTTCTTTGGTTGTGTCCTGGTTCGGCGATGACCTGCGCTGCGGTAGTTGTACCATCCGCCCTAAGGTCGAAAACACCTATCAGGAGGCAGATAACATGCCTTGGGTGTCTTCGGGTCTTGAACGCGAGAATGCGCAGGTGATTGTGCAGGATGACGCCGAACGACCGATCTATGGCGGCACCCCGACGGATGCCTCTGTGATTGAAGCGATCCAGTCTTTGAAAGCGGCGGGCAACGAGGTGATGTTTTACCCGTTTATCCTGATGGATCAATATGTCGATAACGGCCTGCCGGACCCCTATAGCGATGCGGAAAATCAACCCAACCTGCCATGGCGCGGCAGGATCACCCTGTCGAAAGCGCCGGGTCAGCCGGGCAGCCCGGATGGAACAGCCTTGGCAAATGAACAGGTCGCGGCGTTTTTTGGCACGTCGACTGCGGCCAGTTTTGATGTGGTGGAGGGGCAGGTTGTCTATCTCGACACGGAGGGATCGGAAGAAGGAGAAGAAGGGGAAGGTGAGGGCGAAGCCGATCAGGATAATCCGGCGGATTGGTCTTTTTCCCGTTTCATCCTGCATAATGCAATGTTGTGTTCCCTTGCCGGTGGGGTTGAGGCGTTTTGTATCGGATCGGAGATGCGGGGGCTGACCCAGATCCGCGGAACGGGAGGCGCATTTGTTGCGGTACAGCACCTTATAGCGCTGGCCGCTGAAGTGCGCAGTATTCTGGGACCGGAAACCAAGCTCAGCTATGCGGCTGATTGGTCAGAGTATTTCGGATATCAGCCACAGGATGGCAGCGGGGATCGGTATTTTCACCTTGATCCGCTGTGGGCTGATCCGAATATCGATTTTATTGGTATCGACAATTACATGCCACTGGCCGATTGGCGCGATACGCCCGGACATTTGGACGGGCAAAAATGGGATGCGATCTATAACCTCGACTACCTCAAGAGCAATATTGAGGGGGGAGAGGGATATGATTGGTATTACCATTCTGTCGAGGCACGGGAGGCGCAAATCCGCACAGAGATTACAGACGGGGCGCATCTGGAACCTTGGGTGTATCGCTACAAGGACATTCGGGGGTGGTGGGAAAATTTTCATCACGAGCGGATCAACGGCGTGCGTCAAGCAGCCCCGACTGCATGGGAACCCATGTCCAAGCCGATCTGGTTTACCGAATATGGTTGCGCGGCCATAAACAAAGGGGCCAATCAACCGAACAAGTTTCTGGATCGTAAAAGCTCGGAAAGCAAACTGCCCTATTATTCAACCGGTGCGCGGGACGAGTTGATGCAGATGCAATATTTGCGGGCCATGGTTTCTTATTGGGATGACCCCGCACATAATCCGATGTCCACCGAATATGAGGGCCGGATGCTGGACATGAGGCGCGCCTATGTCTGGGCCTTTGACACACGACCCTATCCGTTTTTCCCCAACAACGTTGAGAAATGGAGCGACGGAGAGAATTACACCCGCGGTCATTGGATCAACGGGCGCACGGCGGGGCGGTCGCTGGCATCGGTTGTTCACGAGATTTGCCGGCGCGCTGGGCTGGAGGCATTCAGTACCGAAGGGCTCTATGGCTATGTGCGGGGCTATGCTGTTGAACAGGTGACAGATGCGCGGTCGGCGCTGCAGCCTTTGATGATCCGCTACGGGTTTGATGCGATTGAACGCCACGGGATTCTGCAGTTTCGGATGCGGGACGGGTTGGAGCCGGTAAAGCTAGACCCTGAGCGGTTGGCGATGAGTGATGAGCTGGATGGCACAGCAGAGCAGGTGCGTGAAGCAGAGGCCGAGGTTTCCGGCCGGATGCGGGTGCGGTTTGTGCAGGCGGACGCGGATTTCGAAGTGAACGCCGAAGAGGCGGTGCTGGCGGATGAAGCGACCCATGCGGTTGCGGGGTCCGAGGTTAACATGGCACTCACACGTGGTGAGGGCCGACAAATTGCGGAGCGCTGGCTGACCGAGGCGCGGGTTTCGCGAGATCGTCTGCGTCTTGCCTTGCCGCCTTCGCAACTGGCGCTTGGTGCCGGGGATGTGGTGGAGCTACCGGGGGATAAGGAGGAGCGTCCCGCCCTCTACCGCATTGACCGGGTTGAACAATCTGATGTTCACCTGATCGAGGGGGTGCGTATTGAACCGCAGGTCTATGATGTCGCTGACATTTTTGACAACGTGGTCAAGGCCCGCCAGTTTGTGGCTCCGACGCCTGTGGTTTCGCATTTTCTGGACATCCCGCTGCTGCGCGGGGATGAGGTGCCGCATGCTCCGCATATTGCCGCAACCGCACAGCCCTGGCCGGGGCCGGTTGCATTGTATCAATCCAGCACCGACGCAAACTACCAGATCAACAAGATCATCGGCGCGCGTTCGACCATCGGGGTGACCCGGACGGTGATGCAATACTCCAGCCCGGGCGTAATTGACCGCGGAGAGGTGCTGGAGGTTGAATTGATCAGCGGGGAATTGTCATCCGTTGATGAGGATGCGCTGTTGGCGGGTGCGAATATGGCCGCGATTGGTGATGGCAGCTCCGATCAATGGGAGATTTTCCAGTTTGCACAGGCAGAGCTGGTTGGTCCACGCACCTATTGGCTGAAGACGCGGTTGCGGGGACAGGCGGGATCGGATGGGTTGATGCCGGGGAATTGGCCGGTGGGATCGAGATTTGTCCTATTGAACGGTATTCCGGATCAGATCGAGCTAAGCCCGAACCTGCGCCGGGTGGCCCAGAATTTCCGGATCGGGCCCGCCAAGCGCAGCATCGACGACCCCGCTTATGGTCATCTGGTGCAGGCATTTGACGGCAATGGAATGCGTCCCTACAGCCCGTGCCATCTGCGCGGTGTGAGACAGCCGGGCGGGGATTACGTGTTGAGTTGGATCCGTCGGACACGGATCAACGGGGACGGCTGGGAAGTCCCGGAAGTGCCGCTGGGTGAGGAAAGCGAAAGCTATCTCGTGCGGATCGGACAGGGATCATCGGTGCTGCGCGAAACGCAGGTTGGGGTGGCGCAATGGGATTATACCGCAGCCATGCGGGCGGCTGATGGGGTGGTTGGACCGTTTGATTTTGCCGTGGCGCAGGTATCTGCGGGCTATGGCACCGGGTTATTCGCTCAGGTGCAGCTGGGCTGATGCGCAGCTTACGGTATAGCGATGTTTCGGCGGCGGCGCGTGTTCTGCTGGTCACGCCACCGGCCTTTCGGGCGCAGGTTTGTCTGGGGATGATCCGGGAAGCCGAAAATGCTGACAGGTTCGCAAAACGACTGGGCAAGCTGCACCCGAAATGGGGCAATGGCACCTTGCTGGCAACAGCGCGGCGCCGACGATTGGGCCGTGAGCCGAGTTTTAGTGATCCTGAGTATTGTGCCTGTTTCCAGCAGGTATTGGCCACGCTACACGGTCCTTTGTCCAGTGTCGGATGTAAGAACAACTGACACATCAACATCAGAAATGTGGTGCATCACAGGTTTGCGTTTTGAAACCCTCAGACGAATGGGCTAAAGAGAGGCAAGCAAAAAGGATGTGACCGATGCCAGAACCAGAAAGAAATGTCACCGCGCTGGATCCGGTTTGGGACCAGATCACCCGCGAGGCCCAGCAGGCGGTTCATGACGAGCCGCTGATCGGCGGGTTTGTTCACGCCTGTATCCTGCATCACAAATCCATCGAAAAAGCCCTGTCTTATCGTATCGCGGCAAAACTGGCATCAAACGAGATGTCGATGGTGGTTGTGCGCGAGATGGTGGAAGAGGCATTTGCCGAAGATCCTGAATTGGTCGAATCCGCCCGCGCGGATCTGATGGCGATTTACGAACGTGACCCGGCCTGCCACCGTCTGGTTCAGCCGATCCTTTACTTCAAAGGATATCAAGCGGTTCAGGCCTATCGCGTGGGTCATCACCTTTGGGCCAAGGGGCGCGAAGATCTGGCCTATTTTGTGCAGATGCGGGTCAGCGAGATTTTTGGCGTGGACATCCACCCGGGCGCGCGGATCGGCAAAGGCATCATGATTGATCACGCGCATTCGGTGGTAATCGGTGAGACCGCAGTGGTCGGTGACAATGTATCGATGCTGCATTCCGTAACCCTTGGTGGTACCGGCAAGGAAGAGGAAGACCGCCATCCCAAGATTGGTGATGGGGTGTTGATCGGGGCGGGTGCCAAGGTCCTTGGCAACATCAAGGTTGGCCATTGCAGCCGCATCGCCGCTGGTTCGGTTGTTTTGGAAGAGGTGCCGCCGTGCAAGACCGTGGCCGGGATACCGGCGCGGATCGTGGGTGAAGCGGGCTGCGACCAGCCGTCGATTTCGATGAACCATATGTTTGGTCCTAAAGAAAAGTAACATATTTATCAGTTAAACGGAAAAAGGCCGGGGCATACTCCCCGGCCTTTTTTGCATTGGTGTTTTTATGTTGTGACGCCGGCGGGCGCTAGGCCAGCATCGTCATTGGTGCTTCAAGGTTGTCCTTGATCGCATTCAGCAGATTTGCCCCCAAAGCGCCGTCAATCACCCGGTGGTCCACTGAGAGGGTGACAGACATGACCGTTGCAATTGCCATTTCGCCATCTGCCCCAACAACCGGTTTCTTGGTACCAGCCCCAACGGCCAGAATGGCACCGTGCGGCGGGTTAATCACCGCATCGAAATTGTCGATGCCGAACATACCGAGATTGGAAATTGCAAAGCTGCCGCCCTGATATTCATGAGGGGCAAGCTTGCGATCACGGGCCCGGGTAGCAAGATCTTTCATCTCAGCCGAAAGTGCCGAAAGGCTTTTCATTTCAGCGTCTTGCAAGACCGGTGTGAACAATCCACCTTCGATGGCCACCGCAACGGCGACGTCCGATGGTTTGAGTTTCAACACCCGGTCACCGGCCCAGACAGCATTGGCTTCCGGCACTTGTTGCAAAGCCAAAGCGCAGGCTTTGATGATGAAATCATTCACCGAAAGTTTCACGCCGCGCGGTTCAAGTTGTTTGTTCAGCTGGCCGCGAAACGCCATGAGATTATCAAGCTGAATGTCACGACGCAGATAGAAATGCGGCACGGTTTGTTTGGCTTCGGTCAGGCGGGCGGCGATGGTTTTGCGCATACCGTCCAGTTTGACTTCCTCGAATTCACGGCCTTCATACATCTTGAGGATCGTGTCGGTGGCAGGGCCAGCAGCCATCGCAGGGCTTGCGGGTGCTGCGGCGGCAGGTGCCGCTGCTGCTGCCTTTGGTGCATCCGATTTCGACAGCCCTTCAACATCTGCTTTGATGATCCGTCCACGCGGGCCGGAGCCCTTGATGTCATTCAGATCAAGGCCCTTGTCGGCAGCAATGCGGCGTGCGAGCGGAGAGGCGAATACCCGGCTGCCATCCGAGGCAACCGGTGCTGCGGGGGCGGGTTTGCTCGCTTCAGCAGGGGCTGCATTTTCTGTTGCTGGTTCACCCTTGCTTTCGGGTTTGGGCGCAGCAGCAGGTGTGGAGGTCTCACCGATATCATCCGCGCTTTCGCCATCTTCCAGCAATATGGCGATAACGGCATTGACCTTTACCCCTTCGGTGCCTTCGGCAATCAGGATCTTGCCAATCACCCCTTCGTCAATCGCCTCGAATTCCATCGTGGCCTTGTCGGTCTCGATCTCGGCCATGACATCGCCGGAGGAAACGGTGTCCCCTTCTTTAACCACCCATTTGGCAAGCGTGCCTTCTTCCATTGTGGGGGACAGTGCGGGCATGAGAATTTCTATAGGCATCGTGTCCGCTCCTTATTTATAGGTTACTTTTTTGACCGCTTCGATGACCTCGTCGGTGGTCAGCAAGGCATGTTTTTCAAGGTTCGCTGCATAGGGCATCGGCACATCCTTTCCGGTACAATTGATGACCGGCGCGTCGAGGTAATCAAACGCCTCCTGCATCACGACCGAAGAGATATAATTACCGACAGAGCCTTGTGGCCAGCCTTCTTCAACCGTCACCAGACGGTTGGTTTTCATCACTGATTTCAGGATCGCGCCAGTGTCCATCGGGCGCAGGGTACGCAGGTCGATGACCTCTGCGTTGATCCCGTCTTCGGCCAGTTTATCCGCCGCTTCCAGAGCATAGCTCATGCCGATGCCAAAGCTGACGATGGTGACATCATCGCCCTCGCGCCAGATCCGGGCCTTGCCGAAGGGAACGGTGTAATCGTCCAGTTCAGGCACATCAAAACTGCGCCCATAGAGGATTTCATTTTCAAGGAAAATCACCGGGTTCGGGTCACGGATCGCCGTCTTCATCAGACCCTTATAGTCTGACGCGGAATAGGGCATCGCAACCTTGAGGCCGGGAATCTGCATATACCATGCGGCATAGTCCTGGCTGTGCTGGGCGCCTACACGGGCGGCGGCACCATTGGGACCACGGAAGACCATCGGTGCCCCCATCTGACCGCCAGACATATAAAGCGTCTTGGCCGCAGAGTTGATGATATGGTCGATCGCCTGCATCGCGAAGTTGAAGGTCATGAATTCAACAATCGGGCGCAGACCGCCAAAGGCTGCACCGACACCGATCCCGGCAAAACCATGTTCGGTGATGGGCGTGTCGATGACCCTCTTGGGGCCGAACTCGTCCAGCATCCCCTGGGAGATTTTATAGGCCCCCTGATATTCGGCAACCTCCTCGCCCATGAGGAAAACGCTTTCGTCACGGCGCATTTCTTCGGCCATGCCGTCACGCAAGGCTTCGCGCACGGTTTGCTGTTTCAATGTGGTGCCTTCCGGCCAATCAGGCGATGTGTCGACCTGTGGTTCCGGGTGGCTCATCCCGGCGGCAGGGGCATCCTCGGAGGATTGCGCTTTTTCCGCAGGGGCGGGGGCACTGGCCTTTTCCGGTTTGGCCGTGTCGATGTCATCGGTGCTTTCGCCGTCTTCCAGCAGAATGGCGATGGCGGTGTTCACTTTCACCCCTTCGGTGCCTTCTGCGATCAGGATCTTGCCAATCACCCCTTCATCGACGGCTTCGAATTCCATCGTGGCCTTGTCGGTTTCAATCTCTGCCATGATGTCACCAGAGGAGACAGTGTCACCCTCTTTGACCAGCCATTTGGCCAGGGTGCCTTCTTCCATAGTCGGGCTCAGGGCGGGCATCAGAATTTCAGTAGCCATTACACAGCCTCCTGCGGGACTTCGGTTGCATAGATATCGGTCCAAAGCTCATCCAGATGCGGCTCCGGGCTTTCCTTGGCGAAATCGGCGCTTTCGTTGACGATCTTTTTGATGTCCTTGTCGATGGCTTTCAGGTCATCTTCGGTGGCATGTTTGCCGGTCAGCAGCAGGCTGCGTACCGCTTCGATCGGATCGCGTTCATCGCGCATCTTCTGTACTTCTTCGCGGGTGCGGTACTTCGCCGGGTCAGACATCGAATGGCCGCGATAGCGGTAGGTTTTGATTTCCAGAATATAGGGCCCCTTGCCGGACCGGCAGTGCGCCACGGCGGTCTCACCTGCGGCCTTCACCGCCAGCACATCCATGCCATCCACCGCTTCACCCGGAATGCCAAAGGCCTTGCCACGTTCCCAGATCTCGGCAGAGGAGGTCGAACGCTGTTGCGAGGTGCCCATGGCGTATTGGTTGTTTTCAATCACGAAGATGCAGGGCAATCCCCAAAGTGCGGCCATGTTGAAAGTTTCGTAAACCTGCCCCTGGTTCGCAGCCCCATCGCCGAAATAGGTGAAGGTCACGCGCCCATTATCCTTGTACTTATCCGCAAAGGCCAGCCCGGCACCCAGAGGCACCTGCGCAGCCACAATGCCATGGCCGCCGTAAAAGTGCTTCTCCTTGCTGAACATATGCATGGAGCCGCCCTTGCCCTTTGAGTATCCCCCCTCGCGGCCGGTCAGCTCTGCCATCACACCGTTCGGGTCCATGCCGCACGCCAGCATGTGACCGTGGTCGCGATAAGAGGTGATGCGCTTGTCGCCTTCTTCGGCGGCTGCCTCTAGCCCGACAACAACGGCTTCCTGACCGATATAAAGATGGCAAAACCCGCCAATCAGTCCCATGCCATAAAGCTGGCCGGCTTTTTCCTCGAACCTTCGGATCAGTAACATATCCTTGTAAAAGGCCTTGAGTTCGTCAGCAGAGACATTTGGCTTCTTGGTGGTTTTCTTTGCCGCCATGGGGCGTATCCTCCCGAAATACAGGTGTATTCACTAAAATAGTTTAGCGTTAAACTATATCCTATCGGATTCGTACACCAAAGGGTAGGGGCTTTTGATCCGCCATGCGTCAGGGAGGAAAGAGCCTTGGCGGACCCCGTGATCCGGGGCGCGTGGGATCAGCGGATTACAATCTCGTCGCTGCGCACCATGCCCAGAACACGGCGGGCCTGTTCGTCGAGCAGATCAAGATCCAGATAGTCATCCGACATCCGTTTGGTCAGGTTTTCCATCCGCGCAACGTCGCTTTCCACCTGTGCCAGCTTGTGACGCAGGTCTTCGCTTTCGGCGACAATCTCCGCTCGGCGGAACAGACCGAAATCACCCTGCACAGCGGCAAAGGTAAAATAAAGACTAAGCGCAAAGGCGATTGCAAAGAAAAACAATGTGCCAAATGCCGGGCGCGGGGTGCGGTTCATAATGGGTCTGCCTTGATGCGTCTCTTGATGGACGTGTCTAGACAGTATGGCACAGGTGATTCGCCATGTGAATCCCCTTTGCGCCTAAATCCCTTGTTTTCCGGGGTTTAGGCGCATTTTTGCGGGTCTAGGCTGCGCTGCCGTTCAATGCGGCGACACCGGGCAGGGTTTTGCCCTCCATCCATTCCAGAAAGGCACCGCCCGCCGTGGAAATATACGTGAAATCGTCTGCAACACCGGCCTTGTTCAGGGCAGCAACCGTATCACCGCCACCGGCGACCGAAACCAATGCGCCATCAATGGTTTGTTTGGCGGCAATCTGTGCCGCGGCAACCGTGGCGGTGTCGAATGGCGCAATTTCAAAGGCCCCAAGCGGGCCGTTCCAGATCAGGGTTTTGAGCCCCTCAAAAGCAGCGCGTACAATCTCGACGCTGGCAGGGCCGGCATCCAGCACCATCTGGTCGCTGTCGAGCTTTGTCTCTGCGCCCAGTTGCACCACCTCATGGGCGGCGCCAGCGGCGAACTCACGGGTGACCAAACCGTCCTGCGGCAGGATCACACGACATCCCGCGCGTTCTGCCTGTGCCAGAATATCGCGGGCGGTGTCATAAAAATCAGGCTCTTGCAGCGAGGCACCCATATCTGCACCCAGCGCGCCCAGAAAGGTATTGGCCATGCCTCCGCCGATGATCAACGTATCCAGACGGTTCACCAGATTTTCCAGCAAGGCGATTTTGGTCGATACTTTTGCACCGCCCACAACGGCCCCCACGGGACGCTCTGGCGTGGACAAGGCTGCCTCCAATGCGCGTAGTTCCGCCTGCATCAAGCGACCCGCGCAGGAGGGCAGGTGCTGTGCAATGCCACTGGTCGAGGCATGGGCGCGGTGGGCGGCAGAAAACGCATCATTGCAATAGATGTCACCCAGCGCGGCCAGACGTCGGGCAAAATCAGGGTCATTGCCTTCTTCACCCGGATAGAAACGGATGTTCTCAAGCAGCAGCACATCAGCGGCCTCTGCCTCGGCTGAGAGGGTCTCTGCCGCCTCCAGCGTTTCCAGCAACACAACCTTGCGTTCCAGCGCCTGTTCCAAAGCGGGCAGAACCTGCGCAAGGCTCATCTCGGGGTTCACCTGTCCTTTGGGGCGTCCGAAATGCGCCAACAGCATTGGCTTGCCGCCTTTGTCCAGAATGTCGCGTACCGTTGGCGCAATCCGCTCAATCCGCGTGGCATCGGTAACGCGGCCATCTTCAACCGGAACGTTAATGTCCACCCGCACCAACACGCGCTTTTCTGCCATTTCCAGATCGTCCAGCGATTTCCAGCCCATCGAATTCATCCCATTGTGCATATTTACCCAAGGGTTTTGCCTTTCTGGGCCGAATGGTCAATGCACTCGCTTGGCAATTGGGCAGATCATGCCTAGTTAGGGGGAAATCAGTTAAAGGAGCGCCACATGGCCGAGATCAAAGACCCGGAAAACACCATCCTGATGGAGCTGAAAGATGGCACCGTCACCATCGAGCTTATGCCAGATCTGGCCCCCAAGCATGTGGCGCGGATGAAAGAGCTGGCCCGTGCCGGTAAATATGACAACGTTTGCTTTCACCGTGTGATCGATGGCTTCATGGCACAGACCGGTGACGTGCAGCACGGCAACATGGAAGACGGGTTTAACCTGCGCAGCGCGGGAACCGGTGGCTCTGACCTTGGCAATGTGCCAGCGGAGTTTTCCAAAGTGCCCCACGCACGGGGTTCTATCGGCGCGGCACGTTCCGCCAACCCTGACTCGGCCAACAGCCAGTTCTTCATCAACTTCTCGAACAATGATTTCCTGAATGGCCAATACACGGTCTACGGTCAGGTTATTTCTGGCATGGAACATGTTGATGCCATCACTCGGGGCGAGCCGCCTGCGAACCCGGACCGTATGATCAGCGTCAAGGTTGCGGCAGATGTTTAAATCGGCTTTGACCGGCGGCCTCGTGGCGGCGCTCATGGGATCTGCGGCTGCGGCTTCGGGAATCAAGATCGAAGTGGCGGGCGAGGCCAATGGCACAATTGTCATTGACCTATTGGAAGATGTCGCCCCCAATCATGTAGAGCGGATCACAACGCTGGCGGCCTCTGGTGCCTATGACGGTGTTGTTTTTCACCGCGTGATCGAAGGCTTTATGGCGCAGACCGGCGATGTTGAATTCGGCAAAGAAGGCGGCGACACCCGTCGCGCCGGCATGGGCGGTTCCGATATGCCCGATGTCGCGGCAGAGTTTTCCGATGTGCCTTTCGACAAAGGTGTGGTGGGCATGGCCCGATCACAAAACCCGGATTCTGCGAACAGCCAGTTCTTCATCATGTTTGATGCGGGGCATTTCCTGAACGGTCAATACACGGTTGTTGGCCGTGTGACCGAAGGGCAGGACGTTGTGGAGGCCATCAAACTGGGCACCGGTGGCAATGGTGCCATGGTTGGCGCGCCAGATGTAATGAAATCGGTGACAGTCATCGACTAAGCATCAGACGCAGTTGCTGAATGTCAGAGGGCGTACCGCAGGGTGCGCCCTTTTTTCATGGGCAGGGCGCTGTAGTGCATCGTTGATGGCCTCAAACGAAAAAGGCACCGCCCAACTGGCGATGCCTTTGTTCAATCTTTGCTGTCGCGGCTTAGGCGGCAGGGTTACCCTTGGGCACCGGGGAGGATTTCGCACCGGGGTTCAAGGGATCATCCTGGCGCTGAACGGAGCCTTCGAAGTGGGCACCGGATTCAATCGCGATGGTTTTGTGAATGATGTCACCCTCGACCCGTGCGGTCGAAGTCAAACGCACCTTCAAGCCGCGCACACGGCCCACGATACGGCCGTTGATCACCACATCATCAGCAATCACTTCACCCTTGATGGTGGCGCTTTCACCGATGGTCAGCAGATGCGCGCGAATGTCGCCTTCAACCGTACCTTCAACCTGAATATCGCCTGTTGTCTTCATATTGCCGGTCACATGCAGATCAGCAGAGAGCAGCGAGGCAGGCGGTTTGGCCTTTGGTGCGCTGGCCTTGAATTCGCTTGGCTTTGCCTGTGCGGTCGCCTGCGGGGCAGGGGCTGAAGGGGCTGCCGGTTTGGACGCGTCTGCGTCTTTGCTCGGGGCGGGGTCGTTGATTTTGCTTTTAGAAAACATCGTTTGCTGCCTTGATATAGATCATCGGGTTTACAGCCTTGCCACCTACACGCACTTCGTAGTGCAGATGAACGCCGGTTACTCTTCCAGAGGCTCCCATATCACCGATATGTTGCCCGCGCGAGACCCTTTGTCCGACTTTTACGCGGATGCGGGATTGATGCGCATAACGGGTTTCAATGCCAAATTCATGCTGGATTTTGACAAGCCTACCATATCCTGATTGCCAGCCCGCATGGGTCACAACACCGTCCGCTGTGGCATAAAGTGGTGTGCCGCTGCGGGCGGCGAAATCAACACCGGAATGCATCCGGCGGCCACCGGTTTTCGGATCGCGGCGATAGCCGAATTTGCTGGTAAAGCGGAAGGCATCCTTCACGGGATTCGCAAACGGGGCCTTTTCGGCGGCAATCCGGTAGAGGTTCAGCCGGTCCATCTGGTTCAGCAACCGGTTCGCCCGCAGGGTATCTGCTGTGGGTTCTTCACCACGGGTACTGAATGTCAGCGGGGTCATCGGGCCGCCCTGACCGGAGTAGCCGCGGCGGACAGTTTCAAGAATACGGTCGGTGGGCATGCCCGCGCTGCGGAACATCTTGTCCAGCGGCGCGACAGAGACGGTCATCGCTTCTTCCAGCTGGCGGAAAATCGCATCGTTCTGATCGCGCATCAGGGCAATCTGCTGGCTCATCCGGTCGGCTTCCAACAGGGCTTCCTGCGCGTCAGCCACAACCTTGTCCCGCTCTTTCGCAGTTTGCTCAAGCGCCTCGGCCAGAAAACCGATGGGCGCAGCATTTGATGCTGTGCGCACGGCACCGGTGTCGCCCTCTTCCAGGCTGCCCTCAAGCGCCGCCAGTTCCGCCCGTGCGGTTTCGCGGTCCTGCATGGTCTCGCGCAGGGTGCTTTGGATCACGTCGATCCCGGTTTCCAGTTCACGTCTCTGGGTTTCTGACTGCAACAGTTCTGATTGCATCACAGAGATCTGTTTTAATGCGACGTTAAACCGTTCCTGCGCGGCCAGCGCTTCGGTGGCGCGGCTGTCACGTTGTGAGGACAGGTCGTTCAGGCGGGCCTGATAGGTGCGCTGATCACGTTTGGCCTGTTCGCGAAAATTGCCCGACCCGATGCTGTCCATCAGGATCACAGCGGTGGCGATGATCGACCAGGCGACCAACAGGGCGCTGCCGGCAAATGCAATCAATTGGGTGCTGGGGCGGAGGCGGATAAATCGGGTGTCGCTGTCGGACTTCAGGAAAACGCGGCGTTCCGGGAAATAGGTTTCCAGAATCGAATGGATTTTGATCGCGATCCGTGTGCGCACTTGTGTAACCTTTCAGCATCCCAGTTGCGGTGCCGTAAGGGTGGCCCGTCTTTTTTGTTAACGGTTCAATATCCAGTGATTGCTGATGGGGCAAGTCTGTTGCCCTTTGTCACCCTGTGAAAGCGGCGGATTGATGCGGATTGGCAAAAATCCGCCGATACCAGTGACTTGTGTTGCGTGGTTCACGCTACACCAAAGGCTGTTTTCAGGCGGTCAGCGGCCAGTAGAAGTCCGGCGGGATGCCTGCCTCGGCGCGTTTCTCTTCGTTAAACGGTGGCTTCAGGTGGCCATGGAAATAAGTCCGCACCAGGGCGTGAAACCGCTCTTTGGGGTCTTCGTTGTGGCGGCCGCACAGAAAGTGAAACCACTTGCTGCCATAGGCGACATGGGCGACTTCCTCTGCATAGATGGTCTCAAGCGCTGCAACCGCGCTTTGTGCCTTGGCCTGTTTGAACAGTTTGATCATCCCCGGCGTCACATCAAGACCACGCGCCTCCAGCACCATCGGCACCACAGCCAGACGGCCCATGAAATCACTGGTGGTATCCTCGGCGGCGCGCCACATGCCTGCATGGGCGGGCAGCGCCCCGTAAAAACTGCCCAATTCCTCCAGACAATCGGCCATCAGGTTGAAATGTTTGGACTCTTCATCCGCCGCTTTGACCCAATCATCGTAAAATCCCATCGGCATTTCGACATCTGCAAACCGTGCGATGATGTCCCAATGCAAGTCCACCGCGTTCAGTTCGATATGCGCCACAGCGTGCAGCAGGGCGATGCGCCCCTCTGGCGTGCCGGGTTTGCGGCTGGGCACATCACGTGGGTTCAACAGCTCCGGCTGTGCCGGGCGGGCCGGGTGCATCGGCGGATCAGCGCGGCCAATTTCGGGCTGCTCGCCTGCTGCACGCGCCGCCTGCCACTCTGCGGCCAGACGTCGCGACAGGGCGGTTTTTTCCCGTCCATCGCCGCAACGCAACACGCTTTCGGCCATCTGCGCCAGCGGCATCATAGGGCGCGCACCGCATCAAGCACCGCTTCCACATGACCGGGGACTTTCACCTTGCGCCAGACCTGTGCGATTTTGCCATCAGCACCGATCAGATAGGTCGCCCGCTCGATTCCCATGGATTTCTTGCCATACATGTTCTTTTCAACCCAGACCCCGTAGTCTTCGGTAACGCGGCCTTCTTCATCGGATAAAAGCGGCACGGTCAGATCGTGTTTGGCGGTGAATTTATCGTGTTTCGCCATAGTATCGCGCGAAATGCCGAATACTTTTGCCCCCAAGGCCTCAAAATCGGCAAGGCTGTGAGAAAAGCCGATGCTTTCCTTGGTACACCCGGGGGTATCATCGCGTGGATAGAAAAACAAAACCACAGGCGCGCCCTGCAAGGCGCTGAGCGTGACACTGTCGCCACCGGTCACAGGCAGGGTAAAATCGGGGGCGGTATCGGCGATATCTGGCATCTCTGTTCTCTTTCACTTGGAAGCGCTTCGGTGGCCTGACATAGTAGTGGGATACGCGCCAGTGCCAAGCCCGCGCCCCAGAATTCGGACATCGATGAGCGAACCTGCACCCCCATCTGTTGCAAAACCCCGCAAGCGCCTGTTGGGCCTTGGGGTGATGTGGCTGTTGAACTGGGTGCTGGGGCTGGTCACGGTTGCCGTTCTGGCGGTTGGTGGTGTGGTGATGTACCTCAAAAGCAACGCGGTCACGGCCCCGATCTGGGCCCGCACGATGATCGAGGCGCGGATTGCCGAGGCCCTGCCGCAGGCACGCGTGAGTTTTGGTGAGATGGCGTTTCTGATGGATGAGGGCTGGCGGCCGCGTGTGCGTCTGCGCAATGTCGCGGTAACCGCTGTCACCGGTGAGGAGCTGATACGGTTCCACGAATTCAAGGCTACGTTTTCAACCCGTCAGTTGCTGAAAGGACAGCCCCGGCCCAAAGACATCGCGCTGAGCGGTATCGTGGCGCGTCTGCGTCGGGACAGGGACGGGCGCGTCTCTGTGCAAACCGGACTTAGCGGATTTGGCGCAGAGCGGCAGGCGGCAACCCTGCCAGAGCTGATCGGGCAGGTGGATGATGTTCTGCTCAGCCCGGCCCTGAGTGCCCTGCGCGGTGTCGATCTGCGCGCGCTGACCCTGCGGTTTGAGGATGCGCGATCGGGTCGGGTCTGGACGATGGATGGCGGGCGGTTGCAGCTGGGCCGTGAGGGAGACACCCTGCGGATCAACGCGGATCTTGCGGTGCTGACCGGTGGCACCGGGGTTGCCACACTTGCGGCGAATTATACCAGCCGGATCGGGGAAACCGCCGCGGAATTTGGTGTTACCTTTGACGGGGTTGGCGCACAGGACATTGCGGTTCAGGACCCCGCACTTGCCTGGCTGGGGGTGCTTCGGGCCCCGATTTCGGGATCGGTGCGGGCAGGGCTGAACGATGCGGGACGGTTCACCCCTTGGGCTGCAACCTTGCAGATCGGCGCCGGCGCAGTGCAGCCGAACGAGGGCACGGAACCTGTCCCTTTTGACGGTGCGCGCAGCTATTTCAGTTATGACCCGGATGAAAAACTGCTGACCTTTGATGAACTGTCCGTGCGCAGCCAATGGATCACCGGTCAGGCAAGCGGCACCGCCGTTTTGGGGCTGGATGAAACCAGCGGTGCGCTAAGCGATCTTATCTGGCAGATCAGGCTCAGCGGTTTGCAGGCCAATCCGGGGGACCTTTATGAAATGCCGGTGGCCCTTGCGGGGGTTGATCTTGACCTGCGGTTGGAACTGAATCCGTTTCGGGTGACTTTGGGCCGTGCCCAGATTTCGGATCAGGGCAAGACAGCGCTGGTGGATGGCAGTGTTCTGGCGGGAGAGGACGGTTGGCATGTGGCGCTGGATGCGCAGATGGACGGGCTGGAACCCGACCGTTTGCTGGCGCTTTGGCCACAACGCGCGGCAAAAGGCACACGTAAATGGCTGGTGGAAAACCTCAGATCCGGTGCGCTGAGCAATATTGATCTGGCAGTGCGGCGCACGCCCAATGCCACGCCCCGCACCTTTCTGGCGTTTGATTACACAGATGCCACCGTGCGGTTTTCAAAAACCCTGCCACTGGTCACCGAAGGGCGCGGACATGTCAGTCTGGCCGACAGACGTTTGGTGGTGTCGCTGGATACCGGCAAGTTGACGCCGCCTCAGGGGGGCACAATCGGGCTGACCGGATCGTCGTTTATCATCCCTGATATTCTGGCCAAGGACGGCACCCCCGCCGTGGTCCGTCTGGATGCAAGCTCAAACATCGAGGCGGCGCTGTCGTTGTTGAACATGCCGCCTCTGTCAGTGATGGATAAGGCCAAGCTGCCAGTAAAGCTGGCCGAGGGCCGGGCCACAGTGACAGGCACATTGGCGCTCTCCCTGAAACGCGGCACCAAGCCCAAGGTGAGCTATCACGTGCAGGGTGATCTTCTGGACATGCGTTCAAAGGTCTTGGTCAAGGACCGGACCATCACCACCCCCAAACTGGTGCTTTTTGCCCAGAACGAGGGGTTCTCTTTGACCGGCAAAGGCCAAATGGACGGTGTGCCCTTTGATGCGGTGCTGAAGCAGCCGGTGGGGCCGGACGCGGCCCCCGGTATCTTAAGCGGCACAATCGCATTAACGCCCAAGGCGCTGGAAACCTTTGGCGTCAAACTGCCCGAAGGGTCGGTGTCGGGGCGCGGTGTTGGCGAAATCGAGGTAACCTTGAAGCGCGGCACCTCTCCGAAGCTGCGCTTGCGTTCGAATCTTGTCGGGCTGGGGGTCGCTGTGCCGCAGGTCTCCTGGCGTAAAGCCGCGTCACAATCGGGCGCGCTGGCGGTCGATGTGACCCTGTCGCCGGTGCCCGCGGTTGAGCGGCTGGAGGTGTCGGGGCCGGGTCTTTCGGCCGCAGGTGCGGTGCAGTTCAACAGTGACCGCACGCTGGAGCGGGTGCGTTTTGACCGGTTGAAGGTCGGCAACTGGCTGGATGTGCCGCTGGATCTGGTTGGGCGTGGGGCGGGGCGTCCAGTGCAGGTGGCGCTGCGCGGCGGATCACTGGACCTGCGCCGCGCCGCATTCGGCTCTGCACCGCCAGACCCCGCTGCGCCGCCGATGATTATTGCGCTGGATCGGTTGCAGATCACCGACACGATTAGTCTTACTGGATTGCAGGGGCAGTTTGATACGCGCCGGGGGCTGGATGGTGGTTTCAAGGCGCTGCTGAACGGCGATGCGCCGGTCGAGGGACGTGTGATCCCGCAATCAGGGCGCAGCGCGGTGCGTCTGATCTCCTCGGATGCGGGGCGGGTGTTGCGCGCGGCAGGATTGCTGAAACAGGTGGTCGGCGGGTCGCTGTCGCTGGTGTTATTGCCGGTTGGATCAGGCGGTGTCTTTGATGGCAAGCTGGAAATCGGTGGTGTTGCCATCAAGGATGCACCAGGGATCGCGGCACTGCTGAATGCTGTTTCGGTGGTGGGGCTGGTCAATGAGTTGAACGGTGATGGGATTTATTTTGAGGATGTGGAGGGCAGTTTCCGGCTGACCCCGAACCGGCTGACCCTGACCGAAGCCAGCGCGGTGGGGGCCTCCATGGGGCTGTCGATGGATGGGACCTATGCGCTGGATACCGGGCAGATCGCGATGCAGGGGGTGATCTCTCCGGTCTATCTGCTGAACGGCATCGGGTCGTTGTTCACCCGCAAGGGCGAGGGGTTGATCGGGTTCAATTACACTCTCAGCGGAGCTGCAAAAGATCCCAAGGTCGGGGTGAACCCGCTCTCCGCATTGACCCCTGCAATGTTCCGCGAGATCTTTCGCGCACCCCCCCCGGATTTGCCCGCTGTGGAAGGTGTGACCGGCAGCACATTGCCAAAGCCGGAACCTCAACCAGAAAGACCCGTTGAACGCCGCTACGAAGGGCGATAAGGCGCGGCCATGAAACTGTCTGAATTTGATTTTGATCTGCCCGAAACATTGATCGCGACCCGCCCTGCGGTGCCGCGCACATCGGCACGCCTGCTGGTGGCAGAGGGGGACGTGATCCATGACCAACGGGTTACAGATCTGGCAACCTGGTTGCGGGCCGGGGATCGGCTGGTGCTGAATGACACCCGTGTTATCCCTGCGCGGCTTTTCGGGGTGCGGGTGCGTGACAGCAGTCAGGGCCGGGTCGAGGCCAAGATCGAGGTCACCCTGCTGGAGCCGCGCGGTGATGGCACCTGGTCTGCACTGATCAAACCACTGCGCAAGCTCAAGCTGGGTGAGGTTGTCACCTTCAGCGCTGATTTAAGCGCAACACTTGAGGGGACGCAGGACGGGCAGGGATATTTGCGGTTTAACTGCGCGGGTGCGGATTTTGATGCGGCCCTGAATGCAGCAGGTGCCATGCCGCTACCGCCCTATATTGCGGCCAAACGCCCCGCTGATGCGCAGGACAAGACGGATTATCAAACGGTCTGGGCCAGACATGCCGGTGCTGTTGCTGCGCCCACGGCATCCTTGCATTTTGACGATGCCCTTTTGGCACAGCTGCGCGAGATTGGCGTTACCTTTACCTATGTGACGCTGCATGTGGGGGCGGGCACCTTTCTGCCGGTCAAGGTGGACGATATTGCCGATCACAAGATGCATGCCGAATGGGGCAGTGTCAGCGCCGCGGCGGCAGAAGAAATTGCCGCAACCAAAGCCGCGGGCGGGCGGATCATACCCGTTGGCACAACCTCGCTGCGCCTGATTGAAACCGCCGGGCGCGGTGGAGAAATTGCGCCCTGGCAAGGGGATACCGATATTTTCATCACGCCGGGGTTCAGTTTTAACGTGGCGGATGCTTTGATGACCAACTTCCACCTGCCGAAATCGACCCTGATGATGCTGGTCTCTGCCATGATGGGTGTAGAGCAGATCAAAACCATTTATGCCCATGCGATCGCGCAGGAATATCGCTTTTTCTCCTACGGTGACGCTTCTTTGCTGTTGCCGCCGGTTTCTTAATCTAAATCCCTCAAACCCCCGATTGCGGCATTCCGTGTCGCGGACAGAAGTGACCCATTGGACGCAGAGGTTCAGTGAGGCACCACAACACGAAGGAACAAGCAGCATGATACAGGTTCTCTCTAGCGCATGGGCGTTGTTACTCGGTATGGGCCTGTTGATGGTCGGCAACGGTATGCAGGGGACGCTGCTGGGTATTCGCGGTGCCTTGGAGGGGTTTTCGACCTTCGAGATGTCGATCGTGATGTCATGTTACTTTGTCGGCTTTCTGGGCGGGTCGCGCATGGCACCCGGCATGATCCGCCGTGTTGGCCACGTGCGGGTTTTTGCGGCACTTGCCTCTCTGATCTCGGCGGTGATGATCCTTTATCCAACCTTCCCCAATATCGTGATCTGGTCTCTGGGCCGGATTCTGATCGGATTTTGTTTTTCGGCGGTCTATGTGACGGCGGAAAGCTGGCTGAACAATGCAGCGGATAACTCCAACCGTGGACAGGCCCTGTCGCTTTACATGATTGTGCAAACGCTGGGCATCGTGATCGCGCAGGCCCTGCTGCTGACCGCGGATCCGTCCGGCTTTATCCTCTTTGTGATCCCTTCCGTGCTGGTTAGCATCGCGGTTACACCAATCCTTTTGTCGATCAGCCCAACACCGGCATTTGACACCACCAAACCGATGAGCCTGCGCGAGCTGGTCAATTTCTCGCCGCTGGGCTGTGTCGGTATGTTCCTTTTGGGTGGAGTGTTCTCGGCGCAATTCGGCATGGCGGCGGTTTACGGTGCAGAGGCGGGGTTGAGCGTGGCGCAGATCTCGATGTTTGTGGCGACCTTCTTTGTCGGCTCCGTGGTGCTGCAATATCCCATCGGCTGGATTTCCGACCGGATGAACCGGCGGACATTGATTGCCATCGTTTCGGTTGCTGGTGCGGCGGGCTCCTTCATCGGCATGTTTCTTGGCCATGTGTTTCCGATTTTGCTGGCCTCGGCGTTTATTGTTGGTGGTATGTCTAACCCGCTGTATTCGCTGCTGATTGCCCATACTAACGATTTTCTGGAACATGAGGATATGGCGGCCGCATCTGGCGGAATGGTGTTTATCAACGGGCTGGGGGCGATCCTTGGGCCGGTGATCACCGGTTGGATGATGGGCACCGCATTGGGCCCCGGTGGGTTCTATCTTTTCACCGCGGTGCTGTTTATCGCTCTGGCATTTTACGCCACCTACCGTGCCACACAGCGGGCAGGGGTCGCGGTTGAAGACACCGGCGATTTTGTGGCGCTGACGGCGTCCTCCACGGTGGTTGCGGTCGAATATGCGCAAGAAATAGCCATCGAAGCGGAGCATGAGCCAGAAAATTCCCCGTGAAGCTTGCGAAGATGTCGGTTTTGATACAATTCGTGAATGGGCAGTTGCGCGAAAATGCCCCTAAGATGAACAGGTTGGGTCAATCAGGCCAAAGGAAAACGATATGACGACGCCCCAAGAGATCCTTGAATTCTGGCTGGACGAGGTTGGACCCAAGGGCTGGTATGAAGCAAGTGATGCGCTGGACGCACAGATAAGCGACCGGTTTCTGGACGCCTGGGAAAATGCCAGTGAAGGGCAGTATTCGCTTTGGCTGACCTATCCGTCCGGTGCCTTGGCCTATATCATTCTGACGGACCAGTTTTCGCGCAACATGTTTCGCGGGCAGGACCGCGCCTTTTCAACGGATCGTGCGTCCTTGGCTGTGGCCAAATCCGCGATTGAACGGGGCTGGGATCTGACCATCGACGAACCGGCGCGGCAGTTCTTTTACATGCCCTTGATGCATTCGGAAAACCTGTGTGATCAGGAACGTTGTGTGCGGCTGATGTGTGAACGCATGCCGCAGGAAGGCGCGGGCAACCTGCTGCATGCCAGGGCCCACCGCGAAGTTATCCGGCTGTTTGGTCGTTTCCCCTATCGCAATGAAGCCCTGTCGCGGACCAGCACAGCGGCAGAAGTGGCCTATGTCGGGCAGGGCGGTTATGCCAGCACCTTGCGGACACTTCAGGCCAAGGCGGCCTGAGCGCCGCAGGTCGGTAAATCTCGCGGTTGTGGGTGGGGGCAATGTAGTTTAATGGTAAACTATATTGTTAATGCTTAGCCCGCGAGGTGTCGACCATGGCAGCGAATTCCTTTGATCTGATCGTAATTGGTGCCGGTCCGGGGGGCTATGTCGCGGCAATTCGCGCGGCCCAGCTGGGCATGAAAGTCGCTATTGTCGAGCGTGAACATCTGGGCGGGATTTGTCTGAACTGGGGCTGTATCCCCACCAAGGCGCTGCTGCGCTCCTCAGAGGTTTTTCATCTGATGCACCGGGCCAAGGAATTCGGCCTGAAGGCGGATGGCATCGGGTATGATCTGGATGCGGTGGTCAAACGCTCGCGCAAGGTGGCGGGGCAATTGTCCGGTGGCATTGGTCATCTGATGAAAAAGAACAAGATCACCGTGTTCATGGGGCAGGCGACATTGCCGGCCAAGGGTAAAGTATCGGTCAAGACCGATAAGGGCAGTGAAGACCTAACTGCGAAGAACATCGTCTTGGCCACCGGCGCGCGGGCGCGCGAATTGCCCGGGCTTGAGGCAGATGGCAAACTGGTCTGGACCTATAAACATGCGTTGCAACCGGCGCATATGCCGAAAAAACTGCTGGTCATTGGCTCCGGTGCAATTGGCATTGAATTTGCCAGTTTCTACAACACCTTGGGCGCTGATACCACGGTTGTGGAAGTCATGGACCGGGTGCTGCCGGTGGAAGATGCAGAGATTTCTGCCTTTGCGAAAAAGGCCTTTGAGAAACAGGGCATGAAGATCATGCAAAAGGCCATGGTCAAGCAGCTGGACCGCAAAGGTGACAAGGTGACAGCTCATATTGAGGTGGGCGGCAAGGTCGAGAAGATGGATTTCGACACGGTGATTTCCGCCGTTGGCATTGTTGGCAATGTCGAAAATCTGGGCCTTGAAGAACTGGGCGTAAAAATCGACCGCACCCATGTTGTGACCGATGAATATTGCCACACCGGTGTGGACGGGCTTTATGCCATTGGTGACATCGCGGGGGCCCCGTGGCTGGCCCATAAGGCAAGCCATGAAGGGGTGATGGTTGCAGAATTGATGGCCGGTATACACGCCCACCCGGTCAAGCCTGAAAGCATCGCCGGCTGCACCTATTGTCATCCGCAAGTGGCGAGTGTCGGCTATACCGAAGCCAAGGCCAAAGAGCTTGGGTATGACATTAAGGTGGGGCGTTTCCCCTTTATCGGCAATGGCAAGGCAATTGCTTTGGGCGAGCCGGAGGGGCTGATCAAGACGATTTTTGATGCCAAAACCGGCGAGCTTTTGGGCGCGCATATGGTTGGGGCGGAAGTGACCGAGCTGATCCAGGGCTATGTGGTAGGCCGCCAGTTGGAGACCACCGAAGAGGATCTGATGAACACGGTCTTCCCGCATCCAACCCTGAGTGAGATGATGCATGAGAGCGTTCTGGATGCCTATGGCCGTGTCATCCATATGTAGATGATCCTGCGGACGCGGCGGTGCCGCGACTTCATTTTTTGGAATCTATGGCAACGAGATCGCAGCCCTTGCAAGGGGCGATGTGGTATTGAGGGTCTTCCCTTTGCTGAAAGCGGTTCAGGGGCAGCTCTGCCCTGAACGCGCCTGATCAAGGGTGATGCGAGTCTGACCGGCGTCAAGGACAGGCCAATCAAAGATTGGTCGCTGCGCGATCCTTGACCCCGTTCAGAATCGCGGTTCCATATCGCACTGGACCCTTGTCCAATGCGCTGTCATAGATGTGATATGGTTAGTCTCAATCGTGTCGTCATGCAGCCGTCAAGCCGACGGATGATCAACGCTCTTGGTCCGCAAGATCTTGATACAGCGGAGATTTCCGGGAAATGGGGTGAGCGGTTTACCTTTAAGAGCTATGTGCAGTTTCGCTATCCCAAATATGACGTCTGCGCCAAACCTTTTGTGGATAAAGCCACCGGGGAGATGGTGCAATTTGATCTGATCCTTGCCAATCAGGTCTGGGAACATCTGGACCGCCCCTATGCCGCCACGCGCAATGTCTATGCGATGCTGCGCCCCGGTGGGTACTTCTGGCTTGCCGTGCCATTTTTTGCGCCGCTGCATGCGGCCCCGCAGGATTGTTCGCGCTGGTCCGCGCGCGGCTTGAGAAACCTGCTGGTGGAAGGTGGGTTTGATGAAGATGCGATTCATGCCGAGCAATGGGGCAACCGGCATGTGGCCCTGCGCAATCTTGAAGAAATCTGGCCGCCGGTCCATGACCCGGAGACGGATGACATCAGGAACGACCCCGAGATGCCGGTCTGTGCCTGGGCCCTGGCGCAGAAAATCTGATGTTCTTTGGAGCGAGGCATGGTTGAACGGACTTCATGGCCGCTGATCCTGACACTTTGGGGGGCGGGGCTGGGTGCTGCGGCGCAATATGGCAAGGTATCGGTGATTTTTGACCTGCTGCCACAGGCCTATCCTGATGCAGGTCCGGCGCTGGGGTGGGTTGTATCACTGGTTGGCTTTGTCGGGATCCTGTTTGGGGTGGTTGCGGGGCTGGTGGTGGCGCGGATCCGGTACCGCCGCGCCTTGTTAAGCGCGCTTTGGGTGGGGGCGGCGGTATCGTTGTTTCAGGCCAGCCTGCCGCCTTTGCCGTGGATGTTGATTAGTCGGGTGATTGAAGGGGCCTCTCATCTGGCCATCGTTGTGGCCGCGCCAACCTTGATTGCCCAGCTTTGTGCGCCCAAGGATCGCGGGCTGGCCCTGACCCTTTGGGGCACGTTTTTTGGTGTTGCTTTTGCGGTGCTGGCTTTTGGTGGCTATCCGCTGGCGGTGAACCTGGGTCTGCCTGCATTATTTGCCGGGCATGCACTGTATATGGCGGTTTTTGCGATCCTGCTGGGCGCCCGGCTGCGCGCCTTGCCTGAAGAAGGGGTGCAACCGGAGCTGTCCCTGAGCCAGATCCTGCGGGATCATGTGAAGATCTACCGCTCGCCTTTCATCGCAGCCCCTGCTGCCGGATGGCTGTTTTACACTTTCAGCTTTGTTTCTGTGCTGACGCTGCTGCCGCCGTTTCTTGATCCGGCGCTGCGGGCGATGGTGATGACAGCGATGCCGCTAACCAGCATTGTGGTGTCGATGACTCTTGGTGTGGCTTTACTGCGTATCATGCCAGCGGTGCGGGTGATTGAGCTGGGATTTGCCTTTAGCGCCCTTTGTATGATCTGGCTGTGGGCGGTGCCTGCCGCACCCTGGGCATGTATTGCGCTTGCGGGTGGGTTGGGGCTTGTCCAGGGGGCCAGCTTTGCCGCGGTACCGCAGCTGAACGACAATGCTGCAACACAGGCGCAGGCCAACGGGGCGATGGCGCAAATGGGCAATCTGGGGAATACGCTGGGCACGCCGGTCATAGCCATGGCAATTGCCGGGCTGGGGTATAGTGCGCTACCGCTTCTGGTGGCGGTGGTTCTTGCGGTGGGGGGCTTGGCCCATCTGCTGCTGGGATATGCACGCCGATAGGCGGATGTTCCTATTTAGTTCTTACTTTTCCATTGGAAAATCATGCGCAGCCGCCTATGTCTGGGATGTTAACAGGGGTGTGGCATGGCTGAGCTGAAAAATATCGAAGTGCGCGGCGCGCGCGAACATAATCTCAAAAGCATTGATGTGGATATTCCACGCGACCAACTGGTTGTAATCACTGGGCTTTCTGGTTCGGGTAAATCCTCGCTGGCCTTTGACACTATCTATGCCGAAGGGCAGCGGCGCTATGTCGAATCCCTGAGCGCCTATGCGCGTCAGTTCCTCGACATGATGCAAAAGCCGGATGTGGATCATATTTCCGGTCTGTCCCCGGCGATTTCCATCGAACAAAAGACGACATCAAAAAACCCGCGTTCGACGGTTGGCACGGTCACTGAAATCTATGACTACATGCGGCTGCTGTTCGCCCGTGTCGGCACACCCTATTCCCCGGCCACCGGCAAACCCATTGAGGCCCAACAAGTTCAGGACATGGTTGACCGGATCATGAATATGGAAGAGGGGACACGCGCCTATCTGCTGGCCCCGATTGTGCGCGACCGCAAAGGCGAATACCGCAAGGAGTTTCTTGAACTGCGCAAGCAGGGTTTTCAACGGGTTAAGGTCAACGGCGAATTCTACGAGCTGGACGAGCCGCCGACGCTGGATAAGAAATTCCGCCATGACATTGATGTGGTGGTGGATCGCATCGTTGTGCGTGAAGGGCTGGAAACGCGGCTGGCGGATAGTTTGCGCACGGCACTGGATCTTGCCGACGGCATCGCCATTCTGGAAACCGCACCGGCAGAGGGCGACCCGGAGCGCAGTACGTTTTCCGAAAAATTTGCCTGTCCGGTCAGTGGGTTCACCATTCCCGAGATCGAGCCGCGCCTGTTCTCTTTTAACGCCCCCTTTGGCGCGTGCCCCTCTTGCGATGGCTTGGGTAAAGAGTTGTTTTTTGATGAACGGCTGGTGGTGCCGGATCAGAACCTTAAGGTTTATGATGGCGCGCTTGCCCCCTGGCGCAAGGGGAAAAGCCCTTACTTCAAACAGACGATTGAGGCGATTGCCAAACATTACGGGTTCAATCAGAACACCAAATGGAAGGATCTGGACCCAAAGGTGCAAAAGGTATTCCTGCGCGGGTCGGGCAAGGAAGAAATCAAGTTCCGCTATGATGAAGGCGGGCGCGTTTATGAGGTCAGCCGCGTGTTTGAGGGGGTCATCCCCAACATGGAACGCCGCTATCGTGAGACTGACAGTAATTGGGTACGTGAAGAATTTGAACGCTACCAGAACAACCGACCCTGCGGCACCTGTGAAGGCTTCCGACTGCGTCCTGAAGCGCTGGCGGTGAAGATTGCCGGGTTGCATGCAGGACAGGTGGTGCAGATGTCGATCCGCGATGCGCTGGCTTGGTGTGAAAGCGTTCCTGCCGAGTTGACGAAGCAGAAAAACGAGATTGCCAAGGCGATCCTCAAGGAAATTCGTGAACGTCTGGGGTTCTTGAATAATGTTGGATTAGAGTATCTTACACTCGCACGTTCAAGTGGTACATTAAGTGGTGGCGAAAGCCAACGGATCAGACTGGCCTCGCAAATCGGATCCGGTTTGACGGGTGTACTTTATGTGCTTGATGAGCCTTCGATCGGGTTGCATCAGCGCGACAATGACCGTCTCTTACTGACCCTGAAAAACCTGCGCGACCAAGGCAATACCGTGATCGTGGTGGAACATGACGAAGAGGCGATCCGTGAGGCGGATTATGTTTTTGACATCGGGCCGGGTGCCGGTGTGCATGGCGGGCAGGTGGTCAGCCACGGGGTGCCTGCGGCAATTGCAGCGGATCCAAATTCGATCACCGGGCAATATCTGACGGGGGCGCGGGAGATTGCCGTGCCAGCCACCCGCCGCAAGGGGAACAAGAAGAAAATTCAGGTGGTGAAGGCCACGGGGAACAATTTGCAGAATGTGACCGTGGACTTACCCTTGGGCAAGTTCGTCTGTGTCACAGGGGTTTCTGGTGGCGGTAAATCGACGCTGACAATTGAAACCCTGTTCAAGACCGCCTCGATGAACCTGAACGGCGCACGCCAGACACCGGCCCCCTGTGAAACCATCAAAGGGCTGGAACATCTGGATAAGGTCATCGATATTGACCAACGCCCGATCGGGCGCACGCCACGCTCTAACCCGGCGACCTATACAGGTGCCTTTACCCCGATCCGGGACTGGTTCGCTGGACTTCCTGAAGCAAAGGCAAGGGGGTACAAGCCCGGACGGTTCAGTTTCAACGTCAAAGGTGGACGCTGCGAGGCCTGTCAGGGTGATGGTGTGATCAAGATCGAAATGCACTTCCTGCCGGATGTCTATGTGGAGTGTGAAACCTGTAAGGGCGCGCGCTACAACCGTGAAACGCTTGAAATCAAATTCAAGGGCAAATCGATTGCCGATGTGCTGAACATGACGGTGGAGGATGCGCAGACGTTTTTTGCCGCTGTGCCTTCGATCCGCGAAAAGATGGACGCGCTGATGCGGGTCGGGCTGGGCTATATCAAGGTGGGCCAGCAGGCGACAACCCTTTCGGGGGGTGAGGCGCAGCGGGTGAAACTTTCCAAGGAGCTAAGCAAGCGCTCCACCGGGCGCACCCTGTATATTCTGGATGAACCGACGACCGGTTTGCATTTTGAAGATGTGCGTAAGCTGTTGGAAGTGCTGCATGAACTGGTTGATCAGGGCAATTCAGTGATTGTTATTGAGCACAACCTTGATGTGGTGAAAACAGCGGATCACATCATTGATATCGGTCCTGAAGGCGGTGATGGTGGTGGTCGTGTGGTGGCAACTGGCACGCCAGAGGATGTGGCGAAAGTTGCGGAAAGCTATACCGGCAAATACCTCAAACCGATGTTGGCAAAACGCGGGAAAGTCGCCGCCGAATAAGGCACGGCTTTTTCAATTGCGCGGGGGCGCGGTCAGACAAAGATCAAGCAGCCGGGTGAAATCGGCGGCGGAGAGGCTGTCAAAATCAGAACAGAGTGTTTCAATCTCGTTTGCCCGCGCCGCCCCAAGCACCGGGTCGGCGAACAGGTGGAACTTGTCGGAAATCTCACTGTCTGAAAGGGGCAGGTCATTGTCGCCTTTTGGGGTGCGCGGCACATCTTCAAAGCTGCGCCCGTCGCGCGTGTGCAACGTCACCTGCGCCCAGCGTTTGCCCTGTGAAATCCTGGTCAAATGGGGATCGTCGATCAGCCGCACGGCATCGCTGATCCGTAGAATATCAGGGTCACTTAATGTCGTAAGCCCCAGTTCCGACACACCAATTTGGCCACGCACAATCATTGTTGCGACAGGAAATGCGATGCCATAGGCGAATTCATCCGGGCTTGCGGGGCGGTGACCGGCAAGACGTGTGGCATTGTGAAACGTCTTTATATCAACAGACGCGATTTCCGTGTGGGTCAGGCCATGTGTGGCCATCAAATGGGCAACTGAATCAATGCTTGGATGTGCCCAACGACAGCAGGGGTAGGGTTTGTAGCTGGTGTCCTCAACCGTGCGCCAGGCTGTGCCAAGGTCGGACCAGAAGGGTGGCGCGTCTTCGCAGGTCAGGGCCGGTGCGCCGGTGAACCCGTCACGCGCGAGGTAAGCCGCAACCACGCCCGATGGTGCGCCCCAGCCAACGCCGTCGCGCACCATAGTCGGATGATCAATACAGCGCATCATTTGGCTGCGCGGCCCGTGGTACTCTCCGATTCCGGCGGCGTGGCGGATCGTTTCGCCGTCACATTCCAACATTCGTGCGGCGGCCGTTGCAACGCCCACTGCGGTCCATGCACCAGAGGTATGATAATCTGCGCAGGTCGCATGCTGTGCCAGACCCACGCGGTAGCTGACCTCGTACCCCACCGCCAGATGTGTGGC
The DNA here is from genome assembly GCF_030159975.1 of Sulfitobacter pacificus. Taxonomy (NCBI): domain Bacteria; kingdom Pseudomonadati; phylum Pseudomonadota; class Alphaproteobacteria; order Rhodobacterales; family Roseobacteraceae; genus Sulfitobacter; species Sulfitobacter pacificus. The sequence goes on from NZ_BSNL01000001.1 coordinate 1,147,093, forward strand.
AAATGCCTGTCCTGTCAGAGGGTTAGCTGATGCATCAGCCATCGCCATCAGCGCAGGGAAAACAGCCGAACCGCCATGCCCTTTGCAAGGTGATGTTGAATCATGCGCATCAACGGCATCGACAGTAAACCCACCTGCCATCGCGGCCCCAGCGGGCGACAGCGGCGTACCTTCCATCAATATCCGCGCGGACCCGGTCGCGGTTGGGCCAAACATCGCCTGTGCCCCGCGCACAGCAATCTGCGCCATCTGTGTGGTTGATGCGACCGCCGCGACCCCCATAGTGTCCAGAAACGAGCGCCGCAAAACAGCGCGTAGCGCCTCTGGCAGATCTGCATAAGTCAGGTCAGCGGCAAATTCGTGGAAAGGGGGCGACATGGCGGCAGGCTCCAACTGGGGTGACCCCAGCCTAGCCCCTGCACCACGCGCCAAAAATGCCGTTTTGCGACCCTAGCTGTCGCGGTTGCGCGCTGAAAGGCGCGGCAACATGGCCGAGAAATCGCGCCCCATGCCGTCTTCTTCCTCGACGAACTGGCGGTACAGGGACAGGGCAAGGGCACCCATCGGTGTATCCGCATTTGCGGCTTCTGCGGCTTGCTGGCTTAACCCAAGGTCTTTCAACATCAGCTCGGCCGCGAAGCCGGGTTTATAGTCATTGTCAGCAGGGGAGGTTGGCCCAACACCGGGGGCAGGGCAATAGGCGTTCATCGACCATGAATAGCCTGAGGAAGTGCTGACAACATCAAACATCTTCTGGCGATCAAGGCCCAGCTTGTCGGCAAGCGCAAAGGCCTCGCAGGTGGCGATCATTGTCGCCCCGAGGATCATGTTATTGCAGATTTTAGCGGCTTGTCCGGCACCGGCTTCACCACAATGCACCGCTTTTTGCCCCATGATATCAAAGAGGGGTGCCGCTTTGGCAAAGGCATCAACCGTGCCCCCGGCCATAAAGGTCAATGTTCCGCCGGCGGCCCCGCCGATCCCACCGGAGACAGGCGCATCAACAGCAAGAAACCCTGCCTTTTCAGCGGCTTCCGATGTGTTGCGGGCGCTCTCTACATCTACGGTGGAACAGTCGATAAACAGCGCGCCCTGTTTCATATCGGCAAAGGCCTGCGCGGCGACCTGCCGCAAAATCGAACCGTTTGGCAACATCGTGATCACCACATCGGCATCCGTCACAGCCTCCGCAAGGTTTTGCGCGGATGTGACGTCTTTCGCCTCTGCGCCTGCGACGTCAAACCCGGTCACACTATGTCCTGCGGCGGCCAGATTACTGGCCATGGGCGCGCCCATATTGCCCAGTCCGATGAAACCGATTTTGAGAGGGGTCATGGGGATCTCCTAAAGTTTGAGGGCCTGCGCACCCAAGGGTTGCAGCATTTTGGCGACGGCAGCGAGGGGCACGTCAGCATCCGCATATTGCCATTTGGGCTTGCGGTCTTTGTCGATGATGGCGGCGCGGATCCCTTCAAGGAAATCGCCATGTTCAGAGGCGCGATAGGTAAAGCGGTACTCCAGCTCCAGCGCCTTTTCCATACTCAAGCTTGGGCCGCGCAAACGATGCATCATTTCCACCGTACAAGCGGCAGAGAGCGGGGAGCTGCGCCCGATCATCTTAAGCGCCGTTTCGGCAAAACTGCCGGAGGCATGACGCAGATCCGTCAGGATATCCGATAGGGTTTCACCGGCAAACAGGGTGTTGATCTGCGCCATCTGACCTTCGAACGTCCCGCCGCTGGCGGGCTTTGCCGCCTGCGAAATGACATCAGGGTCACCTGTCTGTGTCAGCTTTCCGATCAGGTCTGGCCAGTTTAACTCTGGGATGTAATGGTCTGCAAAACCTGAAAAAATTGCATCCTGTGGTCCCATGCGTGTTGCTGTGATACCAAGGTATTCACCAAGCCGTCCCGGTGCGAGTGCGAGCAACAGCGAGCCGCCGACATCCGGCACAAGACCGATGCCACATTCGGGCATGGCAATTTGGCTGCTTTCGCCCACGATGCGGTGTGATCCATGACAGCCAATGCCAACGCCGCCGCCCATGGTGAACCCCTGCAAAAAGGAGATAACAGGTTTCGGATAGGCGAAAATCTTGTGGTTCAGACGGTATTCATCCGCCCAGAATTTCTGCCCATAGGCGAAGTTGCCCTTCGTCCCCTGTTCATAGAGATCCGCAATGTCACCGCCAGAGCAAAAGGCGCGGTCACCCGCAGCATCAAACAGGACCAGCTGCACCGCGTCATCATCGCGCCATTGGTCAAACGCTGCCTCAATCGCCAGGCACATCTCATAAGTCATTGCATTCAATGCCTTAGGTCGGTTCAAGGTGATCCGACCGGCATGGCCTTCAATGCGAATATCAATATCGCTCATCTGTTCTTCAACATATCGCGGGATACGATCACACGCATGATCTCATTGGTCCCTTCAAGAATTTGATGCACCCGCAGATCCCGCACCAGCTTTTCGATGCCATAATCCGCAAGGTACCCGTAGCCGCCATGCAATTGCAGACATTGATCCACAACTTTGCTGCCGGTTTCGGTTACAAACTTCTTGGCCATGGCACAGAACTTGGTGGCATCCGGCGCGCCGGTGTCCAGTTTCCATGCTGCCTGGCGCAGGAAGACCCGTGCGGCCTGAAGTTCGATTTCCATGTCCGCAAGGCGGAATTGCAGCCCCTGAAACTGGTCGATGGGTTTGCCAAAGGCCCGTCGTTCGCCCATATATTCCAGCGTTTTGTTCAATGCGGTTTGTGCTGCACCCAGTGAACAGGCCGAAATATTCAAACGCCCGCCATCAAGGCCCATCATCGCATATTTGAAGCCTTTTCCCTCTTCTCCCACCAGATTTCCGGCGGGAATGTTGCAATCGTCGAATTGCACCTGAGAGGTTGGTTGGCTGCGCCAGCCCATTTTATCTTCCAGACCGCCAAAGGACAGCCCGTCAGTGCCGTCTTCCACATAGACGGTTGAAACACCCGCGGCCCCGTCTTCCGAAGTGCGCACCATGCAGACATAAGCGTCTGAATATCCGCCGCCGGAAATGAACGCCTTGGTGCCGTTCAGGCTGTATCCTTCGTTTGTGCGTGTTGCCTTCGTCTTCAGCGCCGCGGCATCTGAACCAGAGCCCGGTTCGGTCAGGCAATAGCTGAGCACGGTGTTCATCGACAGGACATCTGGCATGACCCGTGCCTTCAGATCATCATCGGCAAAGCTGTCCAGCATCTTTGCGCACATGTTATGGATCGACAGAAAGGCCGCCACAGAAGGGCAGGCCATGGAGAGCGCTTCAAACACCAATGTCGCATCCAGACGGGTCAGATCAGAGCCACCCGCCTCTTCAGAGACGTAAAGCCCGCCAAACCCCAGTTCCGCGATACGCGGCCACAGATCCTTCGGGATGGTCTCGTCTTTTTCCCACTGCTGGGCAAAGGGCGCGATGTTTTCCTGACCAAAGGCATAAGCCATGTCAAAAATCGCTGTCTGTTCGTCACTCAGTGCAAAATCCATGATGCGCTCCGCTGGTTTAATGAACGAGTGTTAAATTCTAATGTTTGCAGAAATTTTGCAAGGGCAGTGATTGCCGCTTGGGGCTGATTTCACCTTGCCAATAACTCAATCCCGCCTTCACACACTGGACACATCAGTTGAAATTTGGGTTTGGGGTGGGCCTTGGGCCCACCCCGGTCTTTTATTCCATGACAGGAATTGAAAACTCGCCACCTTCTTTGATGCCTGAAGGCCAGCGTGCGGTCACGGTCTTGGTGCGGGTGTAGAATTTGAACGCATCCGGCCCATGCTGGTTCAAATCGCCAAAGACGGATTTTTTCCAGCCCCCAAAGGTGTGATAGGCCAGCGGCACAGGGATTGGCACGTTGATGCCAACCATGCCCACATTGATCCGGTTGGCAAAGTCACGCGCCGCGTCACCATCGCGGGTAAAGATCGCGGTGCCATTGCCATATTCATGATCCATCGCGAGGCCGATGGCCTCTTCATAGCTCTGCGCCCGCACACAGGTCAGGACCGGGCCGAAAATCTCGTGCTTGTAGATGTCCATGTCCTTGGTCGCCCGGTCAAACAGGTGCGGCCCAACAAAATAACCGTCTTCATAACCCTGCAATTTGAAGTCGCGACCGTCGACCACAAGTTCGGCACCTTGATCAATGCCGGTTTGCACCAGCCGTTCGATATTGGCCTTGGCTGCGGCGGTCACAACAGGGCCGTAATCCACGTCTTTGCCCGAGGTATAAGGACCGACTTTCAGGCTTTCGATGCGCGGCACCAGTTCCTTGATCAGCTTGTCAGCTGTCTCATCGCCCACAGGGACGGCAACCGAGATTGCCATGCAGCGTTCGCCAGCCGCGCCGTAGCCTGCGCCGATCAAAGCATCAGCGGCCTGGGCCATATCGGCATCCGGCATGATGATCATATGGTTTTTCGCGCCGCCAAAACACTGGACCCGTTTGCCCTGCGCACAGCCCGTGCCATAGATATATTCTGCAATCGGGGTTGAGCCGACAAAGCCAACCGATTGGATGGTGTCGTTGTAAAGGATCGCGTCGACCGCTTCCTTGTCACCGTTCACCACCTGAAGAATGCCTTTGGGCAGGCCCGCTTCCTCGGCCAGTTCTGCAAGCATCAAGGGCACAGAAGGATCACGTTCGGAAGGTTTCAGGATAAAGGCGTTCCCGCAAGCGATGGCGGGGGCGAACATCCACATCGGGATCATTGCGGGGAAGTTGAACGGGGTAATACCGGCAGTCACGCCAAGGGCCTGACGCATGGAATACATGTCGATACCGGGGCCTGCGGAGTCGGTATATTCGCCTTTCAACAGCTCGGGCGCACCGATGCAATATTCAACCACTTCAAGGCCCCGCTGCACGTCACCGGCAGCATCTGGCAGGGTTTTACCATGTTCGCGTGACAGGGCTTCAGCCAGTTTGTCCATGTCGCGGTTCAACAGGGAAACCAGTTTCATCAACACCCGCGCGCGGCGCTGTGGGTTGGTGGCGGCCCAAGCGGGCTGTGCGGCAGCGGCGAAGGCGACGGCCTGTTCCAGTTCTTCTTTCGACGCGAGCGGGCATTTCGCCTGCACTTCGCCTGTCGCAGGGTTCATTACATCTGCGAAACGTCCTGAAGTGCCTTTGACATGGGCACCGTTTAGATAGTGGGTAAGTTCTTGCATGGGTTCCTCCTGAGTTGACCGCACTGTAGTCTTGCAAAAAGGTCTGGGAAAGGGGCAGTTTGACAAAGTGGTTTTGCATTTTTGCAAAGGTTCCCTATGTTGAAAACGCAGATGAGTTTAGGGGCAAGATGAAGGTGGGGCGTGGCGCATAATTGGGATGATTTGCGGTTGTTTCTGGCCGTGGCACGCGAGCAAAGCCTGTCGGGGGCAGGCAAATTGGTCCGGCTTGATCCGGCGACCTTGGGCCGGCGGGTGGCACGGCTGGAGAAGGCGTTGGAGGCGGTGTTGTTTGTGAAGTCACCGCAGGGCTATGCCTTGACCGACGCGGGTGCGCAGTTGCTGGAACGTGCGGAAGTTGCGGAACAGGCCATGCGAAAGGCGACAGCGGATGTGGCAGCCTCCAGCGACCGTCTGACCGGACAAATTCGGATTGGGGCACCGGATGGCAGCGCCAATTTCCTTTTGCCGCAGGTATGCGCCCGAATTGCGTCGGATCATCCGGGGTTGGACATTCAGATTGTCGCATTGCCCCGCGTTTTTAACCTGTCGCGGCGCGAGGCGGATATGGCAATTGCGGTCAGCGCGCCTGACGCCGGGCGTCTAACGGTACAGAAGATCAGTGACTATCATCTGCATCTGGCGGCTTCGGCAGAATATCTTGCCGCGCATGGCCCGATCAAAACTATTGCCGCGCTGAAAGGGCACAGGATTGTCGGCTATATCGCTGATATGATCTTTGACCGGGAATTGGATTATCTGGCGGATCTGGGGTTGGGACGGGTCGCCTTGGGGTCAAATTCGGTCTCTGTGCAGGCGCATATGATCCAGCAGGGCGGTGGCGTTGGGGTGGTTCACGACTTTGCTCTGCCGTTTCTGCCGGGTGTGGAACGTATCCTGACAGAGGAAGTTTCGTTGAAACGGGCGTTTTACCTGATCCGTCATGTGGATGATCAAAAGAACCACAGGTTGCGCCGCTTTGCCGAAATTCTAAGCGGTGCTTTGCGCAATGAAGTTCAATTACTGGAGGCAAAAGCTTGACTCCCATGCAGTTTCTGGCGGACCTTTGGATACCATGGGTGGTCAAACAGGAGAAACTTGCATGCTTGTCTCACAGATTCTGAAGTCTAAATCGGATGATGCCGTGGTGACGTCCTTGCCAACGATGTTGATTTCCGAGGCCGCAAAGGTGTTATCGGAAAAACGCATTGGGACATTGGTGATTTCCTCAAATGGCACGACGCCTGACGGCATCTTGTCGGAACGTGACATTGTCCGCGAACTGGGTCGGGAAGGGTCTGGGTGCTTGTCGCTGACCGTGGACAAGCTGATGACCACCAAGTTGGTGACCTGTGGTCGGGATGACCGTGCGGATGAAATTCTGCAAAAGATGACCGAGGGGCGTTTTCGCCATATGCCGGTGCTGGATGAGGGCAAACTTGTCGGATTGATCAGCCTTGGTGATGTGGTCAAGGCGCGCCTGTCCGAACTGGCGATGGAGAAAGATGCGCTCGAAGGGATGATTATGGGGCATTAATCGACTTGCGCCCGACTGCGCCGCGTGGTTGCTTGCGGTCGACATTGAGCCACCAAATCGAATTGACAGTCAGGAAGCCCTATGCGCATTGGCCTTTACCCCGGCACTTTCGATCCCATTACCCTGGGGCATATAGACATCATTCGCCGTGCTTCGACGCTGGTGGATAAACTGGTGATCGGGGTTGCGATCAACCGCGACAAGGGGCCGTTGTTCAATCTGGAAGAACGGGTTGCGATGATCGAAGCGGAATGTGTCACCCTTGCCAAACAGACCGGGGTAGAGATTGTTGTTCACCCTTTCGAGAATCTGCTGATTGACTGTGCCCGTGATGTCGGGGCCCAGATGATTGTGCGTGGTTTACGGGCAGTGGCGGATTTTGAATATGAATACCAGATGGTTGGCATGAACCGCCAATTGGATGATTCAATCGAAACCGTGTTTCTGATGGCGGAAGCACAACGTCAGGCGATTGCCAGTAAACTGGTCAAGGAAATCGCCCGGCTGGAGGGGGACATCAGCAAGTTTGTCACCCCCCGTGTTGAAGCCAAGGTATTGGCGAAATACGCCAGCTAGGACCGTTCCCCTAGATAAACTGTGCCATGACTGTGGCTGTATCCAGCATCCGGTTGGAAAACGCCCACTCGTTGTCATACCAGACCAAGACGCGGGCCAGATTGCCTTTCTGGACCGAGGTTTGATCGCTGGCAAAAATGGCGCTGGCCGGATGGTGGTTGAAATCGGTCGATACCAGTTTGCGGTCCGTCACTTCAAGCACACCGTTTAACGGGCCAGTTGCGGCTTTCACCATGGCCGCGTTGATCTCTGCTTCGCTGGCATCTTGGGACAGTTCCACCACCAGGTCACAACAAGAGACATTTGGCGTTGGCACGCGGATGGCGGTGCCGGTGATCAACCCGTCAAGCTGGGGCAGGACCACGCCCAGGGTCTCAGCCGCACCGGTCGTGGTTGGGATCATCGACAGGGCAGCGGCACGGGCGCGGTAGAGGTCTTTATGCGCCCGGTCATGCACCGGCTGGGTGCCGGTATAGCTGTGAACGGTGGTCATATGCCCCCGCAGGATTCCAAAGGATTCGTGCAGCACATGCGCCGCCGGGACAAGACAATTGGTGGTGCAGGAGGCATTGCTGATGATCCTGTCATCAGCGTTGATCAGCCCGTGGTTCACGCCGTAAACTACTGTTTTCACATCGCCTTTGGCAGGTGCCGAGATCAGCACACGTTTTGACCCATTGGCAAGGTGCAGGGCCGCCTTATCCGGTGTGCGAAAGAAGCCAGTGCATTCCAATGCAATATCGACGTCATCCCAGGGCAGTTTGTCCGGTGCGCGCTCTGCTGTGACGCGCATCGGCCCGAACCCCACGTCCATGGTGCCTTCGCCCAATGTCACCGGCTTGCCATAGCGCCCATGCACGGAGTCAAACTCGAACAGATGCGCGTTTGTCTCAAGTGGGGCAAGGTCGTTGATCGCGACAACCTCAAAATCGCCCATGCCGCGTTCCGTCAGGGCCCGCAATACGTTGCGGCCGATCCGCCCAAAGCCGTTGATGGCCAGTTTTACTGTCATGGCGTCACCTTTTGATCAAATTCTTGACCCAGAAAAAAGGTAACCGGCCGGCTATGTCAACGGGCGCAGGGCAGGAATCAAGTACCGATACAATTTAACCGGCGCGATAGCAGTCAGCGCCAGAAAGCGATCCATTCGATCAGCTCGAAGAACTTTTTCCCAAGGAAGATAAGATGTTCCGTGCCGAACATCATCACGTCGATCACCAGAGCACCCAGAATGAACACTCCAAGAAAGATGGCGATGGGATTAGTCACTTGGCAAGGCTCCGCAAAGGTCCGCCCCGATATGACAGGGGCGGACGGGGCGCGCAAGTGGCAGGGGCGTTAGTCCAGATTGCCCATGGCGACGGCAACATCGGCCATCCGCACCGAAAACGCCCATTCATTGTCATACCAGCCCAGAACACGCACGGTGCGGCCTGCGACAACGATGGTCTGGTCCGGCGCGAAAATACAGCTTTCTTCGGTGTGGTTGAAGTCGATGCTGACCTTCTGTTCAGGATCATACCCCAAGACACCTTGCATCGGACCTTTGGCAGCGGCTTTGGCGGCGGCGTTCACCTCTTCGACGGTCACATCGCGCGAGGCGGTAAAGGTCAGGTCGACGGCGCTGACATTCGGTGTCGGCACACGCATGGCGGTGCCGTCCAGTTTGCCCTTCATCGCGGGATAGACTTCACCCAAGGCTTTGGCCGCACCGGTAGAGGTCGGGATCAGGGCCATGGCAGCGGCGCGGGCACGGTATAGATCTGAATGGCGCCGGTCCAATGTGGGTTGATCGCCGGTGTAGCTGTGGATCGTGGTCATCAGACCGCTTTCGATGCCAATGGCCTCATGCATTACCTTGGCCAGCGGGGCCAGACAGTTGGTGGTGCAGGAGCCGTTTGAGATCATCTTGTCGGTTTTGACCAAAGTGTCATGGTTCACGCCGTAAACCACTGTGCGGTCAACGTTTTTACCGGGGGCAGAGAGAAGCACCCGTTTCGCACCCTGTTCCAGATGAACGTTTGCCTTATTGCCATCGTTGAATTTGCCGGTGCATTCCAGAACAACATCACAACCGGACCAGTCCAGCTCCTCGAGGTTGTAGCTCGACATCACTTCAATGTCGTTCTGGCCAAGGTTCAGATACCGTTCGTTTTCGTCGATGGTCACGGTGCCCGGAAAGCGACCATGTACAGAATCGTATTTCAGCAGATGCGCAGCGGTGCTGAGCGGGCCGGTTGCGTTCAACTTGACCACCTGAATGTCGTCCCGCCCGGAAGCCGCGATGTGGTTAAGGGTGCAGCGGCCAATGCGGCCAAATCCGTTGATACCAACTTTGATGGTCATGAAATGCGTCCTTTTGGTGGGTCTCTTGGGCGCTCTATATCCGGCTGTGGACCATAGGGGAAAGGGTGAAAGACAGGGGATAAGTGACTGTTAGCGCTAAATTTTTGTGTTAGCGGTAAAGTTCGGGGCTTGCAGCGGGGTGAGATCACGCTAAATTTCCCGTGAACGCGTGGAAGGATGCCGGATGAGCGGATTAATAGCCCTGTTGGACGATGTGGCGGCAATTGCAAAAGTTGCGGCCTCCTCGATTGATGATGTGATCGGGCAGGCGGCAAAAGCCGGTTCAAAGGCGGCGGGTGCGGTCATTGATGATGCGGCAGTGACGCCAAAATATGTTCAAGGGTTTGACGCAAGCCGGGAATTGCCGGTCATTTGGCGCATCACCAAGGGCAGTCTGCGCAACAAGTTGTTGTTTCTGCTGCCTGCGGGCTTGGCGCTTTCTGCCTTCGCCCCTTGGGCGATTGCCCCCTTACTGATGCTGGGTGGTGCCTATCTGTGTTTTGAGGGGGCGGAAAAGGTCGCGCATTCTCTGGGGCTTAGCCATGGGCATGAGGATTATCCCGACAAGGATCAAGTGGTCGAGGATCCGGCGCAACTGGAGGAGCAAAAGGCGGCAGGGGCGATCAAGACCGATTTCATTCTGTCAGCCGAGATCATGACAATCGCTTTGGCGGCGATCCCCGCCAGCACCTTCTGGATGGAAGCGGCCACGCTTGCGGCTGTGGCTGTGATGATAACGGTGGCGGTTTATGGCGCGGTTGCCATCATTGTGAAGATTGATGATCTGGGTTTGCTGATGGCCAACAAGGGCCGACTGGGGCTGACGCGCAGCCTTGGGCGTGGCTTGGTGCGCGGCATGCCGGGGTTTTTGAAGGCCCTGACAGTGATTGGCACAGCAGCGATGTTGTGGGTTGGTGGGTCAATTATCATCCACGGGCTAGAAGAGCTGGGCTACGCAACGTTGGGTCATTGGATCCACGATGCGGCATATGCCTTGGCCCATATGGTCCCCCCCGCAGTGGAAGGTGCCACAGAGTGGTTTGCCAAGGCTGTGATGGATGGAATCTTCGGGTTGGCGCTGGGGCTTTTGCTGATCCCTTTGGGGGAAAAGGTCATCACTCCCCTATGGCGCAAGGTCTTTCATCGGAAGGCGTGATCCTTGGAGGGGAAAACCGGTGAGACAGAGGTTTGTGTGCTAAACAACTGACAGTGGTCTCTCGCGCCTTTCACGATGAAAGTAAGTTAACCGCGGTTCTAGCAGGTAACTTGTTGTTTTAGTTTTGCTGGCGCAGGGCAGCGCGGCCAAGAAGGGCGGCAATCATCAGATGCCCGGTCAGGACGTAAACAACAAATGCCATCAGGCCAGACCCGCCCAAAGACAACCAGACAGCGCTAGATGCAACTCCAGCACAAAGCGCTGTGATCATGAACGTGATAGACATACGGTCCCCTTCTCGGCAACTCTGCTTCACCGGATGATAAGCCAGCGAAAACTAAAAAAGTATGAACATCTCTTGCATCAACCTTAGGTTAGGGTGTTTTAAGATGCTAGGGCTGAATTGCGGCTATCCGTTTTCGGCGCTATCTCGCTGACTTCATGCAAATTCCTGCTTACCGCGACCCCAAACGCGAAAAGCCCCGCCAAAAACAGGCGGGGCTTCCGAGTAACCTTAGGGTTGTAATCTGGCGTTAGAGCAGCGCCTTGGCGGCATCTGCCACGCCCTGCGCAGTGATCCCGAACTTCTCGAACAGCTCTTCCGCCGGGGCAGAGGCTCCGAAACGGTCCATGCCGACAAAGGCTGCTTTGTTCGCCTTGCCACGCTCGCCAAACAGCCAACGGTCCCAACCCATCTGCACACCGGCCTCAACGCCGACACGCACAGCGCCACCCGGCAGGATGCGCTTGCGATAGGCTTCGTCCTGCGCGGCAAACAGCTCCATACAGGGCATGGAAACCACGCGGGTACCGACGCCCTCTGCCTGCAACATCTCGCGGGCCTGCATGGCCAGATGCACCTCGGAACCGGTAGCGATCAGGATGACCTGACGTTTGCCGTCGGAATCCGCCAGCACATAGGCCCCTTTTTCGACCATGTTGTTGTTCTTGTGCTCAAGGCGCACGGTCGGGAGCCCCTGACGCGTCAGCGACAGCACCGATGGGGTTTTCTTGGCGGTCAACGCGATTTCCCAGGCTTCTGCCGTTTCAATCGTATCGGCAGGGCGGAAGACATAGGTGTTCGGCGTGGCACGTGAAATTGCCAGATGCTCGACCGGCTGGTGAGTCGGCCCATCTTCGCCAAGACCGATGGAATCATGGGTCATTACAAAGACGCTTGGCACCTGCATGAGCGCTGCCAGACGCATAGCGGGACGGGCGTAATCGGTGAAGCACATGAATGTGCCGCCGTAAGGGCGCACACCACCATGCAAGGCCATGCCGTTCATCGCAGAGGACATGCCGTGTTCACGCACGCCCCAGTATACATAGCGGCCCGCGCGGTTGTCCGTGTCAAACACACCCAGATCGGATGTCTTGGTGTTGTTTGAACCGGTCAGATCGGCAGAGCCACCAACGGTTTCGGGCATGATCGGGTTGATCACCTCAAGGGTTTTTTCAGAAGAGGCGCGGGTGGCCAATTTCGGCGCGGTCTCCGACATCTGCTTTTTAAAGGCTTTGATGGTCGCGCTCAGCTTCTTGGGGGCATCCAGTGCCAGCGCACGGTTGAAAGTCTCACGTTTGGCGCGGGGCATCTTGTCAAACCGTTCTTCCCATGCTTCACGCTCCGCCGCGCCACGTTTGCCGATTTCTTCCCATGCGGCTTTCACGTCTGAGGGCACTTCAAATGGCGCTGTGGTCCAGCCATAGGCAGCTTTGGCCGCGGCCATCTGATCCGGGTCGGTCAGCGCACCATGGCCTTTTGAGGTATCCTGCGCCGCATGGCCCAGAGCGATGTGGGTTTTGCATGCGATCATCGACGGCTTATCGGATTTGCGGGCCTCGGTCAGGGCGGCGTCGATCTCGGCCGGGTTATGCCCGTCGATTTCGATCACATGCCAACCGGCAGATTCAAAGCGGGTCACCTGATCAGTGCGGTCCGACAGGGTGACAGGGCCGTCGATGGTGATGTTGTTGTTGTCCCACATGACAATCAGCTTGGACAGCTGATGACGCCCGGCCAATGTAATCGCCTCTTGCGACACACCTTCCATCAGGCAGCCGTCGCCAGCGATGACATAGGTGAAATGGTCGACCACTTTCTTGCCATAGGTCGCGCGCTGAATTTCTTCCGCCATGGCGAAACCCACGGAATTGGCGATGCCTTGGCCCAAGGGGCCGGTGGTGGTTTCGATCGCATCGGCCAGGAAATTCTCGGGGTGGCCCGCAGTGCGTGCACCCATCTGGCGGAAGTTCTTGATTTCTTCGATCGGGAATTGCGCGTCGCCCACCAGATGCAGCAAGGAATAGATCAGCATCGACCCGTGACCGGCGGACAGGATGAACCGGTCGCGGTCAGGCCACAGCGGGTTGGCGGCATCAAACTTCAGATGGTTTTCAAACAGCACAGTGGCAACATCTGCCATGCCCATAGGCATGCCGGAATGGCCGGAGTTGGCGGCGGCAACGGCGTCCAGAGTAAGGGCGCGAATGGCGGTGGCTTTGGACCAATGGTCGGGGTTTGCGGTGCGCAGGGCGTTCAGATCCAAGGGGGACTTCCTTATGGGTGAGCAATTGAGTTGCGCCTGTGCATATCAGTGCGCCCGCAAAGTTCAAGCCAAAGGCGCGGCGGGGCCTTTATGGGTTCAACTTCGCCGTTCAAGTGGCTGATCTCAAACGGGGGGGCGCATTTGGTAATTTCTTTGGGTAGGATTACGGGAATATTGTTTCAGGGCGATTCGCGCCCTAGATCTCAAAATGACGCAAGACGAATGAACAAGAACTTACGGGGGACGTCAGGCAAATGAGTAACATCGACGATCTACAACGCCGCATCACCAAGGCGATGGACCGGGTTGCAAGCGGGCTGGACAAAATCGGCGGCGGCCCGGCAGGGCCGGACCCGGAAATGGTTCAGGCGCTGGAGGACGAGCGCACCGCGAACGCCCAACTGACCGAACGGGTGCGCACCCTGAAGACACGGTATGAAGATGAACTGGCGCAGATGCGTGCCAAGCTGGAGGAAGGCGAGGCGCGCATGGCGCAGCTGGACACCGATCTACAGCGGGTGCGCCGCGCCAACACGCAGTTGACCGAAGCCTGCGAGGCCCTGCAAGCGGCCAATGCCGAAGGGGTGGGCGAGCCGCATCTGATCAACAAGGCGATGCTGGCGGAGCTGGAGGGCTTACGCGCCGCGCGGGCCTCTGATGTGGCGGAAACCAGCGCCATTATTTCCGCGCTTACACCGCTGTTGGAGAATGCAAAAGACGAGGAGACAGCCTGATGCCGGAAACCAAGATCACAATCGGCGGTCGCCAGTTTGAAGTGGCCTGTCAGGAGGGCGAGGAAACCTATCTGCATTCCGCTGCCAAAATGCTGGACGATGAAGCGCAGATCCTGTCGGATCAGGTGGGCCGGATGCCAGAGGCGCGGATGTTGTTGATGGCTGGTCTGCTGTTGGCGGATAAGACCGCCAGCGTCGAGGATAAGATCAAGGAGGTTCGCGCAGAACTGGCCGAGCGCGAGGCTGAACTGGCCGGGTTGCGCAACACCGTGGTTGAGCCTGAACGCATTGAGGTGCCCGTGGTGCCCCAGCAAGTGACCGACACTCTGGCAGAAGTTGCTGCCCAGGCCGAAGCGCTGGCCGCAGCGGTGGAAGAAAAAGCCGGTTAGGTCAGGCTTCCCGGCTGCCCGTTGGGGTTAGCTGACATACAGAAATGACTGTCTGACCTAAAGGAATGCCGGACATGAAAAAGCGTTCCATCAGCAATGATGGAACGCTTTTATGTTTTCGTACACAAGTGAATGGTCACCTGCGGGCTTGGCGTTTGGACGTTACCCGTTGGCTTCGCGGATCTTGTCAGCGGCTTCTTTGTCGTAAGCCACGCCGTTTTCCTCAAACAAAGTGTCCAGCTCACCAGACAGTGTCATTTCGGTGATGATGTCACAGCCGCCGATGAATTCACCTTTGACATAAAGCTGCGGGATGGTGGGCCAGTCGGAGAAATCCTTGATACCTGCGCGGATCTCTTCATCGGCCAGCACGTTCACATCGGAATATTCGATCCCCATGTAGTTCAGCACACCGGCCACGCGGGAGGAAAACCCGCATTGCGGCATCTCTTTGGTGCCTTTCATAAACAACACAACATTGTTGTCGGTGATGGTGGATTTGATACGGGTGGCGGCATCGCTCATGGAGTTAATCCTTTGATTTCGAAGACTTGGATTGAGGGGTGTGAAACGCGTCATGGTAACGCGCAGCATAGGTTTCATCATCGGCCAATGGCGGCACATCTGTATCGGCCCGCCCGAAAACGCCTTTGGAGGTCAACCAGTTGGTCTGGCCCCGCTCAAGGCTTTCGTTGCGCCGATTGGTGCGTGACACTGCGTCCAGATCAGTGGCTTCCATGCCCAGCGGCACATCAGAGGTGCGGCGCGGGGGCTGGCGGCCGGCAAGCGGGCGATAGGTGGACCGTTGCGCACGGTATTGCAAAAAGCCGGTGATACCGACCCCCGCAACAACCAGAGCAAGCAACCAGATCCACATGGTGTTAATCCGGTGCTTTGGTGGTCAGCGCCAGCGCGTGCAGATCACCGTTGGGCCCGTCCATCTTGCCCTTTAGGGCAGCATAGACTGCACGTTGCTGTTGCACGCGGTTCATGCCCTTGAAAGAGGCGTCTACGACCATAGCAGCCATATGCACGCCGTCATTGCCCTGTACAGTGATCTCGGCGTCAGGGAAGGACGCACGGATCAAATCTTCGATCTCTTGGGCTTGCATCGGCATGAAGGCGGCTCCGGCAGTAGGGACAGTGGATGGGGTGTAAACGTTATGTCAGATGTAATCGCGACAGGGGGGCTGTGCAAGCGAATGACCGGTAATATTCGCGCAATAGGTTATCCCGTTGAGCGCGGCGGGGCCACAGATTAGATGTTTCAGGAAGGCCGTGCATGAATAAGGATGCGCGCCAACAGTCACGGAGGACCGACATGCAGCAAAGCGAAAGAGCGCCGGAACAGGCGCTGGAATGGGCGCGGGCCGGCACAGGGGCTGTTCTGGCCACAGTGATAGAGACATGGGGTTCCGCGCCGCGCCGTGTGGGATCGCAGCTGGTGATTTCCGGCGAAGGCGATATGGAAGGCTCCGTTTCGGGAGGCTGTGTCGAGGGGGCTGTGGTTCTTGAGGCGCAAGAAGCGCTGGCGCAGGGCGGCACCCGGGTTCTGGAATACGGCGTCAGTGATGGTGATGCCTTTGCCGTTGGGTTGGCCTGTGGCGGGACCATCCGTATTCTGGTTGAACCCGTAGGTGCAGGCGGGATGCCTGTTGCGATGCTGGAGGAACTGGTCACGGCGCGGGCAGAACGTGTTGCGGTGGCTTATGAGGTTGCTCTGGACGGATCGACACGTGGCTTGCGGCGTGACGGCCATGACGCGCGGTTCAGGATGGATCGTTCCGGCGTCAGCGAAGACGGTGCCAGCTTTATTGCAATCCATAACCCGCCACTGCGGCTGGTGGTTGTGGGGGCGGTTCACATTGCCCAGACACTGGTCAGCATGGCACGGGCTGTTGGTTTTGACCCCATCGTCATCGACCCACGCGAGGCTTTTGGCTCTACTGCCCGGTTTCCTGATGCAACACTGATCAACGACTGGCCTGATGACGCCCTGAACGAAATTGGCGTCGATGCCCGTACTGCGCTGGTTCTGTTGACCCATGATCCGAAGCTGGATGATCCCGCCTTGCATGTCGGGCTGCATTCTCAGGCGTTTTACATCGGCGCATTGGGCAGCTCGCGCACCCATGCCTCTCGGGTGACACGGTTGGGGGAAGCCGGGTTCGATGCCCATCAGATTGCACGGATTAAAGGGCCGGTCGGACTGGACATCGGCGCGGCAGGCCCTGCCGAAATTGCGGTATCAATTATGGCCCAGATCATCCAGACGTTGCGCGGCTCATGAAGTTTGGCCCGGTTCCCCTGAAAGATGCCGAAGGTGCGGTGCTGGCGCATTCTGTGGCCCTGCGCAAAGGGCGGTTGCGCAAGGGACGTGTTTTGGACGCGGATGATATCGCGGCTTTGGCGGAGGCAGAGCTGCGCGAAATCACCGTGGCGCGGCTGGAGGCCGGGGACGTCAGCGAAAACGATGCGGCAGCGGCTTTGGCAAAGGCGGTGCTGGGAGACGGGCAGGGGCTGGATGTGACGGCACCCTTTACCGGGCGGGTAAACCTCTTGGGGCAGGGGCCGGGGGTTGTGCAGCTGGATGTGGCGGCCCTTGAGGCGGTGAATGCGGTTGATCCGATGATCACAATCGCCACGGTGCCGCAGTTTGGACAACTGGCCCGCGGTGGCATGGCGGCCACGATCAAGATTATATCTTACGCGGTCCCGGGCGTGGCTTTGCAGCGGGCCATCTCGGCTGCTGGTCGCGGTGCTATCGCCTTGGCACGACCCAGCCTGCGCACCGCCACATTGATCATCAGCGAAATACCTGGCGGGGCTGGGGACAAGGGGCGCAAGGCAATTGCTGATCGTCTGGCCGCCCTTGATGTTGATCTGGAGGCCGTGGTGATGGTGCCTCATGAAACACCCGCATTGGCAGCGGCGATCGATGCGGTGCAAAGCGATCTGGCGCTGGTGCTGACAGGATCGGCCACTTCTGATCCGCAGGATGTGGCCCCGTCCGCCCTGCGTGCCGCAGGGGGGCAGGTGGAACGGTTTGGCATGCCAGTGGATCCCGGAAACCTGTTGTTTATCGGGGATTTACACGGGCGTCCGGTGATTGGTCTGCCAGGCTGTGCCCGTGCCCCGGCACTGAATGGCGCGGATTGGGTGCTGTCGCGCGTTCTATGCGGCGTACCGGTGCGTGCGCGCGACATTGCTGGCATGGGGGTTGGCGGATTGCTGAAAGAAATTCCATCCCGTCCACAGCCACGGCGGGGTCGCTCAACTTAACACAAGACATGCTAACCTTGTCAAAGGCGCGCCGGAACCTGCCGGGTCGACTGGCGACTTCGACCTTTAATTGAAAACTCTCGAATTTTTTATTCTCAACTGCGCTTGCCCGTGGTTAACTCCCTTTAACCAAGCACACCAAGGGAGGGTGATATGACACAGGTCAAAATGACCGTGAACGGCAAGGCAGCATCGGGTGAGGTCGAAGGCCGCACGCTTTTGGCGCATTTTCTGCGCGAAGACCAAGGGCTTACCGGCACACACATCGGATGCGACACAAGCCAATGCGGGGCCTGTGTGGTGCATGTCAACGGCGCGGCGGTCAAAGCCTGCACCATGCTCGCGGTGGAGGCTGACGGGGCAACGGTGGATACGATTGAAGGTCAGGCAAACGCCGATGGTTCCCTGAATGTGATCCAACAGGCGTTTCAGGACCATCATGGCTTGCAATGCGGTTTTTGCACACCGGGTATGGTGATGTCTGCGGCTGCCCTGTTGAAAGAAAATCCCAAACCGACTGAGGCGGATGTGCGCCACTATCTGGATGGCAATATCTGCCGCTGCACAGGGTATCACAATATCGTCAAGGCGATCATGGCGGCATCCGGTCAGGATGTCAGCGCGATTGCGGCCGAATAAGTGACTGGCCCTGATTTCATCGAGATTGGCACGGACAACCGGGACGCCACTGCGGCGTTCTTTCAGGAGGTCATGGGCTGGTCTTGGGAAAGCATGGGCGCGGGGCCTGCGGGGTTTTTCACCGACGGGACACGCAAGGTCGGGATGCACGAAGAGGCATCCCCCTGCATGGTGCCTTATCTGGCTGTGGAAGACATTGAGGCCAAGGTGGCGGAGGTCAAACAGGCGGGGGGCACCCTGATGGGAGAGATCGCGGATGCCCCCGGTTTTGGCCGTTTTGCCACCTGTACCGATCCGCGCGGTGTGCGGTTTGGATTACATCAGGAAGATTGAGAGAGGCTGCGCGCTGCGTGCGTGCGGCCTGAAAATCATTTCAAATACGTAAGGTGCATTTCAATGCACCCCACTAGGGAGGAATAACATGCCTAAGGATGGCGGAATTGGTGCCAGCAGCAAGCGGCGCGAAGACGTTCGGTTTTTGACCGGAAATGGGAAGTATACCGATGACATCAACATGCGGGGGCAGGCCTATGTGCATTTTCTGCGCTCTGACGTGGCCCATGGTACGCTGACAAAGGTTGATACCTCTGCCGCGGCTGGAATGCCCGGTGTGGTGCAGATTTTCACTGGTGAGGATTTTGCGGAAATCGGCGGTATGCCCTGTGGCTGGCAGGTAACGGACAAACATGGCGATCCGATGCACGAGCCCAGACATCCGGTGCTGGCCCATGGCAAGGTGCGTCATGTCGGTGAACCGATTGCTGCTGTCGTTGCAGATACATTGGCGCAGGCCCGCGATGCGGCAGAAGCGATTGAAGTTGATATCGTCGAACTGCCGGCGGTGGTGAACATGAAAGAGGCGGTCAAGGATGGTGCGCCGAAGGTACATGACGAACTGCCCGGAAACCTGTGTTATGACTGGGGTTTTGTCGAGGAAAACAAGGGTGCTGTGGATGAGGCGTTTCAGAACGCTGCCCATGTCACCACGCTGGAACTGACCAATAACCGACTGGTTGCCAACCCGATGGAGCCGCGTGTGGCGATTGGAGATTTCGACCGCTCGGATGGTGAGCATACGCTCTATACGACCAGCCAGAACCCACATGTGATCCGCTTGCTGATGGGGGCCTTTGTACTGGGCATCCCGGAACATAAGCTGCGCGTGGTGGCACCCGATGTGGGCGGTGGTTTCGGCACTAAGATTTTCCACTATCAGGAAGAGGCGTTTTGCACCTTTGCCGCCAAGGCGGTCAACCGTCCGGTGAAGTGGACTTCAACCCGCTCAGAGGCCTTTGTTTCGGATGCTCATGGCCGTGACCATGTGACCAAGATTGAATTGGCGCTGGATGCAGAGAATAACTTTACTGCTTTGCGCACAGATACTTACGCCAATATGGGGGCCTATCTGTCGACCTTTGCGCCTTCCGTGCCCACATGGCTGCATGGCACCTTGATGGCGGGCAATTACAAGACTCCGCTGATCTATGTGAACGTTAAGGCGGTGTTTACCAATACTGTGCCGGTGGATGCCTATCGTGGTGCGGGGCGCCCTGAGGCGACCTTTCAGCTGGAACGTCTGGTCGATATGGCCGCGCATGAGCTGGGTGTTGATCCGATTGCCCTGCGCCGGCAGAACTTTATCACCCAGTTTCCCTATGCCACGCCGGTGGCGGTGGAATATGACACGGGGGATTATGTCGCGACCATGGACAAGCTGGAAGAGATGGCTGATCTCTCGGGCTTTGAGGCACGGCGCAAGGCGTCAGAGGCGAAGGGCAAGCTGCGCGGCTTTGGGGTGAATTGCTATATTGAGGCTTGTGGCATTGCGCCTAGCAACCTTGTCGGCCAACTTGGAGCGCGTGCAGGGCTTTATGAAAGCGCAACCGTGCGGGTGAACGCCACCGGCGGGCTGGTTGTGATGACCGGGTCGCATTCCCACGGGCAGGGGCATGAAACCTCTTTTGCGCAGGTGGTGGCCGAGATGATCGGCATTGACGAAAGCATGATCGACATTGTGCATGGCGATACCTCGAAAGTACCGATGGGCATGGGCACCTATGGCTCACGCTCGATTGCGGTGGGTGGCTCTGCCATGGTGCGGGCGACGGAAAAGATCATTGCCAAGGCCAAGAAGATCGCTGCACATCTGCTGGAAGCCTCGGAAGGGGATATCGAACTGAAGGATGGCGCGTTTTCAGTGGCGGGCACGGATAAATCTGTGGCCTGGGGGGATGTGACCCTTGCGGCTTATGTGCCGCATAACTACCCGCTGGAAGACATTGAGCCGGGTCTGGAGGAGACCGCGTTTTATGATCCGTCGAACTTTACCTACCCCTCAGGTGCCTATGCCTGCGAGGTGGAGCTGGACCCTGAAACCGGTCAGGTCACCATCGAGCGGTTTTCGGCGGCAGATGACTTTGGCAATATTATCAACCCGATGATTGTCACCGGTCAGGTCCATGGCGGGATTGCGCAGGGGGTCGGGCAAGCCTTGCTGGAGAACTGTGCCTATGATGAGGATGGTCAGTTGCTCAGCGCGTCTTATATGGATTACGCAATGCCGCGGGCCAGCGATCTGCCGTTTTACGAGGTGGATCACTCCTGTCAGACGCCCTGCACGCATAACCCCTTGGGGGTGAAAGGCTGCGGTGAGGCGGGGGCGATCGGATCGCCGCCGGCGGTGGTGAATGCGGTGATCAACGCGATGCGGTCCGGCGGGCATGATGTGAAACACATCGATATGCCAGTGTCGCCCTCCCGGGTCTGGGCCGCGATGAACGGGTAACAGGCGCGCGGTGCGGCGACAGCGTGCCGTCGCACCGGCGCTGTTTGATGGGATGTTTATGTCGCGCAAGCGCGAGATGAGTTTAAAGGCAAGATGAAGCAGGGGCTGCGCGGCAGATGCAGCGGCACCCCGGTGGAAAGGTAGAAAAGATGTATAATTTTGATGTTGAACGGCCAAGCACGGTTGCGGAAGCGGCAGCGGCAATGGGACGTGAGGAGGCGCAGCCGATATCCGGTGGCCAGACCTTGATCCCGACGCTGAAGGCCCGGCTCGCCGCGCCGTCCGTTCTGGTCTCGCTTGGCGGGATTGAGGAAATGAAAGGTCTGTCCATGGCGGATGGGCAGCTGTCGGTTGGTGGCGGCACCACCCACGCGGTTGTTGCACGTGAGGCGGCAGCGCATTACCCGGCATTGGCGGGTCTGGCCGCCCGGATCGGTGATCCGGCGGTGCGCAACCGGGGCACCCTTGGTGGATCGGTTGCAAATAACGATCCTTCGGCCTGTTATCCGGCGGCGGTTCTGGGCAGCGGGGCAACCGTTGTGACCAACCAGCGCGAGATTGCAGCGGATGATTATTTCCTTGGCATGTTCGAGACAGCCCTCGACGAGGGGGAGATTGTAACAGCGGTGAAGTTTCCGGTGCCACAGGTCGCACATTACGAAAAGATGATTCAGCCGGCGTCGCGTTTTCCATTGGTTGCAGTGTTTGTGGCGAAATTTGCCGATGGCGTGCGTGTCGCCGTGACAGGGGCCTCCAACAATGGTGTGTTCCGCTGGCGCGATGCGGAAGCGGCGTTGAGTGCGGATTTCTCGGAAGGGGCTTTGTCTGGTTTGAAGGTCGATGGTTCCGAGATGATCAGCGATCTGCATGGCACCGGGGCCTATCGCGCACATCTGACCGCAGTGATGACCAAACGCGCGGTTGCCGCCATCGGGTGATCCGGTTTGTGAAGGATTTCAGGAGCCGCGTACCGCAGGGTGCGCGGCTTTTTGCTGTTGATATTGAATAACGGAACCACTTTGCGACATGTCAGTTGTGTGATGAAGCCAGTTTTTGGCAGTCGTTTCCTAACGAGGACATACCGATGAAAAAGTTTTTCCGTTCCACCACAGCCCTTGGCATGAGTGTTGCCATGGCGATGCCGGCGACCGGCTTTGCGCAGGATCTCGATTCCTGTGATCTGAGTGCCGAGGTTGCGCTGTTCCCCTGTATGGTTGAGGGCACTGTGATCCGCAGCGCAGAGGATCTGGCGGCGTTGGATCTCGCGGGGAGTGATGAAGCTGCTCAGCAAGACAGTGTTGCAGTAGAGCGCGGCAATGTTGATGCGGCACAGGCTGAAGCGGATGCAGCAGCAGCGGCGCAAGCGCAGGCTGAAGCGGATGCAGCAGCAGCGGCGCAAGCGCAGGCTGAAGCGGATGCAGCAGCAGCGGCGCAAGCGCAGGCTGAAGCGGATGCAGCAGCAGCGGCGCAAGCACAGGCTGAAGCAGATGCGGCGGCAGCGGCGCAGGCACAGGCTGAGGCGGATGCGGCGGCAGCGGCGCAGGCACAGGCTGAGGCAGACGCGGCGGCAGCGGCGCAGGCACAGGCTGAAGCGGACGCGGCAGCAGCGGCGCCAGCGCAGGCTGAAGCGGATGCGGCAGCAGCGGCACAAGCACAGGCTGAGGCGGATGCAGCAGCCGCAGCAGAAGCCGAACGTCTGGCAGCAGAACAGCTGCAAGCAGAGGCCGATCGCGCCGCCCTGCGCGAAGCACGTGCTGCAGAGCGTCAAGCCGAATTGGAAGCAGCCGCCGCAGCAGCGGCAGCCGCAGCCGAGGGGGAAAGCACCGGTGAGGTGGTGACCGAAGAGATCGCCGAGGAAGATTTACGTTCCTCCAGTGAGGAATTTGAGACAGCGGTGACCGGTGACGGCGCTGCTGTGGAAAACGGCGATGATGACGGTTTGAGCAAATTCGAGAAAGCTTTGTTGTTGGGGCTGGGGGCCGTGGTTGTCGGCTCTGTCCTGAAAAACGGTGACAAGGTTCTAAGCCGTTCAGGTGACCGTGTGGTGGTCGAAGATCCCAATGGCGATCTGCGGGTGTTGAAGGACGATGATGCATTGATCCGCCGTGCGGGTGATCAGGTTGCGACCGAAACCTTTGATGATGGTTCCTCGCGCTCTATCGTGACCAAACCGGATGGCTCGAAAATCATCACCGTCCGGGGCCGTGACGGCACGGTGCTGCGGCGTGTGAACATCGACGCACAGGGCAATGAATATGTGCTGATCGACGATCTGGCCCGCGAAGAACGGGTTGTGGTCACCGAACTGCCCCCGGTGAAACAGAGCTTTGCAGCGGTGGGAACTCAGGATGAGGCCGCTTTGCGTGCCGCACTGGAGGCCGAAATGAACGCGGGACAGGACCGCCGGTTCTCCCTGCGGCAGGTGCGCGATATCAAACAGGTACGTGCGCTGGCCCCGGAGCTTGAGCTGGACGCGGTCCGCTTTGACAGCGGTTCTGCTGCGATCCGCCCGGAACAGGCGCGCAGCCTCGCCAAGATTGGCCGCACGCTGAGCGATCTGGTGGCGGCTGATCCACGCACGGTGATCCTGATAGAGGGGCATACCGATGCTGTGGGCAGTGCGACCTATAACCTTGCTCTGTCTGATCGACGGGCCGAAACGGTGGCTCTGGCATTGACCGAGTACTTCGACGTGCCCCCAGAAAACATGATCACCCAAGGCTACGGTGAGAGTGCCCTGAAGGTATTGACCCTGTCAGATGAGGTACGTAACCGCCGCGCTGTGGTGCGTAACATTACCAACCTGTTGCGGTAGTTCATTCTGACGTGAAACGACAAAGCCCCCGCTGGTGTGGACCAGCGGGGGCTTTTGCTAAGTGGTGGTTTACCACCACCGCGGTCTGGCAGTCGCTCCCCTTGTAGGGAGCGATGAGAAGACCCTCTTGGGATTTTATTTCGGCAGCGGTCCGATCAGCATGACCATCTGGCGGCCTTCCAAGGTGGTGGTTTACCACCACTGCGGTCTGGCAGTCGCTCCCCCTATAGGGAGCGATGAGAAGACCCTCTTGGGATTTTATTTCGGCAGCGGTCCGATCAGCATGACCATCTGGCGGCCTTCCATCTTGGGAAAGTTCTCCACGCGGCCTGCGTCCTTGGTGTCTTCGGCAACACGCTCCAGCAGCTCACGCCCCAAATTTTGGTGCGCCATCTCGCGGCCCCGGAAACGCAGGGTAATCTTGACCTTGTCGCCGTTCTCCAGAAACTTGAAGACATTGCGCATCTTGACTTCATAGTCGTTCGTATCCGTGTTTGGGCGGAACTTGACCTCTTTAATCTCGATGATCTTCTGCTTCTTGCGGGCCTCGGCCTCGCGTTTCTGCGTTTCATATTTGAATTTGCCGAAATCCATGATCTTGCAGACAGGTGGATTGGCATTTGGCGAAATTTCCACCAGATCAAGCCCGGCCTCGTCAGCCATTTCCATGGCGCGCGCAGGCGTAACCACGCCGACATTCTCGCCATCGGCGCCAATCAGGCGAATTTCATTTGAACGGATGTTATCATTGACGCGCGGGCCGGTGTCTCGTTGCGGCGGCGCATTATGTGGTCTGCGAGCGATGGTGGTGGTCCTTTGATTATTCACGATCTGTCGAGGTCGTAAACTAGCTGTGACAGGCGGCTTCTTCAAGCCGCTAAATTTCAGCAAGGGGGTGAGGATTGATTTATTCCCCCTTGCACCTCGCGGCAGGGTTGCGCATTTGATCATCAAGCCGCCCAATGTCCTTCGACGACGGGTAGCATTCAGTAATTTGGGGAAAAAAATGAAAAATCTGGTTTGGATCGTAGTTGCTGCCATCGTTGCCGGCGTTGGCTATATGCTGTTCTCGGGGAAGACACCCACCGAAATGGTGACGGATGCTTCTGATGCAGTAAATGCTCCAGCGGCGTTGGAAGCGGCGTCCGAAGCCGCAGGTGACGTTGCGGATGCGGCCAAGGAAACCGTTGCGGAAGCCGTTGATGCATCCAGTGACGCGGCTGAGGCAACAAGTGAAGCGGCCAGCGATGTGGTTGCGGCAACGACAGAAGCGGTCAGTGATGCGGCAAGCGTTGTTGCAGAAGCGACCGAAGATGCGGTGGAGGCTGCGAGCGAAACGGCGACGGCCGCGGGTCAGGCGCTGTCAGAGGCGGCAAATGATGCGGTTGAGGCTGTCACCGGGACAGCGGAAACATCCGGGGATGCGGCAGCTGAGGCTGTGACGACGCTGACCGAGGATGCAACGGCTGCAACCGAAACGGCCGTGGATGAAGCTGCCGAGGCAGCAGACGCAACCGTGGAAGCCACGACGGAAGCGGCAGACGCAACTGCCGAAGCGGCGAGTGACGCTGTAGAAGCCACGACCGACGCAGCAGAAGCGACGGCTGAAGCGGCAACCGAGGCTGCAAACACAACTGCCGAAACAGCAAACGAAGCTGCAGAGACAGCTGGCGAAGCTGCGGATGCCACTGCGGAGGCGGCAAGTGACGCAGTTGAGGCGACAGAGGAAGTTGCAACAGAAGCCGCAGAGGCAGCAGATGCCGCGACCACAACGGCGACTGACACAGCGGCCAATGTAGAAACAGCGACAACCGCAGAGATTGAAGAAGCAGCGCAAGCTGTCGCTGAAGGGACCGAGACTCCGGCAGAGGCCTCTTTGGTTGAGCAATTGCTGAGC
The DNA here is from genome assembly GCF_030159975.1 of Sulfitobacter pacificus. Taxonomy (NCBI): domain Bacteria; kingdom Pseudomonadati; phylum Pseudomonadota; class Alphaproteobacteria; order Rhodobacterales; family Roseobacteraceae; genus Sulfitobacter; species Sulfitobacter pacificus. Next base: position 1,172,991 of record NZ_BSNL01000001.1, read on the forward strand.
GTTGAAGGTTTCGATCTGGAGAAGGTCACCGCGATGGTTGAAGAATCCGAGATTGGTGCCTTGCAAAAAACGGTTCTGACCAAGGGTCTGCAATCGGCACAGGACAATCCTGAACTGCTGAAGGTCGCATTGGAGAAAATCCGCGAAGCCCTGGGTATGTAACCCTTAAGCTATAGACATAGAAAAACCCGCGTCCGAGGTATCGGGCGCGGGTTTTTTGTTTCCGTAAAGTGACTTACCCGACGAAGGCTTTTTCGATCACGAAATGTTTGGGGTCAGAGTTTGCCCCTTCTTCAAGGCCGAAACCTTCGAGGATCGCCAGAATGTCCTTGTTGAAATCAAGGCTGCCACAGACCATGGCGCGGTCGGTTTCCACGTTGATCGCGTCAATGCCCAGATCGCGGAACACAGTGCCATCTTGCAGCAGCGTGGTGATGCGGCCCATTTTGGGGCTCTCTTCGCGCGTGGTGGTCGGGTAATAGCGGATCTTGGCCAGATTTTCGGTGCCGATTAATTCCTGCATCATCTCATCGGCTTGCAGATCTTCGATCAGCTTGCGCCCGTATTCCAGCTCGTTCACGTCCCGGCAGGTGTGGGTCACGATCACTTCGTCATAGTTTTCATAGGTTTCCGGTTCGCGCAGCAGCGATGCAAAAGGTGCAAACCCGGTGCCGGTGGCGAAGAACCAGATCCGCTTGCCGGGCAGCAATGCGTCATGCACCAGCGTGCCAACAGGCTTGGGGCGCAGAATGATCTCGTCGCCGGGCTGGATGTGCTGCAATTTTGAGGTCAGCGGACCATCCTGCACCTTGATCGAATAAAACTCCAACTCGTCATCCCAGGCAGGAGAGGCGATGGAATAGGCCCGCAGCAGCGGCTTTTGCTTGCCGGTCTCGGGGTGCGGATCACCCATCAGGCCAATCATCACAAATTCGCCAGAACGAAAGCGCAGGGAGGCAGGGCGTGTGACGCGGAAAGAAAACAACCTGTCCGTCCAATGTGTGACTGCGGTGACAGTCTGCGCATCGGGCAGGGTGGGTACGGCTTTGGCGGTTTGTGTGTTCACAGGGGAATGCTCAGTCATATTCATTAGTACACATATGAAATGTGTACTCCTCTTTTAGATCAGAAAAGGGGTGGGGGCAACGATTACGGATGCGACATGTCAGCCACGCAGGCGCGACTGGTAATTGTGTTCCTGCCAATTCGCGCGAAACTGCCATTGATCCGCCGGTTGACGGGCAGCGATTTCATCGTTGACTTCGACCTCGTCAAACCCTGCGCGGCGCGCCATGGCATATTGATCCGCAATCACATGACCTTTGGCCCGCAGCCGCCCAGTATAGCCGCGCAAGCGCAAGGCACGGGCGATGGTGAAACCGCGCCCATCCGCAGAGGATGGGAAATCAATGCGGATCATTTCAATGCTGGGCTGCAATTGCACCTCTTCGGGCTGCGCGTCGGATGGCAGGTCGAGGGCGCGGCAGTCATTTGCGGCCCCGGCGGCGCAAAACCCATGGGTCCAGTCATCGGCGACAAAGCCGGCGTCATTGATCAGTTGTGTCATGTCGATGCTCCTGTGCGGACGGCCTTGCCATCTACGAAATGAATGCCGCATTCGTCTTTGGATTGGTTGCGCCAGCGACCGGCACGAGGATCTTCGCCTTCCGCCACGGGCGAGGTGCAGGGCGCACAGCCGATGGAAGGGTATCCCTGTGCCACCAGCGGGTGACGCGGCAGGTTGTTCTCTTCGATATAGTGTTGCACGTCTTCAGCGGCCCAGAATGCCAGAGGGTTCACCTTGATCCGTGTTCCGGCGCCGTCCTTTGTCAGCTCGGTTTCGAAATGCGGCAGCTGGGCACGGGTGCCGGATTGAAAACGTTTGCGTCCGGTGATCCAGCCGTCAAACCCGTCCAGTGCCTTTTGCAGTGGCACGGTTTTGCGCAGCGCACAGCAGGCATCGGTATCCGTCTTGTGCAGCTGTCCGTCCGGATCAAGCGTGGCAATATCATCTGCCTTGATCACCTTGATCCGTGTCAGCCCCAGCTTAAGCGCCACCTCGCGCTGATAGGCAAGGGTTTCGGGAAACAGCATTTCGGTATCGATGAACAGGACCGGCAAATCCTTTTTCACCCGTGAGGCCAGATGCAGCAGCGCCACGGATTCCGCGCCAAAGCTGGACACCAGCGCAAGGTTGGGCACCGACTCCACCGCCGCCCGCATCACGTCATGCGCCGCATGGTGTCGCATCTGGACGTTCAGGCGGGCAACCTGCGCGTCAGGCGCGGCTGTCAGCTTGGGGTCATCAAGCGGCATTTTCACGCACTTTCTGGGCTGGGGCTTCTGGATACAGCGCGGCTTTGAACGGCGCGAGGCCAAGGCGTCGAAAGGTTTGCAAAAACTCTTCCGCCGGGTCGTTGCGCAGATCGAGATAGGCCAGAACAATGCGTTCCACAGCGGGAATGATCTCCTCCGCGGAAAAACCCGGACCGGCGCGTTCGCCAATTGCCGCATCCTCGGTGCCGTCACCGCCCAGCGTGATCTGGTAGTTTTCCACACCTGCGCGGTCCAGTCCAAGGATACCGATGTGTCCCACATGGTGGTGCCCACAGGCGTTGATGCAGCCCGAGATCTTGATCTTCAGCGGGCCAACTTCATGCTCCAGCTTCAATTCGTCAAAACGGGTGGCAATTTCCTGTGCGATCGGGATCGAACGCGCCGTGGCCAGAGCGCAATAGTCCATACCGGGGCAGGCGATGATATCGGAGATTAACCCGATGTTGGCAGTGCCCAACCCTTCGGCTTTCAGTGCATAATAGACTGACGGCAGATCACCCTTATGCACATGAGGCAGGATCACGTTCTGCTCGTGGCTGATGCGCAATTCGTCATGGCCATAGCGTTTGGCGATTTGTGCCATCAGACGCATCTGGCGCGATGTCGCATCCCCCGGCGTCTTGCCGTGCGCCTTAAGCGAGATCGAGACAATGGCGTAGTCAGGGTTCCGGTGGGCCGCCAAATTGGTATCGGCCCAGCTGCGAAACAGCGGGTCGTGCTGATAGGTGTTGTGAAACGGTGTGACATCGGCCTTGCGAAAGCTGGGCTGCGCGAAATCCGCCTCAATGCGGGCCAGCATCTGCTGATCCACACCGGTGAACTGATCGCGGATCAACGCATATCGCGCGTCAACACGGGCGCGAATGTCTTCGATGCCGTTTTCGTGCACGGTGATCTTGATCCGCGCCTTGTATTTATTGTCGCGCCGGCCCAATAGGTTATAAACCGAAACAATCGCTTCGAGAGTGGGCAGAAGGTCTTCGGAAGACACAAAGTCATAAAGCACCTTGCCGATCATCGGCGTGCGGCCAAGCCCGCCACCAATGACAACCTCATAGCCGATTTCTGCGTCCCGTTTGACGATGCGCAGCCCGATATCATGGGCCTTGATCACCGCGCGGTCAGCCTTGGCACCGGTGACGGCAACCTTGAACTTGCGCGGCAGGAACTGGAATTCGGGGTGATCAGTAGACCACTGACGAATAAGTTCAGCCACAGGGCGCGGATCAGCGACCTCATCCGCGGCGGCACCGGCAAAGTGGTCTGCCGTCACGTTGCGGATGGTATTGCCCGAGGTCTGGATCGCATGCATGTTTACTGCGGCCAAGGCATCCAGCATATCCGGCACATCGCGCAGTTCAGGCCAGTTGTACTGTATGTTCTGACGCGTGGTGAAATGGCCATAGCCCTTGTCCCACTTGTCCGCGATCATCGCCAACGTGTCCATCTGACGGCTGTTCAGCGTGCCATAGGGGATCGCCACCCGCAGCATGTAAGCATGCAGTTGCAGATAGAGACCGTTCATCAGGCGCAGCGGTTTGAATTCATCCTCGGTCAGGGAACCGTCAATGCGGCGCTCGACCTGTGCGCGGAACTGGGCGTTGCGTTCCTTGAGGAAAGCGTCGTCGAAATCAGTGTAATGATACATCAGAATTGCTCCTGTTTGCCATGGGCATAGTTGGATGGGCCACGGGCGCGGAAATCTTCGCGAAAATGGGTTGGGACGGGCGTGCTGCCCTCAAGCGTGACATCCGCAAGGTAGACGCCAACAACTTCACCCGTCTGGGCGGCGGCCTCGATCATGCGCAGATCAGCGTGGGCCTCGTCGGTAAAGACTTCGGCCTGTGCCAATTGGCGGGTCCAGCCATTGTCGGCAAGGTAGATCACATCACCTTCAAGCAAGGCATTTGCGGTGATGACTTTGGGGGTGAAGGGTTTTGGCATTATGCCATCTCCTCAAGTTTGATGTCGGTCGCAGCGGCGGCTGCGGCGCGTGGCGCAAGGCCGTAAAAGGTGAGTGCAGGGCCGGACATGGCGGCCTTTGCGATGTCGTCCGCCATATGTCCCAGCGTGGTTTCCAGAATGCGCTGATCCGCGCGGGATGCGTTTTCAATCACCGTGACAGGGGTGGCGCGGTCCGCGCCATGCATCATCAGGCGGCCCTGGACAAAACGGGCGGATTTCTTGCCCATATAGATCGCGGCAACCTCGTTCTTGCGGGCAAGCTGGGCCCAGTCGTGATCGGCAAAGCCTTTCATGTCATGGCCAGTCAGGAAACGGACCGAGGCATTGCGCCCCCGCCGTGTCAGGCTTTGCCCGATAGAAGCCACAGCAGCAGAGGCCGAGGTGATGCCGGGCACGATGTGCCAGCCGATTTGGTGGGCATCGACGGCATCGATTTCCTCGTCCAGACGGCCAAAGACAGTGGCATCGCCGGATTTCAGACGCACGACCTGCGCACCGCTCAGGGCATGTTCTACCAGCAGATCATTGATGGTTTCCTGTGAGGTCGAAGGGCCAAAGCCTTCCTTACCCACGTCGATCATCACAGCCTCGCGCCGTGCCAGTTCGAGGATTTCAGGAGAGATCAGCCGGTCGTAGATCACCACATCGGCCTCATCCAGAGCGCGACGCGCTTTCAGGGTCAGCAGCTCTGGATCGCCGGGGCCACCGCCAACAAAGGCAACATGGCCGGCGCGGGCGGTTTTATTCAGATGCGTGTCAAGCAGATCCTCAAGGGCAGGCTGCACCCGCTCCTCACTTTCGTTCATCGCCTTGGGGCCGGTGTTGAAATAATACTCACGCCAGAAGTCGCGTCGCGCACGGCCAAATGGCAGCGCATAAGAGGCCGCGCGGAAGGCCTTGCCGATGCGGGCGAGGGTGCCAAGGGATTGTGGCAGGCGTTCTTCAAGGTCGGCCTTGATTGCGCGGGCCAACACGGGTGCCGCCCCTTCGGTGCCAATGGCGATGGTCACCGGATCGCGGTCCACAATGGCCGGTGTGATAAAGGCGCTGTCCGCGAGGTTATCAACGATATTAACCAGTGCCCCTTCGGCCTGCGCAATGGCGGCGGTGCGCTTGTCCTCACCATCGTCCTCATTGGCGGCGTAAAACAGGGCCGCGCCCGAGATGTCGCCCGCTGTCAGGGCGCGTGGGATCAGCGTGAGCTTGCCCGCAGCGGCCCATTGGGAGATTTCCGCAGCCGGTGCATCGGCAAAGACGCTGATCTGCGCGGTTGTTTTCATCAACAGACGCAGTTTGGCCAGCGCCGCGTCACCACCGCCCGACAGGACAATGCGACGGCCTGTGGTTGCGAGGAAGATTGGGAAGTGATCCATGTGGGCCTGCCATTCGTTGATTTCTGAGTTGCAATATAGGAAATATTCCCGATATTGCGCCAGATACCTGTGCGGATAAGGACGTTCGTTCCGAATGATCTGCGCAGAAGAACATATGGCCCTGAACCGGAAGGATATCGGAATGAGCGTTCGAATTGACGAGACGGATCGGAAGATTTTGGCGGAGCTGCAACGGGATGCCAGCCAGTCTCTGGACGATATCGCCAAGAATGTCGGGTCTTCCAAGACCCCGGTTTGGAACCGGATTCGCAAGTTGAAAGAGGCTGGTGTGATTGGTCAGCAGACCGTGATGCTGGACGCGGAGGCCCTTGGGTTCGAGGCCTGTTTTTTTGTACTGATCCGCACCTCTGAACATGACGCCGATTGGCAGGCGCGGTTTCTCAAAGCTTTGAGAGACCGGCCAGAGGTGCAAGAGGCGCATCGTCTGGCGGGGGATATTGATTACATCCTGAAGGTGCGGGTGAAAAATGCGCGGGCCTATGATGTGTTTTATCAGGCGCTGATTTCCGAGGTGCGGGTGCATAATGTGACAGCGCTTTTGTCGATGGAAGAAATCAAGTCTACGGTGGTATTGCCCTTGTGATCGAAAACCGTGCGGCTGCATTTCGGGGAAGGTGTTATAGGTCGGATCCCTTCGCGGCGGGGTCTGTATTGTGTTGTTAGGATTTGGCAATTGCTGAGAAGGTGTTTAGGGCGCGCTGCGTCCTAAACGACTTGTTGCGAGGCTGGATACGATTCCGACCGGCCTCAAGGACAAGCCGCGCAGGCGCGGTCGCTGGCGCGATCCTTGACCCCGATCAGAATCGCGGGTCGATGATCAATGCGTCGAGTTTGTGGAAATGGTAGGAGTTTGCGTAGCGCGGCGGTTTTGCCAGCCGCATCTTCGGCATATGGGCAAAGAGCGCGGGCAGGGCGATTTGCAACTCGAGTCGGGCCAGCGGCGCACCAACGCAAAAAAATGCAGCCCGCCGCCAAAAGCCGCATGCGGTTTGGCGGGGCGCGCCGGGTCAAAGTGATGCGGCGCGTCATACACCCCAGGATCGCGCCCCGCGGCTCCAAGGATCAGGGCGATTTCGGCACCTTTGGGCAGGGTAACATCGCCCAGCAGGATCTCCTCATAGGCAAAGCGCGAGAACATATGCAGGGGAGGATCAAAACGCAGCAGTTCTTCAACTGTTGTGGCAATGTGATCCGGGGCAAGGGCACTGGCCGGGGTCTTGTGTTCCAGCAGGCATTTCACCGCATTGCCAAGGCTGTGGACCGTTGCCTCATGACCGGCGTTCAGCAGCAGGATGCAAGTGCCGATCAATTCATCCGTGGAGAGTTTGTCGCCGTTTTCCTCAGCGGCGATCAGCTGTGTGATCAGGTCGTCACGTGGATCCGCGCGGCGCTTGTCGATGTAACGGGTCAGAAAATCGGTGAAATCGGCGCTGGCCTGATTGGCAGCGTCTTCGATGTCGCGGGTACGGCCTGCCTGATACATGGCGACCATGGCGTTTGACCAGCGTAGCAGATCATCCGACATCTCTTCGGGCACGCCCAACAGCCGTGCAATGATGCGCACCGGCAATTGGGTGCAAAAGGCGGGGATCAGATCAAAGGGCGCGCTTGGCAGAGCGGTCAGCAATTCTGCGGTGACGGCCTCGATATCCGGCCTCAGCTCACGGATGCGCCGCGAGGTGAAAGCCCGCAGCACCAGTGACCGCAGCCGGGTGTGGCGCGGCGGTTCCATATCGAGCATGGAATTGGCTTCTGTTTTTGCCCAGTCGCGCAAATGATCCGGCACCGGTTGAACCAGATCTTTGGGTCTTTCGCGGCCCAACCGGCGGTCGCGCAGCAGGGCCTGCACGGTGGCGGCGTCAAAGGTTGCATAGATGGCGTAGTCTGACCAATAGACCACCGGACCCAGCGCACGGGCATGGTCATAAGTCACATAGGGGTTTTGGATAAATTCGGGATCAAGTGGGGATTGCGACAGGGCTTTCATAGTGCATCCAAACCGCAGAGGACTGGCCAAGGCAAGACGGCATGTGCAAACTAACACTATGAAACATGGGATTGGACATCGGGCGCTTTTGGTGCTGGCCTTTTCGGGGATCGTACTGATCCTGACGGCTGGGGTGTGGCGCTACGCCTATCAGCAGGGGCTGGACCAATTGGCCGCGCGAGGGCAGGCGGATCTGGCCCTCGCGGGCGACAGGCTGGTTGGGCAATTGCAACGCTATCGTGATCTGGCGGTGCTGATGGCTGATCATCCGGTGATCAGCATTGCAGCACGCTATGGGGTGACAGAGGGCACGCGTGATGTGCTGGTGGGAGCCGCGGATAAGTCGGCAGCGCTGGATATTCTGGTCTTATCGGCGCAGGGGCGGGTGATGGCCTCTGTCTCTGGGAAACATCCGGCGGAGTTGGGTGCATATCCTTTTGTCACAAGGGCGTTGCGTGGTGCTCTGGGCTGGGGCCACGGACCGGCGGAACCGCTGACCCAGCGGGCCTTTTTCCATGCGGCCCCGATTTTCAACGATGCCGGGCGGGTGCAGGGGGCGGTGGTTGTTGTGACCGACCTGAATGGCATTGACTACAATTGGCGCGGCACCAATCCGGCCGCGTTTTTCACCGATGCAGCGGGAGAGGTCTATATTGCAAACCGCACCGAGCTGTTGTTCTGGAAACGTCCGGCGGGGACCGCAGGGCTGATCCCGCCCAAAGGCAACGCGCCGCCGTTCAGCGCGCAGATGGTCGGCCCGCATGAGATCTGGCATCTGGGCTGGGGGCCTTATCTTCCGCAAGAGGCTCTGCATTTGACACAGGACCTGCCGGTGATCGGGTTGACAGGGGAGGTCCTGTTGGATGTGGCACAGACCCGCGCCTTTGCTTTTGCTCAGGCGGCGGCATTGGCGGCCCTGTGTCTGGCTTTTGGATCGTTGTTGTTTCTTGCTTCCGAGCGGCGGCGCACGCTGGCGGCGGCGAATGTGCAGCTGGAGGCGCGGGTGGCCAAACGCACGGTGGCCTTGCGTGAAACCAACGAGAAACTGGTGGCAGAGGCTGCTGTGCGCGAGGCCGCTCAGGTGGCATTGCGACAGGCGCAGGATGATCTGGTGCAGGCGGGCAAGTTAAGCGCCCTGGGCCAGATGTCGGCGGGCATCAGTCACGAGTTGAACCAACCCTTGATGGCGATCCGGTCTTTTGCTGAAAACGCGGTACAGTTTTTGGAGCGTGGCAAAGCAGAGCGGGTGGGCGAGAACCTGACCCGGATTTCCGAGATGAGCCAGCGGATGGCGCGGATCATCCAGAACCTGCGCGCTTTCGCCCGTCAGGAGCATATCGCACCGGATCGGGTGAACCTGCAAAAAGTGTTGCAATCGGCGCTGGATCTGACGCAAAGCCATCGCGAGGCGGCAGGGGTCACATTGGAATGGGACGCCACGGGCCGTGACATATGGGTGCGCGGTGGCGAGGTGCGGTTGGGGCAGGTGTTTGTGAATCTGATCACCAATGCGGTGGATGCAATGGCCGGTCGCACCGAACGCAGATTGCAGGTAGAGGCGCGACGTCAGGGGGATGTGGTGAGCGTTGAGTTTCGCGATACCGGGCCGGGAATTGAAATGCCGGATAAGGTTTTTGATCCGTTCTACACCACCAAGGAGGTGGATCAGAGCAGTGGCATGGGGCTGGGGCTGTCGATCAGCTATGGTATTGTGCAAAGTTTCGGTGGGCAGATCCGCGGGGCCAATCAGGACAGCGGAGGGGCTGTGTTTACAGTGACACTTGAGGCAACAGCGGCCAAGGAACTGGCCGCATGAAGGGGCGCGTATTACTGGTTGATGACGATGCCGCCGTGCGCGAGGCGCTGGCCCAGACGCTGGAACTGGCAGATATCTCGACGATCACAGCGGGATCATTTGTTGCCGCCAAAGACCGGATCACAGCGGATTTTGACGGGGTGATCCTGTCGGACATGCGGATGCCGGGGCGGGACGGGTTTCATCTGCTGGATTATGCCCATGGACAGGATCGTGATTTGCCGGTGATCCTGCTGACCGGCGAAGGCGATATTCCGATGGCGGTGGCGGCCATGGCGCAGGGTGCCTTTGGTTTCCTTGAAAAACCCTGTGCGCCTGCAGAATTGATCGCTGTTCTGGAGCGCGCCTTGCATACCCGCGCGCTGGTGCTGGATAACCGCCGTTTGCGTCAATTGGTCGAAACTGGTGATCCCGCCGCGCGGATGGTGTTCGGCACCTCCGATCTGGCGGAAAAGCTGCGCCGTCAGGTGCGGCTGGTTGCACAGGCTGAGGGGGATGCGCTGGTCAATGGCGCACCGGGATCGGGGATTTCTAAAGTAGCAGAGGTGATCCACCTCAGTTCGGCGCGCTCCAAGGCAGCTTTTGTCAAACGCGCGGCAGCCGGGATGACCACGGAAACCCTGCGCGCCGCCTTGCAAGAGGCCGAGGGCGGGAGCCTGTTTATTGACGAGATTTCGCATCTGCCGGCCCAGTTACAGCTGGTGCTGAGCGAGGGGCGTGACGGGCCACAGGGCGTCTGTCTGATGGCGGGCAACACCCGTGACCTGACTGCGGAAATGCAGGCCGGGCGGTTCAATGCGGATCTCTACTATCGGCTGGAGGCGCTGAGTGTACGCATCCCGTCGTTGGCCGAACGCCCAGAGGATATTGCGGAGATGTTTCGCCGCTATGTGGCACAGGCCTCCGAACAGGCGGGGCTGCGTGCGCCGGAGATCACACCAGAGGTGATTGCCAGCCTGATGGCGCGGGACTGGCCGGGCAATGCACGCTCTTTGATGTCGGTGGCGATGCGGTTTGTTATGGGGCTGCCGGAAGACGTGGCACCAGATACCACCTTAGGACTGGTAGAGCAGATGTCGATGATAGAGCAATCCCTGCTGGAAACCGCATTGCGGCGCACGGGCGGGCAGGCATCAGCGGCAGCAGAGGCCCTGAAACTGCCGCGCAAGACATTCTACGACAAACTGGCCCGCTACAGCATCCGGGCAGAGGATTTTCGCCCCTAGAGTGGTCGGCAGGCTGTGCGGATTTCCGCACAAGCTGCAATGTCCCTGTGCGGAAAACCGCACAGGAGGGTTTTTCAAAGTTGATCTTTTGAATGAATTTTAATTTGCAGTAGTTTGTAAATAAACAATTAAATTCACTTCAATCTCCTGATCTCCACACTTCCTTGTGAGCCAGCTACAGCAGGCGTTTTATATCCACAGCGCAGGCAAAGGCTTGTGACCAACTGATTCTGCACTCTGGGAGGAGATCACCATGAAATTCCTGACAATGGCCGCTTTGGCTATGACCGTATCCGCTGGCGCTGTTGCTGCAGCCTGTGACGATGGCGAAATCGTTATCAAGTTCAGCCACGTGACCAATACTGATAAACACCCCAAAGGCATCGCCGCATCCCTGCTGGAACAGCGCGTCAATGACGAGATGAACGGCAAGGCCTGCATGGAAGTTTTCCCGAACTCCACGCTGTACAACGATGATCAGGTACTGGAAGCACTGCTGCAGGGCGATGTCCAACTGGCCGCACCATCCTTGTCCAAGTTTGAACAATTCACCAAACAGTTCCGCATCTTTGACCTTCCGTTCATGTTCAAAAACATCGATGCGGTGGATGAATTCCAGAACTCCGAGACCGGTCAGGCGATGAAAGAGGCCATGACCCGTCGCGGCCTGCTGGGGCTGGCATTCTGGCACAATGGCATGAAGCAGATGTCGGCCAACAAGCCGCTGAACCTGCCGACAGATGCGGCAGGTCTGAAGTTCCGCGTGCAAAACTCTGACGTGCTGAAGGCGCAGATGGCAGCGATGGGGGGGTCACCCCAGCCGATGGCCTTTTCCGAAGTTTATGGCGCCCTGCAAACCGGCGTTGTTGATGGTCAGGAAAACACATGGTCCAACATCTACGGCAAAAAGTTCTTTGAAGTGCAGGATGGTGTGACCGAAACCAACCACGGCACCATTGATTATCTGCTGGTAACCTCGACGGATTGGCTTGATTCACTGGATGCGGATGTGCGCGACCAGCTGATGACAATCGTCGCTGAAGTGACCGAAGCCCGTAACTCGGAATCCACCTCTGTGAACGCAAAAGCCAAGCAAGCGATCCTGGATGCTGGCGGTGTTGTGCGCGAATTGGACGCGGCACAGCGTGATGCCTGGGTGGCCACGATGAAACCTGTCTGGGAAGAGTTCAAGGACGATGTTGGCCAGGAAAACATCGATGCGGCACAGGCGATCAACGCCAAGCACTAAGCCTTAAACGCCGCCGGCCCGTCAGATGAAGGGCCGGCGGCAACCATTTATATTTGCACGTATATTTTCGGCAGGGGGTGCCGCATGTCTGGCCATTCATCGACGCAAACCGGGCTTGCGCGTATCGTAAGCGAGATTGAGGAAACGGCGATAGCGCTGATCCTCGGACTGATGACGCTCATCACATTTATCAATGTTGTTCTGCGCTACGGGTTCAACACCGGCATCATCTGGGGCCTTGAGGTGGTGACCTTCCTTTTCGCTTGGCTGGTGCTGTTTGGCATGTCCTACGCGGTGAAGGTAACGGCGCATCTGGGCGTGGATGCGGTGATCAACCTGTTTGACGCAGGCCCACGCAAGGTGCTGGCCATCATCGCCGGTGTCGTCTGTGTGATCTATGCGGGGCTGTTGATGAAAGGTGCATGGGATTACTGGGCACCTTTTGCCGGGCTGGATGCCACCACCGGGCGCTGGTTTCCGACAGGGTTTGAGAACAGCCGCGATCAGGCCTGGTACGAGGTGATCGACACGCCGATCCCTGAATGGCTGCGCTTTATCGAGCCGATCATGAATGAGGGCGAAGCCTATGAGAAAATCCCGCGGTTCATTCCCTATGCCATGTTGCCCTTTGGTGCGGCGCTGCTGCTGCTGCGCTTTGTGCAAGCCACTGTCAAAGTCGTCACAGGACGGCAGAAATCACTGATCGTGAGTCATGAGGCCGAGGACGCGGTCGAAGACGTCAAACACATGAACGCGGAGGGCTAAGCACATGGAAGTTGTCATTCTTTTCACCATGGTTGTGGGCCTGATGCTGGTCGGCGTACCGATTGCGGTTTCGCTGGGCCTGTCCTCTATCATCTTTTTGCTGGCGCTGTCGGACACCTCTATGGCGTCGATTGCCCAGACGTTTTTTCAGGCGATGGCAGGGCACTACACGCTGCTGGCAATCCCGTTCTTCATTCTGGCATCGTCGTTTATGTCCACCGGCGGCGTGGCACGGCGGATCATCCGGTTTTCCATTGCGCTGGTCGGGCATCTGCCGGGCGGGCTGGCCATTGCCGGTGTCTTTGCCTGTATGCTTTTCGCTGCGCTCAGCGGCTCATCGCCTGCGACAGTGGTTGCGATCGGTTCGATTGTCATCGTGGGCATGCGTGAGGTCGGATATACCAAGGATTTTGCCGCCGGTGTGATCGCCGTTGCGGGCACCCTGGGCATTTTGATCCCGCCGTCGATTGTGATGGTGGTCTATGCCTCCGCCACTGACGTCTCTGTAGGCCGGATGTTTCTGGCCGGAGTCATTCCCGGGTTGCTTGCCGGGCTGATGTTGATGATGACAATCTATATCATGGCACGGGTGAAAAACCTGCCCAAGGGCGACTGGAAGGGCTGGGGTGAAGTACGCCGCTCTGGCATCGAGGCGGGCTGGGGTCTGTTCCTGATCGTGATCATTCTGGGCGGCATCTATGGCGGTATCTTTACGCCAACCGAAGCCGCAGCGGTGGCGGCGGTCTATGCGTTTTTCATCGCCTCCTTCGTCTATCGCGACATGGGGCCGCTGCATGTGGAAGGTGAGGGGGCGAATATTTCCTTCCTCAGCAAACCATGGTCCGCACTGACCGTATTTTTCCACCGCGACACCCGCGATACCCTTTTTGAGGCGGGCAAGTTGACAGTGACCTTGATGTTCATCATCGCCAATGCGCTGATCCTGAAACATGTTCTGACGGATGAGCAGATCCCGCAACAGATCTCGGCGGCGATGCTGAGTGCGGGGTTCGGACCGATTGTGTTTTTGATCATCGTCAATGTGATCCTGCTGATCGGCGGACAGTTTATGGAACCCTCTGGCCTGTTGGTGATCGTGGCACCGCTGGTGTTTCCGATTGCCATTGAGCTGGGCATTGATCCCATTCATCTGGGCATCATCATGGTGGTGAACATGGAAATCGGGATGATCACGCCGCCAGTTGGCTTGAACCTGTTTGTGACCTCTGGCGTGGCCAATATGCCGATGATGAATGTGGTACGCGCGGCCCTGCCGTTTCTGGCGGTCCTCTTCGTCTTCCTGATTATGGTGACTTACATTCCTGCGCTCAGCACCTGGTTGCCAGAGCTGATGATGGGGCCGGAGATCATCACCAAGTGACGGCGCTTGGTGAGACCTGCGGCATTGAGTTTAAAGGCAAGATGAAGATCAGCAGGCGGCGAGGGCAGCGATAATCGGGGCGAAATCGCTGGCCTTGAGCGAAGCCCCCCCGACAAGGGCACCGTCGACATTCTCGGCCTTGAATATGGTGGCTGCATTGTCGGGTTTCACCGAGCCCCCATAGAGCAGCGGGATCGCATTGCCAATGTCCTCGCCAAAGCGGGCGATCAGGCGGCTGCGGATGAAATCGTGGACCTCAATGATCTGTTCAAGGGTCGGAACCTTTCCAGTGCCAATGGCCCAGATCGGTTCATAGGCGATCACGGTGTTTTCGGCACTGACATCGCTGGGCAGGGAACCGGCAAGCTGGCCGCCGATGATGTTCAGGGTGTTATCCGCCTCGCGGTCCTCCAGCGCCTCGCCGATACAGAGGATCGGAGTCAGGCCAGCGGCCCAAGCCGCCTCTGCCTTGTCGCGCACCATGGCGTTGGTTTCCTCATGGGCATCGCGGCGTTCGGAATGGCCAACAATCACATAGGTCGCGCCGCTGTCGGCAATCATCCCGGCAGAGATATCACCGGTGTAGGCACCGGAGGATTGCATATGGCAATCCTGCGCCCCTATGGCGATGCCCTTTGCGGCTTCACAGGCGCGAAACAAAAGCGGGGCAGGCGGGCAGATGATCACTGTGGGGGCGTTTTGCGGCAGGGAGGTGCCAAGCTGTTCCAATTCTGCCAAGGCAGCACTTGTACCGTTCATCTTCCAGTTTCCGGCGGCGATTTTGCGGCGCATATCTGTCCTATGGTGTTGGGAATATTGTCTTTGCCTAGCAGTTGGTGACGTCCAAGGCAATTGTGGGCTGTCGCCTATTGCAACTGGGCCAGCGCCTCGCGCGCGAGGCTGACCGCCAGTTCCGGCTCATCAAGGGCGGCGTCCGGCAGGCTCCAGTAAGGCATGGAAGACTCTGCACCGTTCTTGCGGGTGTAGGTCCATTGCGTGCTGCCTGCCGCCGCCAGTTTTTCGGTGAACGCGCGCTCTTGTGCCTTGAGCAGAAGCTGGCTGTCTGATTTCATTAGGGCAAAGATCACCCCGTCTGAATAGATCCCCAACCCACCAAACATCTTGCGGGTGCTGAGCTTGGGGATATCGGAAAATAGTTCGGTGGTAAATGCGATATCTGCCGCCCCAAGGCTCATTTTACGCTAAGGGAGTCGTCAAACTTGATGGATTCCCCACAGCCGCAGGCCTCTGTCACATTGGGATTGTTGAATTTGAAACCGGACTCCAGCAAGGAGGTCTCATAATCAATTTCAGTGCCAAACAGAAACATCTGCGCCATTGGCGCAATCATCACGCAGGCACCATCCTGATTGACCACCTCGTCATTCGGGTCGGCCTCATCGACATATTCCATGGTGTATTCCATGCCCGCGCAGCCACCTTTCTTGATGCCGATGCGCAGACCGGCATGTCCGGCAGAGCCCATCAGTTTGGTAATCTGGGCGGCTGCCTTGGGGGTGATGGTGACGGCCTGTTTGCCGGGAATGCCGAACATGTCTTTTCTCCTGTTGCCCCCAAGGTAGGCAGGGGCGCGGGTATTCTCAAGGCCGGGTTACATAAAACCCAGCTCAAGGCGGGCTTCGTCAGACATCATGTCCATGCCCCATGGCGGTTCCCAGACCAGTTCCACATTCACCTGTTTGATGCCGGGCAGGGGTTCAACGGCATCCGCGACCCAGCCGGGCATTTCGCCAGCCACCGGACAGCCCGGCGCGGTCAGGGACATTTTTATGTCTACCGCGTTTTCATCCGAGATATCGATGGTGTAAATCAATCCCAGCTCGTAGATATTCACAGGGATTTCAGGGTCATAGACGCTGCGGCAAGCCTCAACAACCTGTTCGTACATCGGATGATCAGTGGTGGAGGGCGCAATCAGCGGCGTGCCTTCCATGGGTTGTGTTTGATCGGTCATCGGGCCCTCGTTTATATCTTGAGTGTTTATATAGGGTTTGTCACCTGCAACGTCTAGGGCGAGAAGCCGCTTGCGTGACCGTGCTGTACACTGAGGTGCAACGGGCTAGCCAGAAATACCCGCTATCGAATGGGCTTTCAGAGCGGGTGGTTCAAGTTTCAGGGACGCAGGTGCCGACAGATGCTGTTGGATCATGCTTGACCATGGGTCAATTTCACCCATAAGTTGCGACATTGCGGATATTTCCACCTTCGCGTCGAAGCCGGATTGGTAGGAGACTAGGATGACAGTTGATGTTGACAAAAAGGCCGCGGATTTTGCGGCAGGAATGAACAAACGCTATGCGGCGGCACGGGCAAAATGTGTTGCAGCCTGCAAAGCCTCTGATGAGAAAAAGAAGAAAGCCAATGCCGAGGGCGAAAAACGCGGCATGTGTATGAAAGACGGTGGCCCTGTGCCCAAGACCAAACCGGAAGACCGTGTGGTCAAGCTGAACTTTGTGGTGGCCACCTCTAAGGTCACGAAAAAGCGTACCGGCAAAGAGCAGGCGAAATCGGTCCTTTCGGGTAGAAGCTGGACCTGCGCCTCCAACCACATGGCTGATAAGGCGCGACATGTGAATATTTCGTCAGAGATCCCCAAAAAGGGCGATAAAGGCGGGTTTGACAAGAAATCCTATCAGGACAAGCCCAAAAGCTGTTTCGGCGACGGACCCGAATTTGCCTGGAAGTGGGAGACGTTCAAAAGTGAATGGGCGGCTGAAATGAAGAAACAGGGGTTCAAGAACTATAAAGGCAAGGACGGCTATGGCGAGGGGGATGCCTACCACCTGGAGTTGCCGGATTCCCGGCCCAAACGCAGTGACTCAGAGGTCATCGCCTGTATGGTGGAATATGCGACCCAGACCCGCGTGAACGGCAAAAAGAAGAACGATAAATTCGAGAAAAGCTGGGCCAAAGACCTGAAGAAGCACATTGAAGCGGCGGAAAAGAAAGCAGACCCGGCCAAGACCGGCGCACGCTAGCTGGCCTTGCGTTTGCGCACCGGCTGCGGTTTGACCCGTGCTTCGATCTCGTCATAAAGCTTGCCGACGATATCCTTGCCGGTGGCCTTTTCAATGCCTTCAAACCCGGGGGAGGAGTTTACCTCCAGCACTTTCGGGCCGGACTCCGAGCGCAGCAGGTCAACGCCCGCTTTGCCCAGTCCAAAGGCGCGGGCGGCACGCAGGGCGGTATCGCGTTCCTCTTTCGAGATGCGCACAACTTTGGCGGAGCCGCCGCGATGCAGGTTAGAACGGAAATCACCATCGGCACCTGTGCGTTTCATCGCGGCCACGACCTTGCCCGCGATCACCAGACAGCGGATGTCCTCACCTGCGGATTCCTTGACGAAATCCTGCACAAGGAAGTTCGCCTTGAGTCCGCGAAAGGCGTCGATTACGGATTCAGCAGCCTTTTTGGTCTCGGCCAGCACGACACCTTTGCCTTGCGTCGATTCCAGCAGTTTCACAATCAGCGGTGCAGTGCCGACCAGCCCCATAAGATTTGACGTATCCTTGGGAGAGGCGGCAAAAGCAGTGGTCGGCATGCCGATCTTTTTGCTCGCTAATACCTGATGCGCATGTAGCTTGTCGCGGCTGGCGGTGATGCCGGCAGAGCCGTTTACGCAATAGGTGCCGATGGTTTCGAACTGGCGGATCACGGCGGTTCCGTAAGGGGTGATGGATGCCCCGATGCGCGGGATCACCGCATCATAGCGAGGCAGGCGCTTGCCGTCATAATGCACTTCCGGCGCCATGGCATTGATCGCCATATAACAGCGGGTTGTGTCGATGACCTCGACTGTGTGACCGCGTTCTTCGCCGGTTTGGACCAGACGGCGGGTGGAATAATTGTCCTCACGGCTGAGCACCGCAATGCGCAGCGCTCTTTTGGGCGCGGTTTTGCGCACAGCAGCAGAGTGATAGACGTCATAGCTGAGGTCGGGCTGCAACCGCCGTTCGGTGGCAGAAATGGTGATGTGATCGTTCAGTGCCTGACGGCCCAGCAGCATCCGGCTGGTCAGTCCCGCACGGTTGGTCAAGGTCACCTCGATGGGCCAGCTTTGCCCGCCGACTTCCAGTTTGGTTTCAATCACATAGCGCTGTTCGGATTCCCCGTTGGAGGAGGTCACCTCGCGCCGGTCCACCAGCGGGGCGGAGCAGGTGATCACAATGTCATCACGCCCGGCAATGGGATGTACATTGAAGCGGACCTTGGGTTTGGCCGCTGAACCAAAGGTTTCAATGTCATGGGCATGCAGCGCCGAGGTGCGCGCACCGGTATCAACCTTTACCTTGATCGCGGGCAGCCCGAGATCCGGCAAAGCCACCCATTCTTCCCAACCAAACGCCAGATTATCCATGTACCGCACCCCTTGAGTTCAGGCATTTCACCTAGCAGGCCGTCAGATAATTTCAACCAGGGACTGGCGTCAGTTTTCGTTGATATCGCGGGTGACGATCCGTGCCCCGCTGGATTGCTTGCGAAACACCGCCTTCAGCGCGATCCATGCGATCAGCGACAGGATTGCAAACAGTGCCAGAAGCGCGGGAATGTTGCTGAGGCTGACGATCGCCACGATGCCTGCGACAATCACCGCACCAATGGCAAAGCCCAGAAAGATGAATCCGGGGGCGAGCAGTTCGACCACCCCAAGCGCAAGCGCAATACAGATCCAGACCCACCAGAGTGTCAGATAATCGGCCATTATCCACGTCCTTTCAGCAGTTTGAAGGCATCCCCAAAGGCGGCCAGTGCCTCAGCTGGAACAATCACGGTCTGGTTGCCCTCACCGCTGCTCATCGCGCCGACGGCTTCGACCTGTTTGAGGGCGATCTGGTATTGCGCCGCCTCAATGCCGTTTTCGTTAATAGCAACCGCGACCACCTGTGTGGCATAGGCTTCGGCCTCGGCCAGCACGCGACGGGCCTTGGCGGTTTGTTCTGAGGCATAAAGTTCCGCATCCGCCGCCAGTTCGACCGCGCGTTTGGAGCCTTCCGCCTCTGTCACCTGCGCACGACGCGCACGTTCGGCGTTCAATTGCTGCATCATCGCGGCCCGGGTGGCGGCATCAAGGTTCACGTCCAGTATTTCTGCGCGGGTCACTTCGATGCCCCAGTCGTCGACGGCCTGTTCAACGGTGGCCTTGATCGTATCGATCAGGGAATTGCGGTTGGCCTGCACCTCGTCCAGATCCATCTTACCAATCTCGGCACGCACGATCCCGGCCACGGTGGTGGAGATGGCAGAATCCACATCGCGGATGCGGTATACGGTCTTTTCCGGTTCGGTGATGCGGTAAAACACCGATGTATCCACCTGTGTCAGCACGTTGTCGCGGGTGATGGCATCCTGGGATGCGGTGGGCAGCTGGCGTTCAAGGATAGAGATCTTATGGGCGATCCGGTCGATAAACGGCACGATCATATTGATGCCCGGTCCCAGCACGGCACGCAGACGGCCAAAACGTTCGACAACATGCTGTTCTGATTGCGGAACAATCTTGACCGATTTGACAATCAGGATCACCACAAGTGCGGCCAGCAGAAGCCAGGCAAGGTTATTTTCCAGAATGCTGATGATCAATTGTTCGATGTCCACAATAAGTATCCTTTTTGGTTCCTATACCCGCTATATGTGGGTATTTCTCGCGCTGATTGCAAGTTTTACTGTGGTGGTTTACCCCCTGCACCAACGACAAGGAGTAGCCCGAAATGTCCCGCATCACCTTTGAAAAGCACGCCCAGGACGGCAAGGCCCGCGCCGGCGTTATCCACACCACGCGCGGCGATATCCGCACGCCGGCTTTCATGCCGGTGGGCACGGCGGCAACGGTCAAGGCGATGATGCCCGAAAGCGTGGCCGCGACCGGGGCGGATATCCTGCTGGGCAATACTTATCATCTGATGCTGCGCCCGACGGCAGAGCGGATTGCCAAGTTGGGCGGGCTGCATAAGTTCATGAATTGGGACAAGCCGATCCTCACGGATTCCGGTGGGTTTCAGGTGATGTCGCTGGCTGATCTGCGCAAGCTGACGGAACGCGGTGTGACCTTCAAAAGCCATATCGACGGCTCCAAACATGAAATCACGCCGGAACGGTCGATGGAGATACAGGCGCTTCTGGGTTCTGACATTGTCATGTGTTTTGACGAATGCCCGGCGCTGCCTGCAGATCGGGACCGGATTGCCAGCAGCATGGAATTGTCGATGCGTTGGGCGAAACGGTCCAAGGACGCATTTGGCGACAGGCCGGGTCATGCGCTGTTTGGTATCCAGCAGGGCGGGCTGGAAGAGGATCTGCGCCAGCAATCGGCACAAGCCCTGCGCGAGATCGAATTTGACGGATACGCTGTGGGTGGTCTGGCTGTGGGCGAGGGGCAGGAGGCGATGTTCGGGTGTCTCGATTACGCGCCCGACCAGCTTCCCGAAGACAAGCCGCGCTATCTGATGGGCGTGGGCAAGCCGGATGATATCGTCGGCGCGGTCAAACGTGGCATTGATATGATGGATTGCGTTTTGCCGTCCCGCTCTGGCCGCACGGGGCAGGTGTTTACCCGCCGTGGTGTGCTGAACATCAAGAACGCGCGCCACGCGGATGACCCGCGCCCCTTGGATGAAAACTGTGCCTGTCCGGCCTGTAGCAATTATTCGCGGGCCTATTTGCACCATGTGTTCCGCTCGCAGGAGATGATTTCGGGCATGCTGCTGACATGGCATAACCTGCAGTATTTTCAGGATATCATGGACGGTATGCGCAGCGCGATTGCGGCGGGTGAATTTGAAACATGGGAAAAAGATTTCCATGATGGCCGTGCAGAGGGTGATATAGAGCCGCTTTGACCTCAAGTTTCTGTGAGGTCATGTGCTAAATCCGGCAGGTCGTGAAAAGAACGCCAATCCGTAGATAACCGGGGGTAACCCATTTGAATTGACGGGACTGATCCGCTGCGTCGGAACACCTGTTCCTGTGTAGGGATTTAACGCGGTATTCTGTTTGGCTGGGTGCGCGCGATATTGCGCGAGTGGGGCTGTGTTCCCAGACTGGCATGCTTGTCTCAACACGAAGGGGGCTTAGGTCAGGTGCAACGCAAGAAACAAAAGAGAGCACCCCATGACAGAGAAGCTATTCACTCCCGTAACCCTTGGCGCGATTGAGGCCAGCAACCGTATCGCCATGGCTCCGTTAACCCGCAACCGCGCCGACAATGACAGTGGCGAGGTGGGCGATATGCATGTCGACTATTACCGCCAGCGCGCCGGTGCCGGTGTGATCATCACCGAGGCCACGCAAATCAGTGCCGAAGGCAAAGGGTATTTTCAGACTCCCGGTATCTACAGCGAAGGGCAGGTCGCCGCCTGGCGCAATGTGACAGATGCGGTGCACGCCGAAGGGGGCAAGATCGTGGTCCAGCTGTGGCATGTGGGCCGTATCAGCCATACCTCGTTACAGCCGGAGGGCCAATCGCCTGTTGCACCTTCTGCCCTGAACGCAGGTGTTAAGACATTCACTGCAAACGGGTTTGAGAACACTTCGGACCCTCGGGCACTGGAGGCGGCGGAGATGGCGCGCCTTGTTTACGACTATACCCATGCGGCCGAAATGGCGATCCGCGCAGGATTTGACGGGGTCGAGGTGCATGCCGCCAACGGCTATCTGCTGGACCAATTCCTCAAGACCGGATCTAACAAACGTGACGATGCCTATGGCGGCAACCTCGAGAACCGCGCGCGCCTTTTGATGGAGGTCTTGGAAGGCGTGACCAAGGCGATTGGCGCAGACCGCACGGGCATCCGTCTGTCGCCCTTTTCACCGGCAAACGGGATCAGCGATGACGCCCCGCAAGAGACATTTGAATATGTGGTCAAAGGGCTGAACCGTTTTGGTCTGGCGTATCTGCACATGATCGAAGGGGCGACCGGTGGTTCGCGTGATCTGGCCGCAGGTGAGGACCTCAAGGCGCTGCGCAAACTGTTCGATGGGCCCTATATGGCCAACAACGGCTATGATCGCGACATGGCACTGCAAGCCACGGCAAATGATGACGCCGAAATGGTTGCAATCGGTCGCCCCTATATCGCCAACCCCGATCTGGTGGAGCGTTACAGACAGGATGCGCCATTAAACGCCGGTAACGGTGATACCTATTACGGCGGTGGCCGCGAAGGGTTTACCGATTACCCCACATTGGACAATTAAAAACCGGGGCTTGCCGCGCCTGTGGCAAGCCCTTTTTCGACACCTGTTTCAATTTCCCATAATTGGCTTGAAAACCACGGTTGCACCTGTGGCATTTGCAGGCGATTATGCGGACAACCCCAAATAACGGGGATTGAAACAGGCAGACCGGACCTACATATCGGTCTAGAACGGGAGACGGCGTTGGTTGCCTATCACAGGGACCGGAACTGTCTTGCTAAATAAGGAATTGAGCATGTTAGACCCACTGAACGCCTCTTATCCGGTGTTGCCCCTGCGCGATATCGTTGTGTTCCCCCATATGATTGTGCCGCTTTTTGTCGGCCGTGAGAAATCAGTCCGCGCCCTGGAAGAGGTGATGGCGGATGACAAGCAGATCCTGCTGTCCAGCCAGATTGACCCCGGTGAAGATGACCCGCAAGCCGAGGGTATTTTTAAAGCCGGCGTGTTGGCCAATGTGCTGCAACTGCTGAAACTGCCCGACGGCACGGTGAAAGTGCTGGTTGAAGGGCAGGCGCGGGTGCGCATCACCGACTACCTTGAAAATGATAATTTCTTTGAGGCGCGGGCCGAGTATCTGACCGAAATGCCGGGTGATGCGGCAACCACCGAAGCGCTGTTGCGCTCTGTTGGCGATGAATTTGAACGCTACGCCAAGGTTAAGAAAAACGTGCCGGACGAGGCCTTGTCAGCTGTGGGCGAAACCGCCGAACCGGCGCGTCTGGCCGATCTGGTGGCCGGGCATCTGGGCATCGAGGTTGAGCAAAAGCAGGACCTGCTTGAGACGCTGAGCGTGTCCGAGCGGCTTGAGAAAGTATATGGTCTGATGCAGGGCGAAATGTCCGTGCTGCAGGTCGAGAAAAAGATCAAAACCCGCGTGAAATCCCAGATGGAGCGGACCCAGCGCGAGTACTATCTGAATGAACAGATGAAAGCGATCCAGCAAGAGCTGGGCGATGGCGAGGACGGCAAGAATGAAGTTGCCGAACTGGAAGAGAAAATCGCCGCCACCAAGCTGAGCAAAGAGGCCAAGGAAAAGGCCGAGGCCGAGATCAAAAAGCTCAAGAACATGAGCCCGATGTCTGCGGAAGCCACAGTTGTGCGCAACTACCTTGACTGGATGTTGTCGATCCCTTGGGGCGTAAAGTCGCGCGTGAAAAAGAACCTTGGTAAAGCCCAAGAGGTGCTGGACAACGATCACTATGGCTTGGAAAAAGTCAAAGAGCGGATCGTTGAATATCTCGCGGTGCAGCAACGTTCTAGCAAGATGAAAGGCCCGATCATGTGTCTGGTCGGTCCTCCCGGTGTGGGTAAAACCTCGCTTGGGAAATCTGTGGCCAAAGCCACGGGGCGCGAGTTTATACGCATCAGCCTTGGCGGCGTGCGCGACGAGAGCGAGATCCGTGGCCACCGTCGGACCTATATCGGCTCCATGCCCGGCAAGATCATTCAGGCGCTGAAAAAGGCCAAGACCACGAACCCGCTGATCCTCTTGGATGAGATCGACAAGATGGGTCAGGATTTTCGCGGTGATCCGGCGTCAGCCATGCTGGAAGTACTTGATCCTGAACAGAACTCCACCTTCGTGGATCACTATCTGGAGGTTGAATATGACCTTTCGAACGTGATGTTCCTGACCACCTCGAACAGCTATAACATGCCTGGGCCGTTGCTGGATCGGATGGAGATTATTCCACTGTCCGGCTACACCGAGGATGAAAAGCTGGAGATCGCCAAACAGCATCTGGTGGCAAAGCAGATCAAGAACCACGGTCTGAAGGCCAAGGAATTCGCCATCGAGGATTCCGCGCTTCAGGGAATGATCCGCTATTATACCCGCGAGGCTGGTGTGCGGAACCTTGAGCGCGAGATTGCCAAGGTGACGCGCAAATCGCTGACCAAGATCGTCAAGAAGGAAGCCGAAAGCGTCACAGTGACCGGCGACAACCTTGACGAGTTTTTGGGCGTGCGTAAACACCGCTACGGGCTGGCCGAAGAGGAAAACCAAATCGGTGTTGTGACCGGCTTGGCCTATACTTCCGTCGGTGGTGAGTTGCTGCACATTGAGGCGCTGCGCCTGCCGGGCAAGGGTCGGATGAAAACCACCGGCAAGCTGGGCGATGTGATGAAAGAAAGCATCGACGCGGCGTCCAGCTATGTGCGGTCGATCTCGCCTCAGATTGGTGTGAAACCACCCAGCTTTGACACGTTGGATATCCACGTGCACGTGCCGGATGGTGCCACGCCCAAAGATGGCCCTTCTGCCGGTCTGGCGATGGTGACCTCGATTGTTTCTGTGCTGACGCGCATCCCGGTGCGCAAGGACATTGCGATGACGGGTGAAGTGTCGCTGCGCGGGAACGCCATGCCGATTGGTGGTTTGAAAGAAAAACTGCTGGCTGCATTGCGCGGCGGCATCAAAATCGTGCTGATCCCGAAAGAGAACGAAAAGGATCTGGCGGATATCCCGGACAATGTGAAAGAGGGGCTGGAGATCATCCCCGTCGGTCACGTATCAGAAGTGCTGGAGCATGCGCTTGTTTCGAAACCTGAACCCATCGAATGGGATCAGGCGGCAGAGGACGCGGCAGCCGCTGCCGCCCTTGCTGCACGAAATGCGGATACGGCAGTCCCGACCGCACATTAAGCGGGTTTAATGCCCAGAAAGATCAAAACGCCCTGGATTTTCCGGGGCGTTTTTTGATGCAGGGCAGGTCGGGCGTACGCCTTAATACCGCTCTAACCCTTGCCCCTTTGGCTGGGCAAACCAAGCAACGCTAGAAAAACAAACGCAAACTGGCTAGACTGTTCGCAGGCAAGAAATAATGAAGAGTGAGAATTTCGTGAGTACTGCACCCAGCAAGCCGGCTAAACCAACCCGTGCTGCCAAAACACCCAAAACCCCAGCCAAGCCAAAAACAGCCGCGGCGAAACCCAAGCCCACTGCGGCCAAATCCACAGGTTCGGTTCTGGACGGATCAGCACCGGCCCCATTGAAACAGCAGGCGGAACCCCGTGTGGTTGACGCCCCCCAACCGGTTATCATCGGTCCCATGATGCGCAAGAAAGAGCTGATCGAAGCAGTTGTGCAGCGCTCTGGCATGAAGAAGAAGGACGTGAAGCCGGTGGTCGAAACCATGCTCGCCGTTCTGGGTGAAGCCATCGGCGATAATCGCGAATTGAACCTGCCACCTTTGGGCCGGGTGAAAATCAGGCGCGAAAAACAACTGTCCAACGGACGGGTCGTTGTGGCGAAAATCCGTCAGAATACGCCGGTAGAAACCGATACCCTTGGCAGCGGTAACGGCATATCCGACGCATCTGATATCTAGTCTTTCAGACGCAGGGGAAACCTTGCAAGGCGCTGTATCTGCGGTTAGATCAGCGCCTGCGGGTGATTAGCTCAGTGGTAGAGCGCTTCGTTCACATCGAAGATGTCAGGAGTTCAAATCTCTTATCACCCACCATTCCCGAAGATGTAATTGATGGTCCGGTTGCGCTGCGTAGAGGGCCTGACCGACGCGCGCCCTTCGGGCACTCTGGGTCAGGAGTTCAAATCTCTTATCACCCACCATTCCTGAAGGTGTAATTGATGGTCCGGTTGCGCTGCGTAGAGGGCCTGACCGACGCGCGCCCTTCGGGCACTCTGGGTCAGGAGTTCAAATCTCTTATCACCCACCATTCCTGAAGGTGTAATTGATGGTCCGGTTGCACTGCGTAATGGGCCTGATCAACGCGCGCAGGCATTCTGTCGCCACCTCTTCAACATGGACCTTAACTTGGCTATTGCAGACCCAGCGAAACAGGCAGGGCGCATATGAAACATTATCCTAAAATCTGGTTCTTGCGGCACGGGCAAACGGAATGGAACAAGGCCTACCGGCTGCAAGGCCAGCTAGACTCACCGCTGACCGCACAGGGCATTGCCGATGCAGAGCGGCAGGCAGAATTGATCCGCCCGGTCCTTTCACAATCCCCGGATATTTTTGTGTCGCCTTTGGGCCGGACGGTTCAGACGGCAGAGATCGCTTTGGCAGGGGCTGCATATCGTCTGGATGAACGGTTGATGGAGATCCACGCAGGCGTCTGGCAGGGTCGATTACGCACAGAGATCCTTGCCGAACGGCCCGATTGGCCTGGCGGCCAACCCACCGCGCTCGAGATTTACGAAACCGCGCAAGGGGGCGAGGGGTTGAATGCGTTTCAGGCCCGCATCCGCTCGTTTCTCGAGGATCTGACCGGGCCCAGCGTTGTTGTTGCACATGGTCTCTGGGGGCAAGTGATGCGGGCAGAGGTGCGCGGGTTGGACATGGCACAGGCGGGGCATCTGTCCAATGATCAGGGCTGTGTCTATATGCTTGAAAGCGGGCAGGAAACATTGCTGCAGGCAGCGGTATGAGCGCTTTCCCGCCGCTTTATATTCTGCGCCATGGTGAAACCGAATGGAATGCCACGGGGCGTTTGCAGGGCCGGTTTGATTCTGCTTTGACCGAAACGGGCCGCCAACAGGCGCAAGCACAGAACCGCATTCTGCGATCGCAGGACCTGACTCGCTTTGCCGCGATCAGCAGCCCGCAGGGCAGGGCCTATGAAACGGCCAAAATCGCGGTAGCCGGGCAGATATCCCCGATCACAACCGATACGGCCCTTAGTGAAATTGGCCTTGGTGAATGGGCGGGGCGGGTCCGAAGTGAGGTTATGGCCGAATCTGGTGCCCGTGACGGGTTCGACCTCTATGAGATGGCCCCCGAGGGCGAGGGATTCGCAGCGCTTAATGTCCGCTGCCTGCGATTCTTGAAAAGCCTCAAACAGCCGTCGGTTTTGATCACCCATGGCATCACCTCACGCATGTTACGCCTGATTTTAACGGGCAGGCCCCTTGGCGCATTGCGTGAAATCGAAGGCGGACAGGGCGTGGTTTTCTTTTTAAACGACGCAGAGCAAAAAAGGCTCACTTAGGGGCTTGAAGCCCCCGTGCTCCTTGGGCTAAGAGACGCGCACGGCGGGTCGTTAGCTCAGTTGGTAGAGCGCTTCGTTTACACCGAAGATGTCGGGAGTTCGAGCCTCTCACGACCCACCATATCCCACCGTGTTTGTATGGAAATCAATGCCGCTTCTGTTTTCTGGTAAGGCTGTGCACATGTGCAATCTGCTTGGATCTGGCATTTTGATTTCTGAACTGCGGTCAGATCTTTCCCCATTGTGACAATAAGAAATTCCACAACCTCGTTCACCACAAAGTAATCACAGGTTCATTGAACCTAAACCTACAAGCGGCCCTATACTGCTAGGCAATACAGATTCGTTCGCCCCGTGGTTTGGCGGCGTGGCGCAAAGGCAGATAGGAAAACCATATGACGCCATATGACTGGCGGGAAAAGAAACGCAAAAGCGCAAGGCGTCACATTTGGCCAGTTGTTTCGTTGCTGTTTATGCTTGCTGTTCTTGCGTATGAACTGTGGCGGCGACAGGTCTAATGGTGAACCGTTGCTGAGGAAGGGGCGGGCGAAGGTTGGCCGACCAGTATTTGCCGGGTGGTTTCACGCGGCGTCAGGCAACAGAAAAATGCTGCGCGCGGTATCGGAATGCAGCCGGTCGTTTGCATACCAGCGTTCCAGAACCGTTTTCGACATTAAATCAGGATTTTGGGACACGAAATCCTCGAAACCTTGATGGGACGCAATCGCCATGCGTTCCGCGATTAAACTCATAAATGCATAGGTAATGGTCAGATTGAATTTCTGGGGCGCGCCTGCTTTGGCGGCCAATGCCTGAATGCCCTTGGCATAGATCATGGCGGCATCCATGTAGTCATGCTTCCTCAAAAGATCATATGCGACCTGAACATGCTCAGCGTGCCGAAACATCGTGTTGTCAATTGTGTGGGCTTCGAACGCCTGTGTGACTTGGGACATTTGATGTGGGTTCTTCATTTGTCGTCTTCTTTCAGCTTGTGGCTATCGGCGGCGGCCCACTCAAGCTCGTAAATATCCTTGAGCTGGGCGATTTTCGCGATGGTATCTTGCGAAAACGGTGGTTTGTTTTCGAAGCTATGCAAGGCAATTCCTTCGATTAAGTCTCCGACCGAAATGTCCAAATGCTCTGCAAGCCCCTTGAGGACTTTCAGAAGACGTTTTTCGATGCGGACGCCCGTTTGGACGCGTTCAATCTTGTTACTCATATTGGTACAAATGTACCAATATTAAGGTCATGTCAACGCGGACTTTCCCCAAGGCTATAGCCTCAACGCTTCGCCACATGTGCGCTAAGCCAGCCGGTGACGGTTCCTTGGGGGCACCATGGTTTGCCTGAGGGGGGTTTTTGTTTTCTCAGCCGTGCGGCAAAGGTCAAGCAATGCGATCAAGACGAATCCGGCATTCCTCTGCGTAAGGCAGATGGAAAAACAGGGCAGAGACCACATTTTCATCGTTTCGCCCAGATTTCCGTCTTGACGCGTCGCGCAGCCGCCCATATGACGTCCAAACGCTTTGAGGGTAACCTTACAAGCTTGCAGTGGGCGGTTGTAGCTCAGTTGGTTAGAGTACCGGCCTGTCACGCCGGGGGTCGCGGGTTCGAGTCCCGTCAACCGCGCCACCGCTGTAAGATTTTCAAATAAAATCTGCGCCTTATCGACCGATCTTCGGTAGGTTTGGCGCGTGGTGGATCGCTCTTTTCTGTGTTGCTCAGGGTGCCTAACTGGTTTCGATCCGGCTGTGTGGCTGGTGCTGCCCATATGCCAGCACGTGAACGTGCGGATTGCAGCTTCTGAACTGCATGATAGCGCTTAAAGCGCGCTTTTTTGCTGTCACCCAAAGAAATTACGCATTTCATCCAAATACTGCGGGGACTCGCTCTTGACGGCTGTGCGGCACACCCATATGAGGTGCAAACGCGGCGCAGTTAACTGTGTCACGACGCAGTGGGCGGTTGTAGCTCAGTTGGTTAGAGTACCGGCCTGTCACGCCGGGGGTCGCGGGTTCGAGTCCCGTCAACCGCGCCACCGCTGCCGAAAAGGGTCTTCATTGAGGGCCCTTTTTTCTTTGCCACAAGGGAGGTTGCCTGTCTTGCGCAGCCCCGTGCCACGGCTTTCTCGGCTCTTCATGCATAAAAACAAAATCACCTCTGACATTGCCGGAAACATGACGGTATGAGGGGGAATGAATACACTTGCGATCAGCCCGTCCCGTCTTGGAATTTTTTGCATGTTGGGCGGGATGTTGTTCATTTCGATCAATGACATGTTGGTGAAATCCCTGTCCGGTGATTATCCGCTGCATCAGTTGATCATGCTGCGCTCTGTTGTGGCGATTGGCTTTACCGTGGCGTTGTTGATGGCAGAGGGCGGGGTCAAATTGCTGAACACCGGGCGGTGGGCGCTGCATGCGGCACGGGCGCTGTTTATTCTGATCGCCAATACTTCGCTTTATGCCGCGATTGCATCGCTGCCCCTGGCCACGGCCACCGCGCTTTATTTTGTGGCGCCTCTGTTTGTGACTCTCCTGTCGATCCCGGTGCTGGGGGAAACCGTAGGCCCGCGCCGGTTCGCTGCGATTGGTGTGGGGTTCGTCGGTGTGATGGTGATGATGGGACCGCAGATGTGGGCAGGCGAGGGGGGCTATGGCTGGGTTGTGATCCTGCCGGTGGTGGCAGCGGCCTTTTATGCGGCCATGTCGGTGCTGACACGCAAACTGGGACAGACCAGCCGGGCCTCGGCCTTGGCGCTGCATATGCAGTTTGCATTTATCTCGGTCAGTGCGCTGGTCTATCTGGTGGCCGGTGACGGGCGGTTTGTGACCCCGGACAGCAACCCTTCGGTGCAGTTCCTGCTGCGTGCCTGGGTCTGGCCTGCCAGCGCCGACCTTCTGCCGATTCTTGGTCTTGGGGTGCTTTCCGCGATTGTCGGCTATCTAATGACGCAGGCCTACCGGTTAAGTCATGCCTCCGTGGTGGCACCGTTTGAATATGTTCTGTTGATCTTTTCACTGTTCTGGGGCTGGACCATTTTTGGCGAATGGCCGGCAACAACAGTGCTATTGGGCGCAGCCATTGTGATTGCCTCGGGCGTCTATATCTTTCTGCGCGAGGGGCGGGTAAACGTCGCCCCGCAGGTCTGACCGCTCTCAGCGGTTTGCACCGCCACCAGTTGAGGGTGCTGCGTTAAAACGTTTAAGACTGCCGAATTGGCGGGCAGCGCTTTGCGCAAATCCGCTGTCCTGTCGTGACAGGCGGGCCACTGTGCGCGAAATATCGCGCCGCACACCGCCGGGGGCGACATGGTATTGCAGCGCAAGCGCCTGCACCAGCTTTTCGCGCAGATCAAATGCAAGGTCGGGATCAGACAGATAACGCGCGGCAATCGTCTCGACACCCTTTGTGCCGTCCAGCTCAATCAAGGCCGTGGCATAGGCACCCAGATAGGGTTTGCGCGCAGCCACACCCTTTGCAAGCGCCTCTGTCAGAAAGGGTACAAAGCTACGGTCGCCGGACAGCCCGGCCAGCAGGATGCGAATGGGGCGCAACGCATCATCCTCTTGCCCCAGATCCCGCCGCAGACCAGTCACCTGCGGCAGCGAGGATTTGCGCAATGTTGCATAATCCGCCCGGTCCATCTCGCGCAGGGCGAGCCTGCGCAGGGCAGGCTCGGGGGCATTGAGGTGGCGGGCAAAAAACGCAACACGCGCTTGCGGGTCACCCGATTGCCATGTCGCCTGTCGTGATAGGACCGACCGCATGACCGCGCCCATGCTGCCTTCAAGAACCGTAATCTCCTGCCACGGCCCATAACTGCCATCCCGCGCAAGCAGCACGCGTAGGCCGGGACTGCGCTGTGCGGCAAGGCGGGTTTGGGCTGAGGGGCGCAGCGCAATCTGCGTCACCTCTGGCCCGGCAAGGGTCTCAACCGGGTCAAATTGCGCGCCAGCTTGTGACAGGCGCGCAATCACCACTTCTTCTGTGGCCAACAGTAAGTCAACCAGCGTCGGATCAGGGGTATAGCCGTGAAATGCACAAGCCCGTGCAGTAGGGGCTGCCCCTAGAGCAAGGACAGCAGCACAGGTTATCGCCAGAAAGTCTTTTCGTATCGGCATAACCGGTCTCCCTCCCGCTACAGGCTTTGCAGATCAGGTAAGCGCGTCAAGGATTCGCGCCCAGGACCGGATGCCTTTGTGAAAGCTCTCCATATCGTATTTCTCATTCGGAGAGTGCAGCGCATCGTCATCCTTGCCAAAACCGATCAGCATCGGTTCGGTGCCCAAAATCTTCTGGAAATGACCGGCAATCGGGATTGAACCACCACAGCCAACATAGGCCGCTGGCACCTGCCATTCGTCGGTCAGCGCCTTGCGTGCAGATTCGAACATCGGGTCCGAGAAATCCGCGCCAGAGGCTTGCGAGGCCCCGTGGCCGTTAAAGCTGACCTCGCAATCAGGCGGCAGCATATCGGTGACCATGGCGCGGAAATTCTCGCGGATCGCCAGTGGATCTTGGGTGCCGACAAGGCGGAAACTGATCTTGGCCGATGCTTTGGAGGGCAGTACTGTCTTGAAACCATCCCCGGTATAACCACCCCAAATGCCATTCACCTCGCAGGTGGGGCGCGACCAGATCATCTCCAGCGGGGTACGATCCTGTTCGCCCGCAGGCGTCGAGAGCCCCACATCGTTCAGGAACTTCTGGTGGTCAAAGGCCAACCCCTGCCACTGTGCTTCCAGATCGTCGGAGAGCTCCGGCACCCCGTCATAGAAATTCGGCACGGTGATCCGGCCTGTGTCGTCATGCAGTGATGCGATGATTTTGGACAACACGCGCACCGGGTTCATCGCAATGCCGCCATACATGCCTGAATGCAGGTCAAGCGAAGGGCCGGTGATGGTCAGCTCTTCACCCAGCAGCCCGCGCAACATGGTGACGATTGCGGGGGTTTTCGATTCGAACAGTCCTGTGTCGCAAATCAGCGCAATGTCGGTTTTCAACTCATCGGCGTTTTCCTTCATGAAGGGCACAAGGGAGGGGGAGCCGGATTCTTCCTCGCCTTCAAGGAAAAACGTGATGCGGCAGGGCCAGTCGCCCTTAACGGTTTTCCACGCCCGAAGCGCCTCGATAAAGGTCATCAACTGGCCTTTGTCATCCGAAGACCCGCGTCCGCGAATGACCTGACCTTTGGCAGTGTCTTCGATTTGCGGATCAAACGGATCATTGTCCCAGAGGTCCAGCGGATCCACCGGCTGCACGTCATAGTGACCATAGAACAAAAGATGCGGGCCGGTGTCGCCAAGATGCCCGACGACCATCGGGTGCCCCGGTGTCGGGCGTTTGCTGGTTTCCACACCCAGATCGGAAAGTTCACGCACCAGCCAGTCAGCGGCACGGTCACATTCCGCCTTATAGGCCGGATCGGTGGAAATGGACGGGATTCGCAGCAAATCAAGCAAACGGTCGGTGGCGGCGGGCAGATCATCGTCAATCCGCGACAATACGGCGTCTAGGGACATGGGAGGCTCCTGTATCTCATGTTTCCGGGGGACCGTATCAGGCAAAAGGCGGGTGTCCAGTGGCGTCAACATCGCTTGATTGGCTGGGTTTGATATAGATCAAAGATGCGACAAAGGGCGCATCTATATGACGTTGAACACAGAGAAAGATTTCTATATTCGTTCCTTACAATATGTAGTTGTACGAAAGACGTCTGCCAAAAGCTGCTGATCGGAGATGCGCATGGACTATACCGCTAAACTGGACGAGGCGATTGCGCGCTTGCATGAAGAAGGCCGGTACCGGACCTTTATCGATATCGAGCGGCGCAAGGGTCAGTTTCCCCATGCGGTCTGGACCCGTCCCGATGGGTCAGAGCAGGACATCACCGTCTGGTGCGGCAATGACTACCTTGGCATGGGGCAGAACCCTGTTGTGCTTGAGGCGATGGAAGAGGCGCTGCACAATACCGGTGCGGGTTCCGGTGGGACACGCAACATTTCCGGCACAACCGTCTATCACAAGCGGCTTGAGGCTGAACTGGCCGACCTGCATGGCAAGGAAGAGGCGCTGTTGTTCACCTCTGCCTATATCGCGAATGACGCGACACTTTCCACGCTGCCAAAACTGTTTCCCGGTCTGATCATCTATTCGGATGAGCTGAACCATGCTTCCATGATTGAAGGGGTGCGCCGCAATGGCGGGGCCAAACGTGTTTTCCGCCACAATGATGTGGCCCATCTGCGCGAACTGCTGGAAGCGGATGATCCGGCGGCCCCCAAGCTTATTGCTTTTGAATCGATCTATTCGATGGATGGTGATTTCGGCCCCATTGAAGCCCTGTGTGATCTTGCGGATGAATTCGGTGCATTGACCTATATTGACGAGGTCCACGCCGTTGGCATGTATGGCCCGCGCGGGGCAGGGGTGGCGGAACGGGACGGGCTGATGCACCGTCTTGATATTATCAACGGCACGCTCGCCAAAGCCTTTGGTGTGATGGGCGGCTATATCGCGGCCTCTGCCAAGATGTGTGATGCGGTGCGTTCCTATGCACCGGGCTTTATCTTTACCACATCTTTGCCGCCAGCGGTTGCGGCCGGTGCAGCGGCTTCTGTGGCCTATCTCAAGACCGCAACAGACCTGCGCGAGAAACACCAGCAGCAGGCCAAAATCCTGAAACTGCGGCTAAAGGGGCTGGGCCTGCCGATCATTGACCACGGGTCACATATTGTGCCGGTGATGGTTGGAAACCCGGTTCATACCCAGATGTTGAGTGACATGTTGCTCAAGGATCATGGCATTTACGTCCAGCCGATCAATTTTCCGACTGTACCGCGCGGCACAGAGCGTCTGCGCTTCACCCCATCGCCGGTGCATGAATTCGGTGAAATTGATGCATTGATTCGTGCAATGGACGGATTGTGGTCTCATTGTGCGCTAAATCGTGCCGAAGCTGCTGGCTAAACACGTAAAATTCGTATTTCCCGTTGCACTGTGCTATCGATAACGAAACAACAGACCATATCCCGAATCAAGAAACGATTCAGGTAAATGGTGACAGGCAAGTTAACGATGGGGCGATGGGATGATCGGGCGTTGGTCCTCTAAGGCTAAAAACGAAGAACTCGCGGAACCCAAAGGGTTTGATGCTTTCGAATTGCGTCTTGGGGACGTGATGCGGGGCGAGCGGGCGACGATGGGCAAATCGTTGCTGGATGTTCAACGTGAGCTGCGGATCAAAGCCTCCTATATCGCCGCTATTGAAAACGCCGACCCTGATGCCTTTGATACACCCGGGTTTATTGCCGGTTATGTGCGTTCCTATGCGCGCTATCTGAACATGAACCCTGACAAGGCCTTTGCCTCTTTCTGTGCAGAGTCCGGCTTTACCGTGGCGCATGGGATGTCTGCGGATGCCTCCGTGATCAAAAAGCCGGTTCTGGAAGGGCGCAAGAAATCCCCGCAAGAAGCGGATTTATTTGCCCGTCCAAACACACCATTCACACCCGTTGGGGACAGTCTGCTTAGCCGGATCGAACCGGGGGCCGTTGGCTCCATGCTGGTTCTGGTTGCCCTGATCGGGGCAATTGGTTTTGGTGGCTACACGGTGTTGCAAGAGGTGCAGCGTGTACAGGTGGCACCGGTGGATCAGACCCCTGTTGTCCTGTCCGATCTTGATCCGCTTCAGGGGGCGTTGACGACGACACCAGATAACAACATTGCCTCCGCCGCACCGCGCGCCATGGAGGCCCCAAGAGTTGAGGCGCTGGACCGGCTTTACCGTCCTCAGGCGCTTGATGTGCCTTTGATGGTGGCCCGTGATGCGCCGATTGCCACAATTGATCCCCGGTCGCTGGGCAATTTCGCAACCCCAGATCTGACACCACAACCGGCGGCACTCAGCGTTGCTGACCTGCCTGCTGGCATTGAAAATCCCGCTGTTCCGCAGGTTGTTGAAGGCCCGGCAGCCGCAGTGCGTATGGTCGCCGCATACCCGTCCTGGGTACGTGTGCGTGCGGCTGATGGTACGGTGATCTTTGAGGGTGTGATGGACAAGGGCGACACATGGGATGTGCCTGCTACCGAAGAACCACCAACCCTGCGTACAGGCGAATCCGGTGCCTTGTATTTCGCCATGGCCGATGGCTGTTTCGGGCCGGTTGGCGCGCGGGGCAGCATCACGTCAAACCTGCCGCTGGACAATCAGGCCCTGATGGCCCTTTACGAACCGGTGGACCCGACAGCGGACAGATCTCTGTCGCGGATGTTTGCGGATCTTGCCAGCTCGGATATTGATCCGGCGATTCTGGCGGATATGCCCTGCCAGTCCAACTAATCAGTCTGAGCGCTGACCAGACGTTCAAACAAACAGTTTACCTGACAGCACCACCGCATGAGTAAACCTCCATTGCGATTACCACCTCAAGTGAATAGATGAAGGGCACCACTCTTTGCTAAAAGGTTGCTCTCATGTCGCTTAATTCTATCCGTCCATGGCGCAACATTTACCGTCGGAAATCACGCCAGATCATGGTGGGCGATGTACCGGTTGGTGGCGATGCACCGATCACGGTGCAGACCATGACCAACACGCTGACCACGGATGTGAAAGGCACAATTGCGCAAGTTCAGGCCGCTGCAGATGCGGGCGCGGACATTGTGCGCATTTCAGTCCCCGACGAAGCATCTTCGAAAGCGTTGAAACTGATTGTGCCCGAAGTGTCAGTGCCCATCGTAGCGGATATTCATTTCCACTATAAACGTGGGATTGAGGCGGCAGATGCCGGAGCGGCCTGTTTGCGGATCAACCCCGGCAACATCGGTGATGAAAAGCGGGTGAAAGAGGTGATCAAGGCGGCGCGGGACAACAATTGTTCGATCCGCATCGGTGTGAACGCGGGCAGCCTTGAGAAACACTTGCTTGAGAAATACGGCGAACCTTGTCCCGATGCGATGGTGGAAAGTGGCTTGGATCACATCAAGATCCTGCAAGACAATGATTTCCATGAATTCAAGATCAGCTGCAAAGCTTCTGATGTCTTTATGGCTGCGGCCGCCTATCAACAACTGGCCGAGGCCACGGATGCACCAATTCATCTTGGCATCACCGAAGCAGGCGGGTTGATCAGTGGCACAGTGAAATCGGCCATCGGCATGGGTAACCTGCTGTGGATGGGGATTGGTGACACGATCCGCGTGTCCCTGTCCGCAGATCCGGTCGAAGAAGTGAAGATGGGATTTGAGATCCTGAAATCGCTGGGCCTGCGTCACCGGGGTGTGAATATCATCTCCTGTCCCTCCTGTGCGCGCCAGGGCTTTGACGTGATCAAAACCGTCGAGGTGCTGGAGCGGCGGTTAGAGCATATCAAAACCCCGATGAGCCTGAGCATCATCGGCTGCGTGGTGAACGGTCCCGGCGAGGCTTTGATGACCGATGTCGGCTTTACCGGCGGCGGGGCCGGATCGGGTATGGTTTATCTTGCGGGTAAGCAAAGCCACAAACAGGACAATGCCGATATGATTGAACATATCGTCGAGCAGGTTGAGAAACGTGCGGCAGAAATCGACGCCAAGAAGGCCCAGGCCGCAGAGTAAACCCGCCGTTTTTCAGTCGACACCCAAACAGGCTGGGTCTAGACATAGATATGGTAGGTTCTGTCGATAATCCCCCCAAGTATGCCGAGTTTTTCTGCGGTGCTGGCATGGTGCGTGCCGGGCTGGGCAAGGCATGGGACTGTGCGCTGGCCAATGACATCGATGCGATGAAATGCGCCACCTATGCGCAGAACTGGGGGGCCAAACACCTGATAAAAGGCGATATTGCTGCTCTTGACGTCGAACCTCTTACGCGGCCGATTGACCTTTATTGGGCATCCAGCCCCTGCCAGGATTTTTCACTTGCGGGCAAGGGGCGTGGATTGAACGGCGCACGTTCAGGCATGTTTATGGAATGGGCCCGGCTGATCGGGCAGGCGGGGGAGCGCGGTTTTGCACCGCGCATCATCGCCTTTGAAAATGTCACCGGATTGATGACCCGCAATGGCGGGCGGGACCTGCGCGCGGTGTTGGAAACGCTGATTGGTTTGGGCTATCGCGTTGGCGGGCTGGAGATTGATGCGGCAAAGTTCCTGCCGCAAAGCCGGCCACGGCTGTTCATCGTCGGCGTGCGTCAGGACGTTTTGACCGAGGGGCTTGCGACCAAGGCTGCGAGCGGTGTTTTCCACACGGCAAAGATACGTTCATTTGTCGCGAAACTGCCCAAGAAGAGTGCGCAGCAATGGGTCTGGTGGGCCCATGATGCGCCCGCGCCACGCCGCGCCTCCCTGCGCAAAATTGTGGATGATACACCCAATACCAACTGGCTGGCCGAGGCGGATGTTTCGCGGCTGTTGTCGATGATGTCGGAGCCAAGTCAGGCGCGGGTGCTTAAGGCGCGAGGCACAGGGAAGACCGAAATCGGCATGCTCTATAAACGTGGGCGCCCCGACGATAACGGGTTGAACCGGCAACGCGCTGAGGTGCGGTTTGACGGGCTGGCGGGTTGCTTGCGCACCCCGGCGGGAGGATCATCGCGTCAGACGATCATGTTTGTCAAAGGCAATGAAACCCGCGCGCGATTGCTGTCCAGCAAGGAAGTCGCGCGGCTGATGGGGTTAAGCGACCGGTTCAAAATGCCCGAACGTTACAATCAGGCCTATCAGGTAGCTGGGGATGGGGTGGCTGTGCCCATTGTCAGCTATCTGGACCGCAGTTTGTTTCAACCGATCCTGAACGCCGCGCTGCGCCGTAAAGTCGCGTGAGTGCCGCGCAAGCATATCGGTCCAAGGCAATAGGGGCACTGACCAATGAAATTGGTGTTTATGCCCTATGTGATCTGGACGGTCAGCCGATCTATGTCGGCCAGTCGGTGGATGGCATCCGTACCCGTGTACGTCGGCATCTGACCTCGGCCCGGTCAGATGTGATCGCAAACCGGCAGATTGATGTCTGGGAAATCGCCTATGTCTGGGCCTGGCCCGTGGCGGAGGTGGTGGACGTACAACCGTTGGAAGATGCGGTGTTTCGACATTTCGATGCAGAACAACCGCTGATGAATGGCAAAAGCCTGGGCGGGACAGGAGAGATGTTTGACTGGCCCGAGAAACAGCAGGTGCAGGTGATCGAGGAAGCGGACCGCCAGCTGCGTCTTGATCCGGCGCAACGGCTGCCGCGTCAGATCCAACAGTATAATTTGCTGGTAGACTACATTCTGACAGTCAAGGATGCCGCCCATCTGAAACGGTCACTTGAGGCGCATTTTCAGCGCCTCGTGAAGTACCATCAAACGTTTCTTTGAAACGCTTCAGCCGCGCTTTTCGTCAAGCAGGGCCTTCATCTGATCATAGGGCAGATAGCCGCGTAGCAGCTCGTCTTTCATCACAAAAGTCGGTGTGCCGGTGATCTGCAACCGCTGGGCCAAGGCGCGGGTCTCCGCGATTTCCTGCGTCACCGTATCACTGTCCATCACCGCCTCAATGGCGTCCATGTCCAGCCCGAATGTGCTTGCCATACGGCGCAGGGAGGCAGGGGTCACGTCACCGCGAAAGGCCATCAACGCGTCATTCATTGCCTTATAGCTGTCATCACCCGCCACCTGTTTCACCGCCACAGCAAAACGCGAAGCCAGAACCGATTGTTCACCCAAAATCGGGAATTCCTTGACGATCAGGCGGATGTTTCCGTCTTTTTTCAACAGCTTGGCCACTTCGTCATGGGCCTTTTTGCAATATCCACAACGATAGTCCAGAAACTCGACCAGCGTGATGTCGCCCTCGGGGTTACCGCCAACCCATGAATACCCGTCATCAAAAATCGCCTTTGCATTGACGCTGACAAGGTCCACATCGGCCTGTGCTTGGGCGTTTGCTTCTTTCTCGCGCAGGGCATCGACGGCTTCCATGATCACTTCTGGATTTTCCATCAGATAGGCCCGCACCTCGGCGCGAAACTGGGCGCGCTCTGCGTCTGACAATTCAGTCAGATCCATGGCAGCGACAGGCAGGGCGAGGGATGCCGCGACAATCGGGGCGGCAAAACGGAGCAACATGACGAGAGACCTTTCTAAGCAAATGCCGCGTCAACTTGACGTTGGACGCATTCCCAGTGAAACACGGCCCAGACACAGGAGCAAGACCATGCGCAACTCAACCCGGTCCGCCGTTGATCCCTTTATCGTGATGGACGTAATGCAAGCTGCCGCCAAGGCAGAGGCCGAAGGCCAGCACATCATTCATATGGAAGTGGGCCAGCCCGGCACGGGCGCACCGAAAGGGGCGGTCGAGGCGTTGAAAAACGCGATGGATGACGGGGCCCTAGGGTATACTGTGGCTTTGGGTCTGCCGGCCCTGCGCGCCCGCATCGCGCGGATGTATGGTGAATGGTACAACGTCGATCTGGACCCCAACCGAGTGGTGATCACATCGGGGTCTTCGGGGGGCTTTATCCTTGCTTTTACGTCACTTTTTGACACTGGTGACCGTGTTGGCATCGGTGCACCGGGCTATCCCAGCTATCGCCAGATTCTCAAGGCGCTGGCCCTGACGCCGGTGGATTTGCAAACCTCTCTTGAGAATCGTTTACAGCCGGTGCCGGCGGATTTTGCAGATCAGGATCTGGCTGGATTGCTGGTTGCCTCCCCCGCCAACCCGACCGGCACGATGCTGGACCGTGCGGCGATGGGGGATTTGATCGACGCCTGTGCGGCTCAGAATGCATCCTTCATTTCGGACGAGATTTACCATGGGGTGGAGTACGATCAAAAAGCTGTGACTGCTTTGGAAGTGACCGATGACTGCTATGTCATCAACTCGTTTTCCAAGTATTTCTCGATGACCGGCTGGCGTGTTGGCTGGATGGTGGTGCCAGAGGATCACGTGCGTGTGGTTGAACGGATTGCCCAGAACATGTTCATCTGTGCCCCGCATGCCAGTCAGGTGGCAGCCCTTGCTGCGATGGATTGCGAGGCGGAACTACAGGCCAATATGGATGTGTACCGGGCCAACCGTGCATTGATGCTGACGGGGCTGAAAGAGGCAGGGTTCACCAGTTTCGCGCCACCGGATGGCGCATTCTACGTCTATGCGGATGTAAGTGAACACACCTCTGACAGCTTGAG
The DNA here is from genome assembly GCF_030159975.1 of Sulfitobacter pacificus. NCBI lineage: Bacteria > Pseudomonadati > Pseudomonadota > Alphaproteobacteria > Rhodobacterales > Roseobacteraceae > Sulfitobacter > Sulfitobacter pacificus. The sequence continues at coordinate 1,213,452 of NZ_BSNL01000001.1, forward strand.
CTTTGCTGCGGAAATACTTGAGAAGGCGCAGGTTTCTGTCACACCCGGTCTTGACTTTGACCCCAAACGCGGGGCCACTACATTGCGGTTTTCCTATGCCCGCAGCACCGCCGATATTGCCGAAGGTCTTGCCCGTCTCAAGACGTTCATGGCGGGCAGAAGACCCTGATCAGTAAGTGCCGCCCGGCTGTGGTTCCGGGCCGCGCGGGCCGGTCGGGGCTGGCATCCATGGGGCACAGGCCATCCGAAGGGCGATCCCTGCGGCAAGTGGCATCCAGCCGTAGGACTGAAGCAGATGAGAAAACAGGCTGAGGAAGGACTGTGCATCGGCACCGCCTGCATGAAACAACGACACATATAGCGCTTTGAGCAGCAGCATAACGATCCAGATAGCGGTGAACCATTGCAGGGCGCGGCCCAGTTGAGAGATTCTGTTGAGGGTTTTCACGCGACTCTCCTTTCGCATTGTTGAAATCAGTATCAGCCCGGAAATGGGCAGCAATGCGGCGGCAAAACGCCATATCTGTGGAATGTTCCTTGTTTGCGATGGACCTCTGACGATTGCACAGCGGAGGTGTTACAGAGGCTGGGCGGGCCTGTTCTGGCGTGTTATGGGTTGCGAAATGGCACAAGCCAAAACGGTGAGAGATGCGGGCATTCCTTTATCTGGTGATGTTTTTAGGGCTGTGGGCAAGTGCCACAGCCGCCCAAGACCTGAGCGCATTGGCGCGTGTTGACCCGGCAAGGTCAGGGATTTCGGATGGTTGGTTCGGCAAATCCGAGGTCACGATCGGGTTAAGTCAGGGGGTGCCATTCCGTGTCTTCCTGCTGGAAGATCCGGCACGGCTGGTTGTGGATTTCAAAGAGGCCGATTGGTCCAGTTTACGCCCGGAGATGATCCTGCCCGAGGCGGGACGGGTTGAGGCCGTAAGGTTCGGTGCCTTTCGACCGGGGTGGTCACGTTTGGTCGCGGATCTGGCGGAACCCATGGTGCCGGTGGAAATCGGCATGCCGGTGGATGCCGCAAGCGGGCAGGCAGTACTGGAGATTGCCCTGAAAACCGCCAGCCCAGAAGAATTTTCCGCCCGCGCTGGTGCCCCGGTTGATCCCGCCTGGCCCGAAGCTTTGGCAAAGCCGAGAAAGATACAAGATATTGAAAGCGAACGGTTTACCGTGACGCTGGATGCTGGGCATGGTGGCATTGATCCGGGGGCGGAGCGCGGCGAAATTCGCGAAAAAGACCTGATGCTTTCTTTTGCCCGCAGCCTGCGCGAGGTATTGCTGCGCAGCGGAGTTAATGTGGTCATGACCCGCGATGAGGACATATTTGTGCCGCTTGAAACCCGCGTCGCCATTGCCCATCAGGCGCAGGCTGACATCTTTATCTCGCTGCATGCAGACAACCTGCGGCAGGGCGGTGCGAAGGGTGCGACCGTTTACGTCCTGTCCAAAGAGGCCAGCGATGCGGCAACCGCACATCTGGCGGCGCGCCACAACCGGTCTGATATCATTGCCGGCGCAGATCTGACCGGATCGGATGATGAGGTGGCGGGCATTCTGCTGGATCTGGCGCGACAGGAAACCGAGCCACGGTCACTGTCCTTGGCCAATACGCTGATCGCTGGCATGACAGAGGCGGGCGGGCCGATGAACCGCAAGCCGCTGCGCAAGGCAGGGTTTTCGGTACTGAAATCGGCGGACATCCCGTCAGTATTGGTTGAGGTCGGTTTTCTAAGTTCAGACCGGGATTTGAAAAACCTGCGCGATCCGGTCTGGCGCAACACAATGGTGACAGGCATCGCAAAAGCGATTCTAACATGGCGAGACACTGACGCCGCCCGTGCGCCATTGGTGCGCCAATAGCCCTGATTTTGCGCTGAAAACAGCCGATTGCAGTTGTCCCGGGGTTTTGACGATCCTGTCATGATCCCCTATAAGCGCCAGTAACGACAGCCATATTCAAGGGTCTGCATTGGTGTTCCGATTTATCCTTTCTTTTCTGGGCGGTATCTTTACCACCCTCACAATGAGCATCGGTATGGTGGCCCTGACCATTGGTGCCATTTTCTGGATGTATGGCCGCGATCTGCCCAGCCACGAAAGCCTTGCGCAATATACCCCGCCCACGATCAGCCGGATCTATTCGGGGCAGGGCCGGTTGATTGATGAATTTGCCAAGGAACGGCGTCTGTTTGCCCCTGCGGATACGATTCCGCCGATGATCAAACAGGCGTTTATTTCGGCGGAAGACAAAAACTTCTACGAACATGACGGCTATGACCTGCGTGGGATTGGTGCGGCGGCGTTTGACGCGGTGCGCACACGGGGGCGCGATGTGCGCGGGGCCTCGACCATCACGCAGCAGGTGATGAAGAACTTCCTGCTATCCGGTGACCGGCGGGCAGAACGCAAGATCAAGGAAATCATCCTTGCCGCGCGCGTGGAAGAGGCGCTGGACAAGGAAAAGATCCTTGAGCTTTATCTGAACGAGATTTTCCTCGGGCAGAACTCCTATGGTGTGGCGGCTGCTTCGCAGACCTATTTCAACAAGACCCTGTCAGAGCTGGCACCGCATGAGGCGGCGTTCTTGGCGTCCTTGCCCAAAGCCCCGTCAGATTACCATCCTGTGCGCCGCAAGGACCGCCTGTTGCAGCGGCGCAATTTTGTGCTGCGCGAAATGAACGAGAACGGTTATCTCTCGGATGAGGAATATGCGGTCGAGCGCGCCCAGCCCCTGCGCTCTGTACAGAACGGCGATTTTGACAGTTTCAAGAAAGACCTGCCACCACGCGATTATTTCACCGACGAGATCCGCCGCCAGTTGTCCGAAGACTTTGGTGAGGGTGAATTTTTCACCGGCGGTCTGACTGTTCGCGCCACCATCGACAACGAGATGCAGCCTATTGCCGCCAATGCCCTGCGCCGGCAATTGGAACAATATGACCGCGGGCGCGGCGTATGGCGCGGCACCGGACAGAAAATCGCGGTGGATCAACTGGATAGCGAAGAGAACTGGCGCAACGCGCTGGCCGATCTGCGGGTGCCGCGGGATATCGATCTTGAAAACCAATGGTACCCTGCCGTTGTTCTGAGTGTTGGTGACAGCGCTGCGCGTATCGGCATTGAAGGTGTGGAGGAAACTGCAGAGGGTCATTTCATTCCCGCCAAAGATGTCCAATGGGCCCGCAAACGTTTGGAAGACGGCAAACTGGGGCGCAAGGCACAGGTTGCTGGTGATCTGCTTGAGGTCGGAGATGTGGTGCTGGTGCGTCGCATGACAGCAGATGCCGATGGCAGTTTCATCCGCTGGACCCTGCGTCAGGTGCCAGAGGTGCAGGGGGCGTTTGTTGCCATGGACGTTGACACCGGCCGGGTGATCGCCATGCAGGGCGGGTTTTCCTATCAGGCCTCTGTGTTCAACCGCGCCACACAGGCACAGCGCCAACCGGGTTCCAGTTTCAAACCCTTTGTCTATGCCTCAGCACTGGATAGCGGCTATTCCCCGGCTACCATCGTCGTGGATGCGCCGATTGAAATCAATACACCGCAGGGGGTCTGGCGGCCCAAGAACTCTTCCAACCGGTTTTACGGCCCCACCCCCCTGCGCACCGGCATCGAACAGTCGCGCAACCTGATGACGATCCGTCTGGCACAGGAGGTCGGGATGAGCGTGGTGGGCAGCTACGCCGAGCGGTTTGGCGTTTATGACGATCTGGCACCGGTGCTGGCCAATGCTTTGGGCTCGCAGGAAACCACTCTGTTCAAGATGGTCAGCGCCTATGCGATGTTCGCCAATGGGGGCGAAAGGGTGCAGCCCACATTGGTGGACCGTGTGCAGGACCGTTACGGCAAAACCGTCTACAAGCATGACGAGCGGATCTGTAACGACTGCCAGCTTGCCAGTCTTGATCCGGGGCTTGCACCGCGGGTGATTTCAAACCGGGATCGGGTGATGGATCCGGTGACCGCCTATCAGCTGACCTCGATGATGCGCGGCGTCGTGGAGCGCGGCACTGCGCGCAAGGCGGTTGACCTTGGCGTGCCGACCGCTGGTAAAACCGGAACCACAAATGACGCAAAGGATGTGTGGTTTGTAGGGTTCACCAGCAATATCGTCGCCGGGTGCTATATCGGATATGATCAACCGCGACCAATGGGGCGCGGTGCGACAGGCGGGGGCATGTGCGGTCCGGTTTTCCAACGCTTCATGCGTCAGGCGGTCAAGAAATACGGCGGGGGCAAATTCAAAGTGCCCGAGGCCTGTGAGTTCATCAATATTGACCGGTTCACCGGTGCGCGGTTGAGCAACGGGGCCTCTGGCTCGAATGTTGTGTCCGAATGTTTCCGCGCTGGCGAAGAGCCGCTGTTCGGCATCACTTTTGATGGCGGTTTTGCAATGGGGGCCGACCTGCCTTTGGTTGAGGAAGTGGGCCGCACCGCCAAACAGGTTACCACATCGACCGGCAAGAAGGCGGTTGTTGGCCCGAAAGCCAGCTTTGGCACCTTGTCTTCGGGTGGTTTGTATTAAGCGGGGGCGGGGTTAACCCCGCCCTACGGCTTGAAGGTGGTGATGCGCTGGTCTATGTCGGAGAGGCATAGAAAAAAGGCTTGAACCCGATGCGCGCAGAGGCACAAAATACCGCAGATCAGATTTCCAAGTCATTGGAATTACTGGGACAACGGCTTGGGGTTGAGACGGCCCAGCACCGGCTTGAGGAATTTAACGCCCGTGTCGAGGATCCCAACCTGTGGGATGATGCGGATGCGGCGCAAAAGCTGATGCGTGATCGTCAGGCGTTGGTGGATTCCATCGCGACCTATGAGGACATCAAGCAGGAGCTGGCCGATAATCTTGAGTTGATCGAGATGGGCGAGATGGAGGGCGACGAAGAAGTTGTTTCCGAAGCGGAAACCGCGCTCAAGGGGTTGGCCGAAACGGCCGCGCAGAAAGAGCTTGAGGCATTGCTGGACGGCGAGGCGGATGGCAATGACACCTTTCTTGAAATCAACTCTGGTGCCGGTGGGACGGAAAGCTGTGACTGGGCCAGCATGCTGGCGCGCATGTATGTCCGCTGGGCCGAGAAGAAGGGCTATAAAGTCGAGTTGCAGGCGGAAAGCGCCGGCGAAGAGGCGGGTATCAAATCAGCGACATATAAGATTGCCGGTCACAACGCCTATGGCTGGCTGAAATCGGAAAGCGGTGTGCACCGGCTGGTGCGGATCAGCCCGTTTGATTCCGCTGCCAAACGTCACACTTCTTTCACCTCTGTCAAAGTCTACCCGGTGGTGGATGACAACATTGAAATCGAAGTTAACCCGAACGACATCCGCATTGATACCTATCGGTCTTCCGGGGCCGGGGGACAGCACGTGAACACCACCGATTCCGCGGTGCGTATCACCCACCATCCAACCGGGATCGTCGTGACCTCTTCAGAGAAATCGCAACACCAGAACCGTGATATTGCGATGAAAGCCTTGAAAAGCCGTCTGTACCAGATGGAGTTGGACAAGCGGTCGGCGCTGGTCAATGAGGTGCATGAAAGCGCCGGGGATGCGGGCTGGGGCAACCAGATCCGGTCTTATGTCTTACAGCCCTATCAGATGGTTAAGGATCTGCGCACCAATTTTGAAACCTCGGATACCAAAGGGGTTTTGGATGGGGATCTGGATGGGTTGATGGGGGCTACGTTGGCGCTGGCGGTCAGTGGCAAGAGCCGCGCAGAAGCTCAGGGGAATTGACCCATATTTCACAGTTGGTGTTGATTTTCGTTTAATTAGTTAATCTAGTCCACCAATGGATATTTTAGAACAAGACGCGCGCGCGCTTTCGGCCTCACTGGAACAAGGTGAGATATCTGCGCATGAGCTGATGGAAGCGACACTGGCGCGTATCGCTGCGGTTAACCCTCAGGTGAATGCCATTGTGTCATTGCGTGATGGTGATGATCTGCTGGCGGAAGCGCGGGCCGCGGATGCGGCACCGCGCAAAGGCTGGCTGCATGGGATACCCATTGCGATCAAGGATCTGGCTGACGCCAAGGGGCTGCCGACGTCAAAAGGCTCCCCCCTGTATAAGGGGGTGATTGCGCAACAGGACGAGTTGATGGTCCAGCGTCTGCGCGCTGCCGGGGCATTGATCATCGGAAAGACAAACACACCGGAATTCGGTCTGGGCAGCCATACGTTCAACCCTGTGCATGGGGCCACCTGCAATCCCTATAGTCTTGATCGTTCTTCTGGCGGGTCCTCTGGCGGGGCAGCGGCAGCGCTGGCCGCGCGGATGCTGACGGTTGCCGATGGATCCGACATGATGGGGTCGTTGCGCAATCCGGCGGGATGGAACAATGTGTACGGCATGCGCCCCACATGGGGCACGGTGCCCGATGATCCCGAGGGGGATGTGTTTCTGCATCAGCTGTCCACCTCAGGACCGATGGCGCGTTGCCCGGCGGATCTTGCCGCATTGCTGGATACGATGACCGGTGCAGATCCGGCCCAGCCTCTCAGCAGCTCGCCGGAGGCAACCTTGCCCATGCTGGCCACCCAGTTGGCCCCGCAGCGGATTGGGTATCTGGGCAACTGGGGCGGTGCCTTCCCTTATGAGAAAGGCATTGCAGAGCTTAGCGCTGCCGCCCTGCAACAGATGGCAGAGCTTGGCCATCAGGTGACAGAGATACCGGCCCCGTTTGATGCGGATCTAATGTGGGACAGCTGGATCACCCTGCGCTCCTTTTCCGTGGCAGGCGGCAATCACGCGCTTTATGCGGATCCTGAAAAACGCGCTCTGCTCAAGCCCGCCGCCATTTGGGAGATCGAACGCGGGCTGGACATGACGGCGATGCAGATCAATCACGCCAGCATGGTGCGCTCTGACTGGCTGCGCGCAGTGAACCGGCTGTTTGAACAGGTGGATGTGCTGGTGCTGCCCTCGGCGCAATGCTGGCCGTTTGACGTGAACATGGTGCATCCAATCGAGATTGCAGGGGTGTCGATGGATACGTATCACCGCTGGATGCAGGTGGTGATCCCCGCAGGGCTGATCGGCTTGCCGGTCGTGAATATTCCAGCAGGTTTTGGCGACAATGGCTTGCCCGGTGGGCTGCAACTGATCGGGCGGCATGGCAGTGACGGCCAGCTTTTGCAACTTGCGCAGCATTGGCATACTGCAACCGATTGGCCCCGCGCGCGGCCCATGCCCGGCTGATTAAAGCAATTCTGGAAATACTTGAGACACCGCGTATCACTTAACCCGTTGAAATCTCTAATTTCAGGCGCGGTTGAGTGATTGAGGTTTTTCGAAAGTGCTATAGGGCCAAGGTCCTAACGTTTTGGCGGGCGTGGTGGTGCGGCGGGATGTTCGCGCCCGGCGTCGATCAGGCGCTGATGCAGGGCAGGGGCATCAGCGTGCCCGGCCTCCAATGCAAAAACATAGGCATGGGTAAGGTAGAACGCCGCGGCGTCAGATGTCTTTGCCGCCTCTGCCGCCTTCGCATACAGCCGCATCATCGCCGTGCCATCCCCCGCCGCATGAGCGGCCAACAGGGCCGCATCAATGCTGCTCATTCCGCGACATGCGCCGGGTCATCCGCCGCACCTGCGCTGCGATGCTGTTCCAGCCGGGAAGCGACCCAATCGTGGAACATATGGGTCGGCCCATCCATCACCGGTGAAAACCTGCCACCGTCAAAACCGGCTGCGTGACGCCCCCGTTGCATGCCCTCGACCACAAAGACATCTTCGGCAAAGACCTCTTTCCATTGCTCTGTATTGCGCTGGCGCAGCGCGTCAGGTGTTTTCTCGGCAGCATAATAGAGGTGGATATGTTCTACTGTGCGGTCTGGACCATGGGGAACAAGCACAATGGCAAAGGTATGATCACGGTGCACGCCCAGCAGTACATTTGGATAAACGGTGATGTACTCTGCCGCCGTGTCCCATTTCGCGTCTAAACCCTCAAAATCGGGAAAGACTGTGCCATCTTCGTCCTTAAGCTGGCGGTAGACCCATGTGCCCTGCCCAGAGAACCTGCCCGTAGCTTCAATGTGATAGTGATCTTCGAGCCGTGAATAGGTGTTCAGCGCCGGATGCACCCAGGGCAGATGATAGCTTTCGCAATAATTCTCGACCGCCAGTTTCCAGTTGCAGTTCACCTCAAGGGTGAAACGACTGTCTGCACCGCCATGAAACAGGGGTTTGTCAAATTCCGCCCATCGGGCCATCAGATCGGCATGGGCATCCTCAAAAGGCGGGGCGGTGCCGGAGATATTGATATAGACAACATCCATCCAGATATGGCTGCGCACCTCGATCAGCCCCAGCAGATCACGGTCAATTCCTTCATGTGTGTTCTGTCCCGGACCACCGATATGCGGGGTGCTGACCAAACGCCCATCGGTGGCATAGCACCAGCTGTGATAGGGACAACGGATCGCCCCCTCAATCTTGCGCGGGGCATCGATCAGGATCATCCCGCGGTGCCGACAGATGTTCTGGAAGACGCGCACCTGACCTTGCTTGTCGCGCAGCATCAGCAGTGGCATTTCCAGAAAGGTCAACGGCACCGCATCGCCAATGTCGGGTACATCCGCGCCCACACCCAATCCGGCCCATTGGTCAAACAGCACCGCCTGACGTTCCTCAGCGAAAACTGTGGCATCGGTGTAATGGGCGTTGGGCAGGCCGTTTGCCTGCGCGATGGGCTGGCGAACCTTACTCAGATCGGACACGGGGTGGGACATCTGTGCTCTCCTGTTGGTGCCCCAGATATACGCGATTGCAGACCGGCAGCATTGCTGCCCGGCGACCCATTTTTATCAGGGGCGACACAAGCTGTTGAAGGGAGAGGAGCGGGTCAGGAGAACGGGGTGTCCGGTTGCAGCAGCCGGCGGTGAAACGGCAAGAGCTCGTCAACAGAATGAAACCCGGCTTGACGGGCCGTTGGTAGCGCATCCGCAACCCTATTGCCAAGAAACTCATATACCATCCGTACGGCGCGGGGGCGGCCAACTTCTTCGGGAACGGTGCGGGTGATAAAGCCAACCCAAAAGTTGTTTTCAAACGAGGCAACACGATAGAGATAGTTGAACGATGACGTCATGGCGTTGCGGCGCGACACCAAAAGAACGATGCCATCTTCCTGCTGCATGACCAAAGCGCGGAATTCGCGCGCGCGGGCATTTGTCGGCAGATCCTGCAGTTTCATCGACTCAACAGTCTCGTAACCGCGCATAAAGGTGTTGGAACCTTGCCGTAGGATCATAATCAGCCCGACGATAAAGATGTTATGATCGCTAAAGCTACGCCGGGAATAGCGATAGAACCCGCTGGGAAAAGCGTCTTCGGAAACATTCGAGGCACCTGTCCCGAAAAACTCCCGTAGAAACGAGTTTGAAATCGGATCTTCGCCTCTTCCGATCTTATCCACCGGTTCAAGCAGCACGCGCGCGTCTACCTTGAAAAAGCTGCACATGCGGGCCAGCACATCAGGGCGCGGAAAGCTCTCGCCGGACAGGTATCTGTTAAACTGGGTGCGGTTTATGCCCAATTGCCGTGCAAGATCCGAAACAGATGCATAGGTGCTTGAAAGCTGGCGCAGGTTTTCGCCAAACATATTGCGCAACTCAGCAGGAGATTGGGGAGGGCGGGCCATATCAATATGTCCGTGGTCTGATTTTCTGAGGTGAAGCGCACTGTTACCCGAAATCATAGCACAATTGACGCTAACTAGCAACAGGTGTGACGCTATTTTGGTGCAGTTGGTGCATTTTTAGACACAAATGCCTCCGTGCTCTGAAACCGCTTACACTTATAATACATGTAAGAAGTTTTGCGGTTGCTGGGATGAAAGGGCGTGGCTGTTAATGTTTGGGGTTGTACTTTGGAGTAATGTGAAAGACGAGAAAGCTGTGTTCTGGTGTGAAGACCATGGGGATCTTGCCTATTTTGACGCGGCGGCCATGATTGCCGATGAGCAAAGGCAATTTAAGCCGGGGGATATGGTGCAGTTTGATGTCTCCATTGAGCGCAAGACAAGGCGCGCAACAAATGCCCGGCTTATAGAGAGTAATGTTTGCAATGGGTTACTCGATGGTTTGCGCAGCAGTGTTGCTGAAGAAAATGCGACATCAGTTGCTGCACCACCAACCGGTGAAATTGTTCCATTCCCTCAGAAAGCAAATATGCTCCGCCCGCTGAAACGTTGCGAAATCGGCTAAAGTGCCACCGGCTGGCCCAGCTTCAATATCCGAGAACACGATTGGTAAGGCGTGCAAAGTCATCGCCTTGCAGAAAGATCCGGGAGCGTTGATTAACAGGTTCTAAGGCAAAATTCCGGCTGCGGTCTATGTCATATGACATAGAGGTTTGGCGGTTTTTGCCGGGACGGTAAGGTGGCGCGATTTTACCAAAGCCCACCGAAAATCTGTGTGCAGATTTCTGTTTTTAATGGAATTGCGGCCTGCAAACAAAGCGACAGATATTCTGTTCAGGTTCAGACGCTGATGTTCGAGGCGAAAAGGGGAGCGCCAGTCCAAAGGAGGTGCCGACGCCCCGCAATATCCGTCAGATCAATCGCCGCGGGACAGGGCTGCCACGCCGGTACGGGCCACCTCAGACAGGCCCAAGGGGCGCATCAGATCCGCAAAAGCGTCGATCTTCTCCGGCGCACCGGTGATTTCAAACACAAAACTTTCCAAGGTGCTGTCCACCACATTGGCGCGAAAGATATCCGCCAGCCGCAGGGCTTCGACACGTTGTTCACCTTTTCCGGTGACTTTGAACATTGCCAGTTCGCGTTCAACGCTTTGGCCTTCGACAGTCAGGTCATGCACATCATGCACGGAAACGATCCGTCCCAGCTGTGCCTTGATCTGTTCGATGACCTGCGGTGTGCCCGAGGTCACAATGGTGATGCGGGAAAGGTGTCCGGTGTGATCCACCTCGGCCACGGTCAGGCTGTCGATGTTATAGCCACGCCCGGAAAACAACCCGATGACGCGGGCCAGGACGCCGGGTTCGTTTTCAACCAGCACCGCCAGCGTGTGACGCTCTATCACGTCAGAAAAATTGGGGCGTAGATTGTAGGCAGAGTGCGACGTGGCACCTTTTTTGATTTTTAGAGCTGACATATTCCGTATCCTTCAATTGGAGGTGTCGGAAACGTTCAAAGTTTCCGACCGTTTTCTTTCTAAGAAAACGTCTCAGACGAGAACCGACCCCTTTGCGTCAATTGCATTCTGCGTATCTGCATCACCCATAAGCATCTCGTTATGCGCCTTACCTGATGGGATCATCGGGAAGCAGTTTTCATGCTTTTCCACCAGACAATCAAAGATCACCGGCCCGTCATGATTGATCATTTCCATGATCGCATCATCCAGATCGTCCGGGTCGGAACAGATGATGCCCTTGGCCCCAAAGGCATCGGCCAGTTTCACAAAATCTGGCAGGGATTCTGACCAGCTTTGGGAATAGCGTTCACCATGCAGCAACTCCTGCCACTGGCGCACCATGCCAAGGCGTTCGTTGTTGAGGATGAACTGTTTGACCGGCAGGTTGAATTGCATGGCCGTGCCCATTTCCTGCATGTTCATCAACCATGAGGCTTCGCCCGCCACATTGATAACAAGGCTGTCTGGATGCGCCATCTGCACGCCAATCGACGCCGGAAAGCCATAGCCCATCGTGCCCAGTCCACCGGAGGTCATCCAGCGGTTGGGATCTTCAAATCCAAGATATTGCGCTGCCCACATCTGATGTTGACCCACCTCAGTGGTGATATAGCGGTCGCGGTCCTTGGTCAGCGCTTCAAGACGGGACAGGGCGTATTGCGGCTTGATGATCTTGCCTTCCTGCTTGAACTTCAGGCAATCCACCGCGCGCCATTCCTCAATCTGCTTCCACCACTTGGCCACCGCTTCGGAGTTGGTCTTGCGGCCCCGTGATTTCCAGATTTTCAGCAGATCCTCCAGCACATGACCCACATCACCCAGGATCGGGATATCCACACGGATCACCTTGTTGATCGAGGAGGCATCAATGTCGATATGCGCCTTTTTGGATTTCGGGCTGAACAGGTCAACAACGCCGGTGATCCGGTCGTCAAACCTTGCACCGATGTTGATCATCAGATCGCAGCCATGCATCGCCATATTGGCTTCATAAAGCCCGTGCATGCCCAGCATGCCCAACCATTTGTCACCCGATGCCGGATAACAGCCCAGCCCCATCAGGGTAGAGGTGATTGGAAAACCTGTGGCATCGACCAGTTCGCGCAGCAATTGCGAGGCACTGGGGCCGGAATTGACCACACCCCCGCCGGTATAAAACACCGGGCGTTTGGCCTTTTCGATGGCGGCAACCAATTCGGTGATCTCTTCCAGATCGCCTTTAAGGCGGGGTTGGTAATGTGACACAGATGGGGCCTTGGGCGTATAGGTGCCGGTGGCAAACTGCACATCCTTGGGGATATCCACCAGCACCGGACCCGGACGGCCCGAGGTGGCAACATGAAAGGCCTCATGCAGGACACCGGAGAGCTGGTCGGTTTCTTTCACCAGCCAGTTGTGTTTAGTGCAGGGGCGGGTGATGCCCACAGTATCGGCTTCCTGAAAGGCGTCGGAACCGATCATGAACGTCGGAACCTGACCCGTTAAAACGATCAGCGGAATTGAATCAAGCAGGGCGTCGGTCAGGCCGGTCACCGCATTTGTCGCACCCGGACCAGAGGTCACCAGAACAACGCCGGGCTTGCCGGTGGATCGGGCATAACCTTCGGCGGCATGCACCGCGCCCTGTTCGTGACGCACGAGGATGTGCTTGATCGAGTTCTGCTGAAACACCTCATCATAAATCGGTAGCACAGCACCGCCGGGGTATCCGAACACAGTGTCCACACCTTGATCGATTAAGGCTTGGACAATCATTTTGGCTCCGGTCATTTGGCGTTTCATCGTAGTGCTCCGTGCGGCGTTAATTTGTGTGGCGCATAAAAAAGCCCCCGAGGATGTCGGGGGCGCATGGGTCAAGATATGGTCTACCGTTACCGGCCCATGCGCGTTTGTCCTAGAATGACGACTAGAGTGGTCATGCCCAAAGGCTCCTTAATGCGTTCCGGGACATTAGGAGGGGTTTTGCGGGGCGTCAACAGGCAATAAGGCGAGAAATATGTCTTTGGCGGCGATCATTTTGGAATTTTGTTACGTTTCTTGTGGTTGGAACGACATAAATTGAAATTTCACCCTCAATCTGCACTGTAATTGCCGTTGGGGCAGGGCAATTACCTGCTGATTGGTCTTGGTTAAGAAGAAAACTCGATGGCATTTGGCGCGTTGTCAGCTGTCGTATGGCCGTTCTCAGCGGACCATTCTGTAACATGGCCCGCACCATACCAGCGCGAGGATCGCGATCTATGTGTCGGTGTCTTGTTGCTCGGGGCCGGGGGCGCAAGGGGAAGGCACGCGGATAACAGTGGCCGATATTTACGTCAGGGGCAGCATCACATGTTTTTGGTAGGCAGACCGTTTTGCAAGAACCTCCCACCACCGTCGCAGGTTGGGCAAGGCCGGTCGGTCAAATTCCATCCTATGCCACCGATAGGCGGCACAGCCCAGCGGGATATCAGCCATGCTGATGTGGTCCCCCAGAATGAAGGATCTTTCCTCCAGGTGTTTGTCCAGCATCGCCCAAAAGCCCGTGCATTCCGCAATCGCGGCATTGATTGCCGTCTGATCCCTTTCTGCAGCATCGGTTCTGATCAATTGCCAGAACAGCGTGGTCATCGGGAGGTGCAGGGCGGTTTGATACCAGTCCATCCATTGACTGGCGTGACCCCGTTGCCGGGCGTCCGCTGGAAACCAGGGCGCGGTTCCATATAGATCACATAAATAGCGCACAATCGCGTTGGATTCCCATATCACATAGCCTTCATCAATCAGCGTGGGGATCTTACCGTTTGGGTTCTGGGCGCGATAGGCCGGCGCGTCATTGCCGCCAAATGCCCCGCCAATGTCTTTGCGGTCCACCTCGATATCTAGCTCGGCCAGACACCACATGACCTTTTGCACATTTACGGAATTTGGCCGCCCGAGGACTTGTATCACGTCTGGGTTTCCCTGTTAGTTTTGTTTATTTTCAATTTCTTAGATATCTATTCGCCGTACCCCGAACACGGCGTACGGCGGTGATGAGCGAAGGGCGGGCGCTGAAACATGTTGGGTCTGCTGAAACATGTTGGGTCTAATGGCATTTCACATGAGGGAGAATTGTGGCAGGTGAATTTCATCGCCAGTCCCTACAGGCGCGCGCCTGTGCCCTGCAAAACACCATGTTCCATGGCATAACGGGTCAGCCCGGCGGTGCTGGAAATGCCAAGTTTGCGTTTGATGTTTTTGCGGTGCGTTTCAACCGTGCGCACAGAGATATCCAATTGGCCAGCAACCTGTTTGTTTGAATTGCCAGAGGCCAGTTGCAGCAGGATGGTCTGTTCGCGTTCCGTCAATGCTTCGCGACCACCATCATCCTTGGGGGCGATGGAACCCTGCGCGCCTGTGCAGAGATAGCGTTCGCCGCCCATCACCACATCAATGGCCTGTTTGATCTCGTCGGTGGGGACGTCCTTAAGCAGATACCCCATTGCCCCATGGCTCAGTGCGCTGGCAATATATTCGGGGTTGTCATGCATGGTCAGGATCACGATGCGCGTCTCGGGGCGGCGTTCCAGCACGATTTCAGTGGCGGTCAATCCGCCAATGTCAGGCATGTTCAGATCCATCAGGATGACATCGGGGTTCAGCCGGTCCAGTTGGTCAATCATTGCGCGCCCATTGGGCAGTGTCGCGATGACGCTGATGTCATCATAACTTTCCAGAATGGATTGGATGCCCTCAGCGACCATTGGGTGATCGTCAACAATTACAACACGGGTCTGATTTGTCATTCAGCAGCAACCTTGGGATGTTCTGAGCTTTCCGGCGGAAGCATATGGCTTAAAGGCACCGTGGCTTCAATAGTGGTGCCGCCTGTCTTGCCGATGCGCACCACCAATTTGCCGTTCACTTGCTCCATGCGTTCCTGCATATTGCGCAGGCCCAGCCCGGATGAGGTGGCAGAGGGGCTTGTTGCGATCCCGCAGCCATTGTCCCGGATCAACAAGGTTGCGCCATGCCGGTGCCCGCGCAGACTGACGTCAATCTGATCTGCCCCGGCGTGACGTTCTATATTGGTCAGGGCCTCTTGGGCGATGCGGTAAAGGGCAATCTTCGCTTCATCGTCCAGACGGTTGCGAAACACCGCCGTTTCAAATCGACCTGTGATGCCGGTGCGGGCCTCGAATTCTTCAACAAGGGTTTTGATCGCGGGGCCAAGCCCCAGATCATCCAGCACGCCGGGGCGCAGATCGCGGCTGATCCGGCGCACCTCAATGATGGCCTCGCCCAGACTGTCGATCCCCTTGGCCAAAGGTTCCGCCGCCTTGGCATCCCCCCGCTCCAGACGCCGCCGCGCGCTGTCCAGCGCATAGCGTACACCAACAAGGATCTGGCTGATCCCGTCATGTAGCTCCCGTGCCACGCGGCCGCGTTCCTCTTCCTGCGCGTCAAACACCCGTTCGGTCAGCTTTTTCAACTTGGCATCAGCAAGGCGGCGTTCGCGCAGATTCACCCCCATGCCTGTGGCAAAGACCACAAACAAGGCCGCCAGGGTGATGCCGCCGATATAGACAAAGGTGCGTTGCACCCGCGCCTCGACATCGGCCCGCGCACTGGCCACCGATGCCAACACATCGTCGATAAACACACCGGTCCCAACTGCCCATTGCCAGGATGGAAAAGAGGTCACATAGGTGATCATCCGCGCTTCTTCTCCGGTGCTGGGTTTTGGCCAGAGATAGCTGTGATGGCCTGCGCCTTCTCGGGCAATGCGGATCAGCGCGTCGACAATTTCTGTACCTTCGCTATCGGTCTGACCCCGCCAGTTTCGGTTAATCCGATCAGTCTGTCGTGGGCTGACCAATTGGGTTCCTTCGTAGTCATAGACAAAGAATTGCCCCTCATCGCCGTAGATCATCGCAGACAGGATCTGTGCCACCCGCTGTTTGGCTTCCTCATCATCCGGGGCCGCATTGCCGTAGATAAAGTAGAACCCGTTGCGGGCCTGAGTTACGTAATTGCGCAGCTCTGCTTTTTTGGCCTCGATCAGCTGCGCCTCAAGCGTGAAAATCTCGCGTTCGGCAAGGGCGCGGGCCTGAAGTGCGACGATCATGGCAATGGCTGCAACCGCGACAATCAGCGGAATCGCCGCCAAAAGCGTAAGCTTTTGCGCATAGCTGAGGACAAAGGAACGAAAGAAACGCCGCATGAATGATTCGATACGACGAATCGGTCACGAATCAAAGGGCAGGCGGGGTGTCGGGCCGCAACATTCGCGAAGGCGCGCGGGATTCGTATCAAAATAGTCAACAAAAATTGGTGTTTGGGCCTGTTTGGGGTCGTCCCTACGTAGAACTAGGTATTTCACTTCTGGCAACCCTTGCTAGGGTAGCTCCACTTGAAACGACCTGCGCGTGCGAGTCTGCGCGACGCGGGCATTCTACTCGGGAGGAGTAACCCTATGGATCGTCGTTCATTTCTGAAGACATCTGCCCTCGGTGGTACCGCCGCCGCCGCAACAACACTTGCCGCACCAGTTTACGCACAAGGCAAGAAGACACTGACAATGGTCACATCCTGGCCGCGCGGTTTTGCCGTGCTGGACGATGCGGCAACCTATCTGAACAACATGGTCAACGAGATGTCTGACGGCACCCTGACCATCGACAAAAAAGCCCCGGGTGAACTGGTTGGTGCTTTCGAAGTATTTGACGCGGTATCTTCCGGTCAGGCCGACATGTACCACTCCGCTGACTATTATTTCATCGGCCAGCACCCGGCCTATGCCTATTACACTGCCGTTCCTTTCGGCGGCACAGCACAAGAGCTGACCAACTGGTACCACCACGGTGGCGGCCATGACCTGCACAACGAACTGGGCGAGATCTTTAACCTCAAGTCCTTCCTCGCCGGTAACTCCGGTTCACAGTCCGGTGGTTGGTTCCGCAATGAAATCGGTTCTGCCGCAGACTTCAACGGTCTGAAATTCCGTATGCCGGGCCTTGGTGGTAAGGTTCTGGGTAAACTGGGCGCATCTGTTCAGAACATCCCGGGTGGCGAACTGTATCAGGCGCTGTCTTCCGGTGCTCTGGACGGTCTGGAGTGGGTTGGCCCGTTTGCAGACGAACGCGCCGGCTTCCAGGAAGTGGCAAAAGTATACTACACAGCGGGCTTCCACGAGCCGGGTTCCGGTCTGGCTTGCGCTGTGAACCTTGATGTCTTCAACGAGCTGTCCCCAGCGCACCAGAAGATCATTGAATATGCGACAATGGCGACCACCCACATTCAGCTGGCCGAGACATTGGCCAACAACGGTGCGGCGCTTTCACGTTTGCAGCAGCAAGGTGTGAAAACCATGCAGTTCTCTGACGATGTCTGGGATGCATTCGGTGCGGCCTCTTCCGAGGTCATGGATGAAAACATGGGCGATGACCTGTTCGCACGGACACGCGAAAGCTTTGAAGCCTCGCTGACCTCTTCTGCGGAATGGCTGTCCAAGTCTGACGCCTTCTACGTTGAGCAGCGCGAGCGTGTGCGCAACAAAGGCTAAGCCTTCACTGTAAAATACTTAAGGGCCGCGCGATTGTCGCGGCCCTTGATGCAATTCAAACGACGGGCGCAAACGCCCGATACGCGCGAAATAGGGTCAACCCTGACGTGCGCTCCGGGGAGGGGACATAATGGCCGACGATGTGGTGTGTTCGGGATTTTTCCGTGCAGCTGAGGGTGCCAAGCTCAGCTGTCTTGATAAGTTCCAGGATTCTGGCGGGCTCCAGTATATTTTAGGGAACTTCGTAGAAGCCCCTTACAACCTGTTTGCGGCGCTTTTTCAGCCTGCGCTCTGGTTGAATTGGACTGATCCGCAAGCGATGATGCGCTTCATCTATTACGGGGCCTCTACAGAGCTGTTTTTTGTTCTGACGCTGATCCTGATCATCATCACCGGCATCGCCATGCGTCGCCGCGAGATGATGTGGTCAATGGTGCGCGGTCTGGAATGGTTCGGCAACGGTGTTGGCCGTCTGTTCGCCTGGGCCGGGCTGATCATGGTGCTGCAACAGATCATCATCGTCTTTATGCAGCGGATTTTCACACGGCCTGACATTTCGATCGGCTTTG
Organism: Sulfitobacter pacificus; assembly: GCF_030159975.1. NCBI lineage: Bacteria > Pseudomonadati > Pseudomonadota > Alphaproteobacteria > Rhodobacterales > Roseobacteraceae > Sulfitobacter > Sulfitobacter pacificus. Next base: position 1,231,718 of record NZ_BSNL01000001.1, read on the forward strand.
GCATCCCATTGCAGTTTGACATCTCTTGGTTTGCGGAAGAATTGAAACTTTTCAACGCCTTGGTGGTCTGTCTTTGTGTCTCCTACACCTTTGTACAGGGCGGCCATGTGCGGGTTGATCTGTTCTATGCCGGTGCAAAGTTCCGCACCAAAAAGATCGTCGATATGTTCGGCGCGTTGTTTTTCATGATCCCCTTTGCGGTCGTGACCTGGCTCTACGGCTGGTTCTTCATGTGGCGCCATCTGGTCACGCCGAACCCCTCTGCCTCTGACTCACTGGATCTGCTGCTGCGCAAGGCGCGGGTGCTGAAATGGAATGTTGAAACCATCGGCTTCTCGCCAAATGGCTTTAACGGTTACTTTATCTTCAAAATCCTGCTGTGCCTGTTCTGCGTCATGGTGATTTTGCAAGCCATCGCCGTCTTCTATCGCAGCTGGTGCGAATTCAAGGAAGGCTCCGAGTCCGAGGGTAAATATCTCGACAGGGATACCCTTGGCGAAGGCGAAGAAGCATATGAGGGAACACACTGATGTTTTTTGGTCTCGACGGGGTCGAAGTTGGCCTGATTATTGTATTTGTCTGCCTGTTCGGCGGCATCCTTTCCGGCTTTCCAGTGGCCTTTGCCATTGGTGGCGCGGGGATCATCTCCTTCGCCATCATCGCGGCGCTGGATTCAGCGGGGTTGCTGATACATCAGGCCATCGACACCTCCTCTGATGCCTATCGCGCCTTGGTTAACTCCGGGGTGAAAGAAGATACGGTGTCACTGTTCAGATACCCGGATCTACCGCGGGTTGCGATTTCGGTGTTTCCTGACGGCTGGGAAACTGCGCTGGACCGCAATGTTTCCTTTATCGTCAACCGCATGAACGAACGTGTTCTGGCGGGGCAGTCGATCGAGACATTGCTGGCGGTTTTGATGTTTGTCCTGATGGGCATCACGCTGGAACGCTCCAAAATTGCGGATGATCTGCTGACCACAATGGCCAAGGTTTTCGGACCGCTGCCCGGTGGTCTGGCTGTGTCTGTTGTGGTTGTGGGGGCCTTCCTTGCGGCCTCGACCGGCATTGTCGGTGCGACGGTGGTGACCATGGGTCTTCTGGCCCTGCCGACCATGTTGCGCAACAATTATTCCCCGGAAATCGCCACCGGTGTCATCGCGGCATCCGGCACATTGGGGCAGATCATTCCGCCCTCGATTGTGATTGTTCTGCTGGGCACTTTGGCGGGGGATCTCTATTCCGCCGCGCAAGAGGCCCGCGCGCAGACTGCGGGCTGTACCGATGCTTTGACCCTGTTGGGCGAGCCGGCGGTTGTATCGGTGGGGACGCTGTTTCAGGCAGCCCTGTTGCCCGGTATCATGCTGGCGCTGCTCTATGCGCTTTATGCCTTTGGCTATGCCTTGCTGAACCCTGAAAAGGCACCGGCGGTTACCATGGGATCAACCAATTCCGAAGCGATCACACGCAATGAAGCCTTCACATGGTTCCTCGGCGCACCGGTGCTGTTGATTGTGGGGACGATTTTCCTTGGCAACCTTGGTGTTGTCGGCAGCCAGTCGACCACAGTTTCAAGCTTCTCTGACATTGGTGAAGCGGCCAGCCTGCGCACCAATGTAGGAGAGGAATGTCAGGCTTCGATGATCGAATTGCACGGGCAGGAGGCCTGGGACAAGGCGCTTGCCGAGCAGAAGGTGATTGAAGAGGCCGGCGGCCTTGCACAGTCCGAAAAGCTGAGTGATGAGGATCTTGCTGCCAAACAAGCTGCAAAGATTGCGGATGCGGCCCCCATCGGAACCGGCGTTGCCATTCTGCTGGTGCTGTTGTCGCTGTTCCTGACCACAGGGCGTGGCGTGTCGCCATCTTCTGATACCCGGCCGCTGATCATTGGTGGTCTGGGTGTGGTGCTGGCCGTGCTGGTCGATATTCTGTTGATCGGACCGACCACCTCGGCCGGGGTGATGGTTGTACTGATGGCGATCCCCTTTGCCTTGATCCTTTACGGGGTGGTCTATGCCACCAAGCTATGCGCCGCGAACGAGCTGATCCGTGTGGTCTTCCCACCGCTGATGCTGATCGTTGCCGTGCTGGGGTCGATCCTTGGCGGTATCACCAATCCAACACCGGCTGCGGCCCTTGGGGCAGGTGGTGCGATCATGCTGGCGGCCTATCGCAAGCTGCGCGACGAGGACCGTTCGCCCAAGGTGATCATCTGGTCCACACTGGCCATTATCGTCTGTATTCTGGTCGGGGTGAACTTTGACCTGCGGATCAATCAGGACGATGTGTCCTTTGAAAGCTGGTTCGCTTTCTTCGTGGCCTATGGTGCCTATCTCTATGCGGTGTTTGGTCTGCTGTTCTCTTGCTGGATCCTGTTCACCCATGGCGTTCTGACACCGGTTGTGCGTGAAACCGCCAAGGTAACATCGATGGTGTTTACCATTCTGATCGGTTCGCAATTGCTCAATCTGGTGGTGATTAGTTTTGGCGGCGAACATTACATTCAGCAGTTCCTCAAGTCGTTTGACAATGAGCTGACGGTCTTCCTGCTGGTGATGCTGGTCCTGTTTGTTTTGGGTTTCGTGCTGGATTTCCTTGAAATCATCTACATCGTGGTGCCGATTGTCGGGCCGGTGATCTATGGCGGGACCTTTGATCCCAAATGGGTGACCATCATGATTGCGGTGAACCTGCAGACCTCCTTCCTGACGCCGCCCTTCGGCTTTGCCTTGTTCTACCTGCGCGGGGTTGCCCCGGCGAGCGTCACAACACAGCATATCTATCGTGGGATTGTGCCTTTTGTCCTGATCCAGGTTGCCGGTCTGGCGATCCTGTGGTTCTTCCCGGCGATTGTGACCATTGTGCCGGATCTGATCCCCTAGCAACAGCATAGGGCGATGGATGATCCAAAGGAGAGGCCGCCTGAGAAGGCGGCCTCATTTCATTTTGGATCTGGTGTGTGGTGTGAACGGTGCGCACAGCACGACTGTTGGGCCTGCGGCACGGCAGCACTACAGTATATAAGGCCAAAAAGAGGAGGGGCGTGTTAGCGCCGTTTCTGTGCCATGTCGGGCAGGGCGATATTGGCAACCTGTTCGGCAATGGGATCATTGCCAAGCGGGTGTTGTTCAGGTTCGAAACCCTCGGGGTTTTTCAGCTTCTGCCATTGGCCGCCAAAATAGACTTCAAGCCCTGAAAACTTGGCCTTATAGCCCATTTTCTGGCTGCCCGGGACCCAATAGCCAAGATAGACGTAGGGCAGACCGGCGCTGCGGGCGATGTCGATGTGATCCAGAATGATATAATTGCCCAGCCCATCCTTGGGGCGATCAGGTGTGTAGAAGGAATAGACCATGCTTAGCCCGTCCCCCAGCACATCCGTCAGGCAGACCCCGGCCAGATCACGGCTGTCCTTGTCGATATATTCAATCACCCGGCTGCGGATCGGGGTTTCCTCGACCATGGCGGCGAATTCGAATACATCCATATCTGCCATACCACCATCCGCATGGCGGCTGTCCAGATACCTGCGAAACAGCTCGTATTGTTCTTCTGTGGCCCAGGGGGAGGTGGCGCGCCGTTCCAGTCCCCTGTTGCGTGCAAGGGTGCGGCGCTGGCTGCGGCTGGCCGTGAAGGCGGCAACGTCAATCCGTGCGGACAGGCAGGATGCGCAATCAGCACAGGAGGGGCGGTAGAGCACATTCTGCGAACGCCGGAATCCCTGTGCAGAAAGGCTGTCGTTTAGGGCCCCCGCATTTTCACCCTGCAGCGCCGTGAAGAGTTTCCGCTCCATCCGGCCTTCAAGATAAGGGCAGGGTTGCGGCGCGGTGACATAGAACTGTGGCGTTAGCGGGAGTGTGTGGCGCATGGGTTCCGTTCTCTGAGACGGTCAGAGTGTAACCGCGCGCTCCCAAGCCGCCAAGCGGTGTTTTAGTAAAATCCACTCTATTCCGTGGATTACCTATTGGCGTTTGTTCAGGGCAACGGTCCCCAGCACCATATCGGTCAACCCTTGACGGCGCGCCGAGGTCAGCATCAGCACAATCGAGATAAGTTGCAAAACGGGGAGCGCAAGGGACACGGAATATCCCAGCGTGTGTAAAAACGCAGTTGCGCCATCCAATGGGCGGTCGTCGCCCTGACGGATTTCCAGTGACAAAAGGCGCATGCCCCAAGTGGCCGACCCGCCGGTCAAGGTGGCAACGCGGTACAGAAATCCGACGATCAACATCAGAAAGGGGAAAAACAAGATGCCGATGAAGGCCGTGACGGGCAGCATGGCCAGACAGATCAGAACAATCAGGACCATATCAAGGATCCATGCCACAAGCCGTTTGGTGGGGACGCCTGTGTAAAATTGCGGTTGGGTATCTGGATCAGGGGTCATCATGCTCTCTTTGTTCTTCGTGGTGGTCGCCCTCCGGAAAACCCGGAGGGCGGCGTGGATTAGTCAGCGTCTTCGCGTTTTGCGCGATCATCCATGAACTGGTCGAATTCGGCCTTGTCCTTGGCTTCGCGCAGACGTTCAAGGAAGGCTTCAAAGTTGTTTTGCTCTTCCTCCAGGCGGCGCAGAGTGTCAGCTTTATAGGAGTCAAAGGCCGAATTGCCGGTGCTGCGGGTGGACATCACGGTGCGGCTGCGACGCTGTGCGCAGGATTTGCCAGAAAACATACGTTTACTCCAGATCATATAGGCAAGAAGGGCAAGGCCAACGGGCCAGAAAAAGATGAACCCAAGGACCATCGCGGCGATCCATGCGCCTTTGCCCTTTTCGTCCAACCAGTTTTCGGTGCGCGCAAACCAATTGGGCCGCGGCGCAAAGGTCTGCTCGGATGCGAGTGTGTTCATGGTCAAGCCTTTCGAATACATAGGCCTGACTGCGGCCTATCTGCTTAAAAGGTCTTATGTGAATGCCTTTTACATTACCCAAGATGGGGATTGTTTCGCAGCTTGCAAGAGAAAATGTGAATGCTATTTACATTTATTTTTAAAATCTTTTTTTATCAGGTATTTAGGGGTTTCGTGAGTGTGGCGCGTGTAGCGCGACATCAATTTCTGCAGTGAATGACAGAGATATTTGCAGCAAACAGTTTTTCGCTAAATCATTCAAATACCGCTTCGAACACTCTTCGAACAGTTGATTGTGGTGAACGGCAGCAGTGAGCCCGTTGTAGCGCGACATCAATTTTTGCAGTGAATGACAGAGATATTTGCAGCAAACGTTTTTCGTAAAATCATTCAAATAACGCTTCGAACACTCTTCGAACAGTTGATTGTGGTGAACGGCAGCAGTGAGCCCAAAGTGCATGATGCTGCACGATGTACCAACGGCGGCTATACGCCTGCAAGTAAGCAAAAGAGATCACCGGAAGCACTTGCGACAGTTGACAGTATGGGCATTGTTAATCGTCACAAGGTGAGATGTCTATTTGGAGCAACAGCAAGATTATGTTAAATGAAAGTGTCGAGTGGCTGACGAGCCTGATCGGGGCTGATAGATGGTTTAGTATTGGCCTCGAGCTAGTGTCGTTGGCCTTATTGGCTCCGCTGACCGCAAGGTTTGTGTACTGGCAAGCTGATAAAAAATGGCGCATGGCCCGTTTCATGTTTATCAACGAGCTATGTGACCTCCTAGTTAAACTTGATGAAGCATCAGGCCGTGCCCTCTTCTCGATTAGTAACTTTGAACAAGTCAACGAACTTTTTGATGATCTGCAAAGTGCAGACTTTTCACAAGATGTGAATGAATATTTAGTACCGGGTTTCCTTATTCCAGCCGAGATACATCTGGGAGAAAACCACCAGTCATTTATTTTGCCTAGCGACTACGTTTATCTTGAAGGATTGGACGAGGCTGCTCTGAAAAATGTTCTTAAATTGTGTAACGAGATTAGTGATTTGGTTCCAACATACGGTTTTTGCCTATCCCCGCAAATGATCAATATCCTGTCAATTTTTATGAGTAATCAGCCGCAGTGGAGCATATCAGGAGAGCTGTCTTCACTTAGAGCGAACAGAGAACGCCAAGCTTACACGAGAGGCTTTTCCGGACAGCTTTTCTTTTCTAGATTTCGCGACCTTCATGACGGGGTGCAAGATTTCCTTATGCGCAAGCACAGTCGCTCGCGTTGGGATGGCGAGGCCCGAAAGTCTGGTAAATGGGTTTATAATACTCTTTGGCGTGCAATGTTGGGCATCGATTTCCACGTTGCTTCGCGTGATATTGAGCGACTGATCAGTACTATCAGCCTGAGAAAAGAAGAGAGAGAACTAATGCGATTGAAGATCAGTATCCTTTCTCGATCAAGAAATGTAGTGAGGCTGGCGAAGTCGTTGAGGGTGCACTTTATCATTGTTGAAGAAGGTTCAGCTACTGGCGAGCCGTTTTCGCCATATGAATAGTTTAGGATTTTCTCCAAACCGGACAGCAAGCACCGATCGACGAACGACGGCTTCGTCCCGCAAAGTCGGCATTCAACCATCTCAAAGCGGGCGATTACAAGCCGACACCACCGGCCACATTGCGATTACGAGGGCAGGGGGCCGACGTTGAGGCACAATCGCCGTTTCATCAAACACAGCTACACCCCCAGAGGACGCCAACGAGAACCATCCCAGCGCAGGCTGATTGGCGCGTAGCCCAAGGTTCTCGTCACATCGCCCAGGTAATTCGTGGTTGTGAAAGCCTCGATGGTGACGGGGAAGGTTCCTTCAGTCGTTGACCAAAGCTGAACTTCCTGCCCGAAGAAAAGCCCCTTTTCAATTTCTGTGATTTTGCAGGCGGCACTCCCGTCGATGCGGATCGCTTTTGATCCGGCAGCAAGAATTCGACCCCGCGTGAGTGTGAAGTCAGCACCTTCGGTATAGATGGTATTGGCAGCGTTGGTATCAATAACGCCTATTGAGCCAACTGCATTGCCTTGAGTATTTGTGACCCCAATCAAGCCTTTTTCTGCGTCAACCAAAGAGGTCACGAGCTTAGTAATTTCCAAATACCGCAGACGTTTTGGATCCGATGGCTCTTCGAACCGCAGCAAGGTTTCATCGGGTCTTAAAGCGGCATCGTAATCAGGAACCATGCCAGGACCTGCATTGATGCTGAGCTTGTAGCCATCCCCCCCGCGTGAGTACAAAGCCTGTTTTCCATTGTCGCAGTCAATATCAAGCTCCAGAACATGCCCTCGTGTTGTTCCAATGTCGTGAACGTCACCGAAAACAGCGCGTGTATATCCTCGGCTTCTTACCTTCACTTTGCCAGAGCACCGATAAGGATAAAGACGCACTGCCGTTGAGTTCAGTGTGTCCAATGTGCCGTCACCGTTGCGCAGATCAACCTCGACGTTAGCATCCACAATCGGCATTCGGAAATATACGCCCGTGTTGAGCGTGGTGCCCTTGTCACGGGCTTGCACAGCCTTGATTTTGACCGTGGGGGCCAGCATAGGGAACGTCACCTCACTTGCCCCCTGACCCGTCACTTCGTGGAAGCCACGCGCATTAAATACATAGTTTTGCCCTTCTACGTAGACGGTCCCCTCAATGGTGTTATTGCTGCCGCCCACACCATTATGAGCTATGCCAAAGGGAGCTGATGTACCTAGCCTTGATACGGCATCTGTCACCTTGCAATAATCGCAAGTGTCCATATCGACGGTGTGCCGGTCACCGAAACCTAACACACCATCAATGTTCACGTTGAAGGAGCCCTGCAAAATTCCAAGTCCGTAGGTCCCGGCGACACGGACGTCTTTTGTCGTGAAGTTGGACCCCTGAACATTGGTACAAGCGCGGAAACTATTCCCCGTACCGCCAGCCCCTTCGGTGTGCATTCGGTTGTGAACTTCCATACCTGAAACCACATATCGGCCTGATCAATCGCGACGGCCTCTTCATCGCTGATCCGGCTGATCTCGCCATCGATGACTTACACCGACACCACCGGCCACATTGCGATTGCAAGGGCGGGGGGCAACGTTGAGGTACAATCGCCAAGATAATTCGTGGTTGTGAAAGGCTTGATGGTGACGGGGAATGATCCTGATTGCGATGATAGGTGGCCCAGTGGCTCACGTCCCGCCGATGGCAGTCTCGCCTTGACCGCTGTCGGTTTGACCGTCGATCCCTCCCGGTGGGACCACCAGCGTGAATGTGGTCCAGTCATCGTTGGAGCTGACTTCCAGCTTGCCACCATGCGCCTTGGCGATTTCAGAGGCGATATAGAGCCCCAGGCCCAGGCCCATTTGATCCCCGTGGTTGGTGCTGCGCATAAAGGGATCAAACAGCCGCTCCATGGCCGATGGCGGTATCGGCGCGCCAGCATTTCTCACGCCAAGCTCGAAGGCACCTTCATCTATCGTGTTCAAATTCACGAAAATGGGGTGCTCAGGATCACCATAGGTCAGCGCATTTCCCAGCAGGTTGGACAAAAGCTGTCCGACACGTGGACCATCACATCTGACCGTGCCCTGTAAAGAGATATCGAGCTGGATCTCACGATCCGTATTGGCCGCGCGCAATTCGTTCACGACCTGCCTGACCTCGGTTTCCAGGACCGCTTCGTCAGACATATTCAACTCGATGCCCCCTCCCAGACGATTGCGTGCGAAATCAAGAATATTATGGATCAACAGTGACATGCGTTTCACCGAACCCTGCGTCAGCTCAACAATCTCCTGGCCCGTCTCACTAAGCGATTCTCGCGCAAGCATCCCCACGGAGGAAGATATGGAAGCGACCGGGTTAAGCAGATCATGGCCCAAGATCGCGACAAACTGCTCGCGCAGCTTCCCCTCGCGCTGCGTCAACAACAGCTGTGCTTCCGCCTCCGCACGCGCCTTGGCGAGGTCGCGTTCGAAAGCGCGCCGCGCGTCGGCCAGCAAAAAGGCGATGGTGGTCCTGCATTCTTTGCCCGAACCTGTGGTTTCGGCACTTAACAATACAGGAACCTTGCTGCCGTCTTTGGCAATGAGGTCAAGGCTTGCCCCGTCTACTTTCCCGTTCAGCGCCAGCATGGGCACGAAACTGGTTTCATAGACAACCCTGCTGGCCTTGCTCAGCAGACCGATGACAGGGGTCCCGTCCAACTCTGAAGCGCTCATTGCGAGCCAGCCGTGTAACCTGTTGTTCGTTTCAAGGATGATCCCCCGATCATCGTGGACAAGATGGCCGCAGGGGGTATTCTGGAATGACGGGGGTGCTGGTGAAAGTTCTGGACGGTCCGGCATCAAACGAAATCCCGGATCGCCGCGATCACCTGATCAGGTGCGGTGAGGTTCGGACAGTGACCGGTTGCGTCGAGCATCAGCAGCTTGCTGTTCGGGATCTGATCGCGGACGTATTCCCCCACATGTTCAGGGGCGATGATGTCTTCCTTGCATTGCAGCACAAGTGTTCTTGCGGTGATCTTAGGCAGGTCGGCACGATTGTCTGATGTAAATGTCGCCCGTGCAAAGCCCGAAGCGATTTTCGGGTCAAGTTTGCAGAAACTCTCGGTCAACTCTTGCCCATGCTCAGGGCGGTCTGCATTGGCCACGATAGCAGGGGCGAGCGCCGCAGACCATGCAAGGGGATTATCGTCGAGCGAGGCCAGAAGCTCTTCGATGTCGTCAGGGCTGAACCCGCCAATATAATCCTCATCATCGATGTAGCGTGGTGAAGGGCTGACCATGATCAGGGTGCTGAACATTTCAGGCTCTTGTATCGTCGCCAGAGCGCCAATCATGGCGCTGACGGAATGACCGACAAATATACCGTCGCGTATATCAAGTTCTTTGCCGATTCTGACCACATCCTCAGCATATCCCCCAAGTGTAGAGTACTTGTCCGGGTCATAGGCATTGGGGTTGGATCCGCCAGCACCGATATAGTCGAATGCCACAACCTTATGCGAGGATTCGAAAGACGGCACCACATGGCGCCACATTGTCTGATCACAGCCAAAGCCATGCGCAAAGAGCATCTGGCGCGCACCTGAACCAGATACCCTTACATTGTGCTGAAGAAGTGGGTTCATTAACTCACTGACGTGTTTAGGAAATATTGGAGCCGAATTATCGTCCATTTGGCAGACCAAGCCAAGCAGGAAGTTGCATCCGTGGCGTCAGGAAACGGCGGGCCATTTTTCGAAACCTATGAAGGCATGGCGTGTTTTGAAAGCGCCCCCGTTTTGGCGGCATTGGCTGGGTAGGGAAAGTGAAGCCGTTGTCTGAGCGACCCGCTAAAGCTATATAATTTATAAGGCGAGCTGGGGGCTGATTTTCATGAGATTCGGTTTCAGGGTGGGCATTGGAGAAGGTCGAAGAGTCTGTTCATGACGATATAGACAGGTCGTCCATCACCTTGCACCTGCTTCAACTTCGCGTTTAGATCGCGCCATGAGCAAGAGTTTAAAACGTGTCCGCACCGCCCTCGAAACTGCCGGATTGATCACGGATATCCGCGAGACCGCCTTGTCGCGCACCGCACAGGATGCCGCGGATGCGCTGGGGTGTCAGGTCGACCAGATTGCCAAATCGATCATTTTACGGGGGGAAACGTCAGGCGAGGCGCTGTTGTTTATTACGGCTGGTGGGCAAACCGTTGATCTGGATGCTGCTGCCGCCCTTGCGGGGGAGCCGTTGGGCAAGGCGGATGCGGCGTTGATAAGGGCACAGACTGGCTTTGCCATTGGCGGTGTTTCTCCCATTGGTCATGTGAACGAAACCCGAAAATGGTTTGACCGGTCACTGCTGGCCTTTGACATCGTATGGGCCGCCGCCGGGACGCCGCACCATGTATTCGCGTTGGCACCGCAAAAAATGGCATTGCTTGCACAGGCGGAAGTGGCGGATTTTATTACCGCCTAGGGGCAGAGGGGCGCCGCTGCTTTGCGCTGTGCGCGCAGAGTCGGTGGATAGTTGGCACCGTTTGCAGATGCGTTGAGCTTGGGCGTTTTTTCATCTTTGGGTCATGTCACGCCCTGCAACAGCACGCATGGGCATTTCCAGCCCTTGCTCCTGACCACGGACTGACGCAAAGATCAGCGCATGACACTTTCCCTTGCCTCTCTAATCACCCGCATTCCACGTATCTTTGATCAAGATCGCGCCCGCGATGCCTTGGCCTTGGTCCCAGATGCCCCGGCAGAGGTACGTGACCTTGTGGCGGGGGCAGCCGCCTGCGCGCCCTATCTGCTGAGCCTGCTGGAAAAAGAATCCGCATGGTTGGGGCAAGCGGTCGAGGATCCTGCAAAAGCGGTGCAGGCGGTGATCGACGGGGCGGCGGCACTCCCTTATTCGGAGGTTGGTGATGGTCTGCGCCGTGGCAAACGCCGATTGGCGCTGATGACGGCGCTATGTGATCTGGGTGGGGCATGGTCGCTGGAACAGGTGACGGGTGCCTTGACGGATTATGCTGACGCGGCCTGTGGCGCGGCCTTGCGTGCGGGGCTGGCCCCGCAAATTGCGCGCGGGAAATTGCCCGGCATGAGCGAGGATGATCTGGCGGATGCAGGTGGCATGGTGGTGCTTGCCATGGGCAAGATGGGCGCGCGCGAGCTGAACTATTCCTCAGACATCGATCTGATCTGCCTGTTTGATGAGACCCGTTTCGAGGTGGATGATTTCCACGCCGCCCGCACCGCATTTGTCCGCGCCACCCGCGCGATGAGCGGCACGTTAAGCGATCTTACCGGCGCGGGGTATGTTTTCCGCACCGACCTGCGCCTGCGTCCTGATCCGGCTGTCACCCCGGTCTGTATGGCGATGGAGGCCGCGGAGCGGTATTATGAGAGTCTGGGGCGGACATGGGAACGTGCGGCCTATATCAAGGCGCGGCCCTGCGCCGGAGATCTGGATGCGGGGGCGCGGTTTATCAAAACCTTGCGCCCCTTTATCTGGCGGCGCCATCTGGATTTTGCCGCGATTCAGGATGCCCATGACATGCGTCTTGCGATCCGCGAACACAAGGGGCTGGGCGGGCCGATCACCCTGCCGGGGCATAATATGAAACTGGGGCGCGGCGGCATTCGCGAGATCGAGTTTTTCACCCAGACACGCCAGTTGATTGCCGGCGGGCGCGACCCGGAGCTGCGTGGCCGGGGCACCTGTGCCAACCTTGAGATTCTGGCGCAGAAGAACTGGATCCCGACGGAAGTGGCGCAAAGTCTGACCGATCATTACCGCGCCCACCGTACGGTCGAACACCGCTTGCAAATGGTACGCGATGCCCAGACCCACGACCTGCCGCAGTCCAAAGAGGGTTTTGCCCGATTGGCGGCGATGATGGATTTGGAAGTGCCCGATCTTGAGGCCGATCTGCACCGCCGCCTGTCCGATGTACACGAAACCACCGAAGGGTTTTTCGCCGGCACCCAGAGCAAAGCCAAAGCCACCGGCGAAGCGCATCGTTTTGACATGCAGGTGCTGGACCGCTGGCACAGCTATCCTGCTTTCCGTTCTGAACGTGGTGCCGAGATATTTGAACGCCTGAAACCTGATCTGCTGGCACGATTGGCCCATGCGGCGAAACCGGATGAGGCGCTGCTGGCTTTTGACGGCTTCCTTGAACGCCTGCCGGCAGGGGTGCAGCTTTTCTCGCTGCTGAACGCCAACCCGCAACTGGCGGATCTGCTGATTGACGTGGTCAGTACCTCACCGGCACTGGCAAAACACCTGTCGCGCAATGCCGCTGTATTCGATGCGGTGATTGGTGGTGATTTCTTCAGCGACTGGCCCGGAGAGGCGGGGCTGCGCGAGGCGCTAAGCACTGTGCTCGCGCAGGAACCCAGTTACGAGGCACAATTGGACGGCACCCGCCGATGGGCGCGTGAATGGCATTTCCGCATTGGCGTGCATCTGCTGCGTGGGTTGACCAATGCCGAAACTGCGGGGCTGCAATATGCCGATCTGGCGCGCGCTGTACTCGGCGCGCTCTGGCCGGTGGTGACGGATGAGTTCGCCACCCGCTACGGGCCGTCACCCGGGCGGGGGGCGGTGCTGCTGGGCATGGGGTCGCTGGGGGCAGGGCGATTGAATGCCACTTCGGATCTGGACCTGCTGGTGATCTATGATCCGCTGGATCAAGATGTTTCGGAGGGGAAACGTTCGCTGCCTTCGCGCACCTATTATGCGCGGCTGACACAGGCGATGATCACTGCCATGACCGCGCCGATGTCACAGGGGAAACTCTATGAAATCGACATGCGCTTGCGCCCGTCCGGCAATCAGGGACCAGTGGCGACCAGCTTGGCCAGCTTTGAAAGCTATCAGAAAACCCAGGCTTGGGTCTGGGAACATCTGGCCCTGACCCGTGCCAGTGTTGTGGCCGGACCCGAGGCATTGGGCGCAGATGTTGACCTGATGTGTGCACAGGTACTGGCGCTTTCCAGCCCGCAGGAAAAGGTTGTGGCAGAAGTGGCCGACATGCGCGACAGGATTGCAGCCAGCAAGGCCGTGGCGGGGCCGTGGGACGCCAAAATCGGACCGGGCCGGTTACAGGACATCGAGTTGTTTGCCCAATCCGGTGCGCTGATTGCAGGACGTGCGGCGCATCGTATTCTGGACGGCATCGAGGCGGCTTTGGCCAAAGGGCTGATCGATGACGCCGGGGCGCAAACCCTGCGCCGTGCCTATGATGCTTGCTGGCAATTGCAATGCGCGGGAAAGCTGTTATCCCCCGACGCGCTGGATACCGGGGCGCTAGGGCAGGCAGGCGCTGCGTTTCTGGCCCGCGCCCTTGGTTGCGACACATTGGACGAGGTCGAGGCGCAAATGGAACAGAAATGCACCGCTGCAGCTGCTGTAATCACCGCTGCATTGGCAGGGCCCGAAGGAGTAGCATGATGGAAAAAGGCGACGTGCAAGACCCCAAGGGATTGATATTCGAGAGTTTTCGGATTGAAGGCATCACCAAACCGGAATGCCGTACGATTTTTCTGGATTGGGCGCTCAGCCTGCCACTTGAGCAGAATGCCAACAGCACCATCAGCCAGCTTTTGGCACGGTATCAACCTGACCATCCCGACCATCCGATGACCGAGGTGTTGAACGAAGGGCTGCACAACATGTCCGCCCCGCGTCGTCGTGGCGGCTGGCGTAATCGGGTGCGCAACTGACCCTGGCTGATGTGCCGGGAACTGGCGAGATCACCGGGCGCAACCTTTGGGCGGTGGCAGTCCCAGAAAATTTGTGAAAAAGCCGCATTACGGCCTCAATCCTTCATTATTTTCTTTCGCAAAGATGAAGGCGGGATTGCAAAATAAATCCCCGAATGAGGTAGTAGACATGTTGAATTTTAGGTTCGATCGGAAACGCTGCGCAAAACTCGCTTTGGGTGCGGCACTTGTGGGTTCACTGGCCGCCTGTGGCAACAAGCCCGATATCGCCAGCCGCAATCTATCAAAGGATGTGATTCCCGGTACTGCCACAACCGTCGCTGCCGCGACACCACAGTCACAGAAAAACCTACGCTCAACGGCGCAATTGCCCATGACCGTTACAGCGATCAATATCAATGTGCCACGTTCGCTGACCGTGTCCGAGGCCAACCTCTATTACCCAAAAGCGGATATCGTCTGGCGCGGCGAATTGATCGGTGATCGTCATGCGCAAATTGAACAGATTTTCGATACCGCCTTTCGCGCCGGCACCGCTGATCTCTCCGGTCCGACCGGTGTGATTTTGGATGCTGAAGTGGTGCGCTTCCATTCCGTGACAGAAAAAGCCCGTTATTCGGTGGGTGGCGTGCATAACATGATCTTCAAACTGACCGTGCGCCGCGCCTCTACAGGCGAGGCGCTGGGACCGACCCGTCTGGTCAGAGCGGACCTTCCAGCTTTCGGCGGCAAGGAAGCCATTGATGCAGACCGTGCAGGGCAGACACAGAAGGTACGCGTGACCAATTTCCTGTCTCAGGCGATCCGCCATGAATTGGCGCGGTTTGTCGCGGCCTAGGCACAGTTTGACCAATTCAACGCTTTCCCAAAGGCGTTTTACCTACTAAAGGGGCGTTATGACAGCGCCCCACACCCCACCCGCAAACGATGATCCTGCAACCGCCACGGCGACAAGCGCCTTGCCGACCGTTCGGATGATGCCCAAGGCCAATGCCCGTGCCGTCCGGTTCGGCGCACCATGGGTCTATGCCAATGAAATGGTCGTGGATCGGCGCACCAAGAACCTTGCCCCCGGCACGCTGGCCCGTCTGGAAGACGCGGAACGCCAGCCGCTGGGGCTGGTCGCGGTGAACCCCAATTCCAAGATCATTGGTCGGATGCTGGATGCAGATCCAGAAACCGTGATTGACCAGGCGTGGTTTGAGGACAAGATTGCCCGTGCCCTTGCCCTGCGCTCGCAGCTGTTTGATGCACCTTATTATCGCCTGATCCATGCCGAGGCCGACGGTCTGCCCGGTGTGATCATCGACCGTTTCGGGGATACCTGCGTGGTGCAACCCAATGCTGCCTGGGCCGATCTGAGGATGGAAATGCTCAGTGCGGCGCTGGTTGCCGTGACCGGCGTGGGCAATGTGCTGAAAAATGCGGGCGGGCGCACCCGCACCCTAGAAGGTTTGGATGATATATCCGGGGTGACCGCAGGAACCCTGCCGGATGGCCCGTTGCCGGTGCCGATGAACGGCGCGACATATATGGCTGATCTGACCGGCGGCCAGAAAACCGGCCTGTTTTATGATCAACGCCCTAACCACGCCTTTGCGGCAAATATGACGCGGGGCCTGCGGGTGCTGGATGTGTTTTCCCATGTTGGAGGGTTTTCATTGGCTGCCCTTGCGGCGGGTGCTGAAAGCGCAATGGCCGTTGACGGCTCTGCCCCGGCGCTGGAACTGGCCACCCAAGGGGCGGCCGCCATGTCGATGCAGGAGAAATTCACCGTGCGTCAGGGCGACGCCTTTGACACGCTGGCCGCGCTGCGCAGCGAAGGCGCTGAGTTTGATGTGGTGATCTGTGATCCACCGTCCTTTGCCCCATCCAAAAAGGCACTGGAAGCAGGGCTGCGGGCCTATGAACGCATTGCCCGTCTGGCCGCGCCTCTGGTTGCGGAAAACGGTATTCTGGGCCTGTGTTCCTGTTCACATGCTGCGGATCTGGCGGCGTTCCGCACCGCCTCTGTACGCGGTATCGGACGGGCAGGGCGGCGTGGCATCCTGCTGCACACCGGCTTTGCCGGGGCGGACCATCCACAACTGCCGCAACTGGCCGAAAGCGGTTACCTCAAATCGCTGTTCTTCCGCCTCTGATGGCACCGCGTATCCTGATCGACGCTTGCGTTTTATACCCGACGGTAATGCGCGAAGTGGTGATGGGCGCGGCCAAGGCAGGGCTGTTTCAGCCGATCTGGTCCGAAAGGATACTGGAAGAATGGGCCCGCGCGGCGATCAAGCTGGGCCCGATGGGCGAAATGCAGGCGCGAAGCGAAATTGCCATGCTGCGCGCCGGATGGCCCGCCGCCGAACGTCCTGCCGCGCCGCAAGTTGCACAGCGCCTGTGGCTGCCGGATGAAGACGACATTCACGTTTTGGCCGTGGCGGTCGATGCCAGTGCCGACATGGTCATGACCTTGAATGCCAAGGATTTTCCCCGTGATCTTCTGGCCGAACAAGACCTGATCCGCGTCGATCCCGACAGCTATCTGCACCAGCTTTGGCAGGACCACCCGCAGCTGATTGCGCAAGCGGCTGAGGATGTGCTGGCCACGGCCCGCAACCTGTCCGGCAAGCATTGGGAACTACGTGCCTTGCTCAAAAAAGCACGGCTGCCCCGATTGGCCAAAGCCCTGTCCCCGCCGCGTCAATCCTGAGGGCGCAGCTCAGCTGTCCCAGCGTTTTTGCAGCATTTGCAGTGCCCTGATCCGCTCATCCGTCTTGGGGTGACTGAGCAACCATGCAGGGGCGGTGCCGGAATTGGATTGGGTCAACGCCTCGAGCTTTTCAAACAAGGATATCTGCGGAGCGACGCCGATTCCGGCTTTGCTGAGTAGGGCGGCGGCATAGGCGTCTGCCTCATATTCATCACTGCGTGACAGGCGGGCGGCCAGCAAGGTTGTCAGCATATTAGCGATCCAGATCCCGGCAAAAGGAATGAACCGCCCCAGCACCATCGCCAAGGCAGTGCGCAACGCGTTTTGTCCAGAGAAATCAATCATCCGGCGGCGCGAATGGCCCAGAGCCACATGGCCCAGCTCATGTGCAATCACGCTGGCCAGCTCTTCCGCTGTGACCTCGCCTTTGCGGAATTTGTTGTAGAACCCACGGGTGATAAAGATCCGCCCGTCTGGTGCCGCCAGCCCGTTCACCGGTTCAATTTCATAAATATGGACATTGATCCGTGGCAGATCCAAAGCGCGGGCCAACCGGTCGCTCATGTCTTTAAGTGCAGGATCGGCCAGCACGGTGGAACGCGCATCCAGTTCCCGTGCCGTGCGCCACGCCGAAAAGCGATACATTGCAAAGCCGTAGGCCACTGCGAGCAAGATGGGAAGGACACGGATCATGAGGCTAATATGGGGTTGATCCGGCGACAAGCAAGCGATGCGGCCAGATGGGGTGTTTGAAACTGGCGCAGGTAGGTCAGCGCGTTAACTCTTTGATGCCGCGCGAAAGACCTTCAAGGGTCATCGGCACCATGGCTTGCGGGCCGAAAATCTCTTGGATCATGGCGATGGACTGGGTGTAGGGCCAGTATTTCTCGGGCACCGGGTTGATCCACAGATTGCTGGTCCATTGATCCCTTGCGCGTGCCAGCCATGTTGATCCCGCTTCGGCGTTCCAATGTTCATTGGCCCCACCGGGATAGGCAATCTCATATGGAGACATAGATGCATCACCTACGAAAATACATTTGTAATCAGGTCCATAGGTGCGCAAAATTTCGTGGGTTTCCAATTGCTGGTCCCAGCGGCGGCGGTTGTCTTTCCACACGCCCTCATAAAGGCAATTGTGGAAATAGAAGTGTTCCATATGTTTGAATTCGGATTTCGCGGCCGAAAACAATTCCTCTACCACCTTCACATGCGGATCCATGGAGCCGCCAATATCGAGGAACAACAATACCTTGACGGCATTGCGCCGCTCGGGGCGGGTTTTCACATCAAGATAACCATGTTCGGCAGTGGCGCGGATGGTGCCGCCAAGGTCCAGCTCTTCTTCGGCCCCATCGCGCGCCCAGCGGCGCAGGCGTTTCAGGGCAACCTTGATGTTGCGCGTGCCAAGTTCAACTGTGTCATCCAGGTTCTTGAATTCACGTTTGTCCCAGACTTTCACCGCCCGCTGATGGCGCGATTCATTCTGGCCGATCCGCACCCCTTCGGGGTTATAGCCATAAGCACCAAAAGGCGAGGTGCCCGCGGTGCCGACCCATTTGTTGCCACCCTGATGCCGACCTTTTTGCTCCTCAAGCCGCTTTTTCAGCGTCTCCATCAGCTTGTCAAAACCACCGGCGGCTTCGATCTCTGCTTTCTCTTCGGGTGAAAGATGCTTTTCAGCCATCTTTTCCAGCCAGTCCTTGGGGATTTCAACCGCTTCAAGAACGTCGTCCAAGCTGATGTTTTCCAAGCCTTTAAAGGCGGCTGCAAAGGCTCTGTCGAACTTGTCGATATTGCGTTCGTCTTTGACCATTGCAACACGGGCGAGGTAATAGAAAGCCTCGACATCATAGGTGGCGATGCCAGCGGCCATGCCGTCGAGAAACGCCAGAAACTCGCGCATGGAGACCGGCACCTTATGGGCGCGCAGCTGATCAAAGAAGGGTAAAAACATCAGGCAGTCAGCAGAAACCGGTCCAGCAGAACCGTCAGCACCATACCGACAACCATAAATGCCATGGCGAATCCGGCGGCATATTGCGCCATATCCTTGCGGTTCCCACCGCGTTTACGGGCAGTATACCCGCCCCATAACACACCGATAATTCCTAGACCGATAACGATCATTCGTGACCCCACTTTGTCCGGTGGGCAGCTTATCCTTTAAGCGGGTTCAATGACGCGATCTCGCGCAGCTTGGCCCGCACTGCCCAATCTGGTCCAAAGCCGTATCGCGCCCAGCCGATGCTGTCCAGTCTGACGCTGCGCGCTTCGGCGTGGCGGTTTTCCAGTTCCAGTGCTTCGGAGCGCAGCAGCAGCAAAGTCGACAGCAAGGCGGCGTTTTCGCTGGCTGT
This sequence comes from Sulfitobacter pacificus, assembly GCF_030159975.1. Taxonomy (NCBI): domain Bacteria; kingdom Pseudomonadati; phylum Pseudomonadota; class Alphaproteobacteria; order Rhodobacterales; family Roseobacteraceae; genus Sulfitobacter; species Sulfitobacter pacificus. Next base: position 1,250,867 of record NZ_BSNL01000001.1, read on the forward strand.
TGCGGTGTTGATATGGGGTGCAATGATCCGCAGGGCCTCGGCCCCGTCACCGCGGGTGATGGCATAGGCTGAAAGCTGCGTGGCGACATAGGCGCGGTGCAATCTGGTGCCCGGAGTGTTGGCATAATAGCGCTCTGCCTCGATATAGTGGCGATGTGCCAGTCCGGGATCAGAGGTCTGCATCACACGGCCCATGGCGTAATGGGCAAAGGCGCGGCGGTGGTCCTGCCAGCCCATGGCGGTTGCGATGCGGATCGCCTCCTTCGCCGAGGAGGTGCGCCCTTCAAAGGAAATGGACCGGCCAAGTGCGGTTTGCACTGCTTTGCTCCACTCACGCGGGGTGCGCGTGGCGTAACGGGCCGGTTTATGCACACCGCGCGGATTGGTGCGGGCCAGAATGCCGGGCAGGGCGGCGGCAACCTGTCCACGGCTCATGCCAGAGCGCAACGCGGGATCGTAATAGGTCCGCAGAATCAGCATATCGAAACCGGTCAGCACCGTATGCACATTGTCGTCGTTGAACACGCTGTCCGGCAAGCGGTACAGGTCGTTCAACGGACCAAGCGCCTGTGCCAGTTCTTCATGTAGGCAATCGCGTACTTCTTGCGGGCTGGAGTCATTTGGCAGGAAAATCGACAGGCGTTCGCGTTTTTGCAGCAGGGTCCAATTGGTCTGCGGCTTGCGGCGGGCCTTGCTGTATTCGGCCAGCGAAGAAACATTGGGTGCTACAAAACAGGCGGCCTGAGGCAAAACCGAACGAATTTCCGCACCGCTCACCGCCTGAATGGTGATATTGGCATCTGCGGCGTTGGTCTGGCTGATGTCAATCCGCGCCTCATTGCGCAGCCGCGAGATCAGACGTTTCAGATCGGGACCAAGGGTAGCTGTAGCGTTGCCGGTGACACGCACAGTGATCGGCGTTTCGAACCGGGTAAGCACCGGCAGCTTGCGACCGCTTTCCATCTGGAACGATAGTTCGATGAAATCCAGCGCCAGATCATTGTTTGAACGCACCGGCGCAAGGGGAACGCTGGTGGCGAAACTTTTCATCGGGGGCAGGGAGCTGTCGGCGAAATTTGCACGTGTCGCGACGTCATGTTGCGAGGCGGGCACACAGGCGTTCAACAGCATGACCAGTGGCAGGACTGTGCGCGCTCTCATGGACAAAACCCATTGTTCATTGGGGTTTCATTCGGAAAACGACGTGCCACACGCACACCAGAGGAGCGCACGTAAGGTGCTGAACTGATCATCATAACTGCCTGCCTGTCCTTTTTGGACGTTTGGATTTCAGGTCTTATCGCCTTCCATCCGGTCCTTAGTAGGGAGCAATTAAGGCAAATTTGGGGCAAATAAGGCGAATTGGGGCAGGGGGTATTCGGTTACAACGGGGAATATAGAGCTGGCCAAACAAATGACACAATTAGAAGGGGTTACAGGGACTTCCTAGTGAATTTCCTGCCAGCCAGCAGGCGAAACGTTGCAAAGTGCGCACAGGTTGCGGCGCTTTGCTGCAAGTTCGCGATTAACTGTTGATATTATCTGCTTAGCGTCCGCCACGGGCCATAAAGGCCAGACGTTCAAACAAATGCACATCCTGTTCGTTTTTCAACAAGGCCCCATGTAGCTTTGGCAGCGCAGAGGTACCGTCCTTTTTCAGGTCAGCAGCATCCATATCTTCGGCCAGCAACAGCTTCAGCCAGTCCAGCACCTCTGAGGTTGAGGGCTTTTTCTTCAGCCCTTGCTGGTCGCGGATCTCGTAAAACTGGGTCAGCGCGGTGGTCAAAAGGCTTTCCTTGATGTCGGGGTGATGCACCTCGACGATCTTTTTCAGGGTCTCCATGTCGGGGAATTGAATGTAGTGGAAAAAGCAGCGGCGCAGAAAGGCGTCAGGCAATTCTTTTTCATTGTTCGAGGTGATAATGACAATCGGACGGTTTGCGGCTTTCACCATCTCGCCGGTCTCATAGACAAAGAATTCCATCTTATCAAGCTCTTGCAGCAGGTCGTTGGGGAATTCAATATCCGCTTTGTCAATCTCGTCGATCAGCAACACAACCTTTTCATCCGCTTCAAAAGCCTCCCAGAGCTTGCCCTTGCGGATGTAGTTGGCGACATCATGCACCCGTTCTTCGCCCAGCTGGCTGTCGCGCAATCGGCTGACCGCGTCATATTCGTAAAGACCCTGCTGCGCCCGTGTGGTGGATTTGATGTTCCATTCGATCATCCGCAGTCCCAGCGCTGCGGAAACCTGCTTGGCCAGTTCAGTCTTGCCGGTGCCCGGTTCCCCCTTGACCAGCAGCGGACGTTCCAGCGTCACAGCGGCATTCACAGCAATGGTCAGATCGTCGGTTGCGACATAATCAGCGGTGCCTTGGAATTTCATCTTACTTTTCAACCTTCTGATTATGGAGCAGGACAAGCGCCTTTAACCAAAAATCAAAGGGATTGTGTAGTGACAATTCAAAGTGGCTAAGATAGACGCAGCGTCATTGGGGGGCGACCTCAGGGAGAGGGGTCTCGTATGCCAGAAACGAAAACAGTTGAGGGGTATGATATGAAACAGGAAGTTTTCCTGCCTGATAATTATTCACCGGCCGAAGATGAACCTTTCATGAACGACCGTCAGCTTGAGTATTTCCGACGCAAGCTATTGAATTGGAAAACGGAATTGATGGAGGGCAGCCGGGATACGATTGAATCCCTACAGGATGGCACACGCAATATTCCTGATGTCATTGACCGTTCTTCGGAAGAAACCGATCGGGCGTTGGAATTGCGCACCCGCGACCGTGCCCGTAAGCTGGTCTCCAAAATCGACGCCGCATTGCGCCGCATTGATGAGGGTGAATTTGGTTATTGCTCGGTGACGGGTGATCCGATTTCACTCAAGCGGCTGGACGCCCGTCCGATTGCGACGATGAGCCTTGAAGCGCAGGAAAAACACGAGCGGCGTGAAAAAGTACATCGCGATGACTGATCGCTAGCCCGGTGTTATTTACATGCGGGTGGGGTCAAAGATAGTTGTGTTGAACAGGAAAACGCCGGGGCATCGCCTCCGGCGTTTCTGTATTGAGGGGCAGCAATGAATATTTCCAATGCAATTGTTGTAGGCGGCGGGATTGGCGGGCTTGCAGCCGCAGCGGCATTGGCACGTCGCGGCGTGGCGGTGACGGTGTTGGAACAGGCCGACGCCCTGCGCGAGGTCGGTGCCGGTTTGCAGGTCAGCCCGAATGGTCTTGCGGTGTTGCGGGCCCTTGGGCTGGAAGCAGGGTTGCGCGGCAAAGAGGCGGTGCAGGGGCAGGCCGTAGTGCTGCGCGATTTTGCAAAAGGCGCAGAGGTGGCCCGTTTGCCACTGGACCGACTGCCGAAGACGCAACGTTACTTCTTTGTGCATCGCGCTGATTTGATTGACCTTCTGGCAGGGGCTGCGAAACGCGCCAATGTGACATTCGAAATGGGCGCGCAGGTTGCCAGCATCCGCCCCGGCAAGGTGCCGCAGGTGCAGATGGTCGATGGCAGCACACGCCGGGCTGAACTGGTGGTAGCTGCGGACGGCATTCATTCCGTGGCACGGCCTGCGTTGAACGGCCCGGACGAGGCGGCGTTTTCCGGTCAGGTTGCCTGGCGGGCATTGGTGCCCAACAGCATCAACCATCCGGCAGAGGCTCAGGTGCATATGGGGGCCGCGCGCCATCTGGTCACCTATCCCTTGCGGGGGGGGCGGTTGATCAATCTGGTTGCCGTGGAAGAACGCGAAGGCTGGGCCGCCGAAGGTTGGAATCACACTGATGATCCTTCCAATATGAAAGACGCCTTCGCCGGTTTCGGCGGCGATGCGGCGCAGATGATCAATGCGGTTACCGATGTGACGCTCTGGGGGCTGCACCTGCATCCGGTGGCGTCAATCTGGCAACGTGAAGGTGTGGCATTGCTGGGGGATGCGGCCCATCCGACCCTGCCGTTTCTGGCGCAGGGGGCGAATATGGCGCTAGAAGATGCTTGGATCTTAGCGGATGCGGTGACCAGCGGGCCGGGCGATTGGCTGGCCGGCTATCAACAGCGCCGCGAAGCGCGGGTTAGACGGGTGATCGCAGCGGCCGCGAAAAATGCGCACCGCTACCATCTGCGCCCCGGCCCCATGCGCAGCTTGGCGCATCTTGGCCTGAAGCTGGTCAGCCGTCTTGCGCCGTCACAAATGCTGGGGGCGTTCAACTGGCTCTATGGCCATGACGTCACACGCCCCCCAAAAGGCTAGGGTTTCGCCCGCTGCAACATGCCGAACAGGTCGCGCGGATCATCAGGATCAGCCAGCAGGTCCAGCGGGTGGAACAACCCGGTATCAGCAATCTGGTCGCGTACGTAACGCAGCGCTGAGAAATCCTCGATCGCAAAGCCGACACTGTCAAACAGGGTGATCTGTTTGTCATCGGTCCGCCCTTTGGCAGCACCGGTCAGCACCTCCCAGAATTCGGTGACCGGATGATCGGATTCCATCTGCTGAATCTCACCCTCAATTCGGGTTTGTTCGGGATATTCCACAAAGATTTCAGCGCGGTTCAGAATGGCAGGGGCCAGTTCCGTCTTGCCGGGGCAATCGCCGCCAATGGCGTTGATATGCACCCCTGCGCCAACCATGTTGTCAGTCAGAATGGTGGCATATTGCTTGTCAGCGGTGCAGGTTGTGATGATCTGCGCACCTTCCATCGACTCTTCTGCCGTTTTGCAAGAGGTCACCCGCAGGCCCATCCCGGCAAGGTTTTCAGCGCATTTGGCAGTGGCCGCCGGGTCGATATCATAGAGCCGCACCTCTTCGATGCCAACAATGGTTTTCATCGCAAGGCTTTGGAATTCTGATTGTGTGCCATTGCCGATCATCGCCATGACCTTGGCGTTTTCCGGGGCCAGCACCCGCGCGACCAGTGCAGAGGTCGCCGCCGTACGCAGGGCGGTCAGCAGGGTCATCTCGCTGAGCAACACAGGGTATCCTGACGCCACATCCGCCAGCAAACCAAAGGCGGTGACCGTCTGTAAACCGTCCGCTGTGTTGGACGGATGGCCGTTCACATATTTGAACCCGTATACATCACCATCTGAGGTGGGCATCAGTTCAATCACGCCACTTTCGGAATGGCTGGCCACGCGCGGGGTTTTGTCAAACAGCTCCCAACGTTTGAAATCGGTCTCGATATAGTCAGCAATGCCGCGCAACATCTCTTCGATGCCAACGTGATGCACCAGTTTCATCATGTGATCGACAGAAACAAAAGGCACCAGCGCCTTGGACGAAGGTTTCAGGTTTGTCATGGCAGTATCCTTTAATATGCGCGGGTCGGGCGGTCGAAGACGCGGCGGCCAAAGGCCGATGCGGTCAGGTCGACCATCAGGGTTGCGGTACGGCCGCGCTCGTCCAGAAACGGGTTCAGCTCAACCAGATCAAGCGAAGTCATCAAGCCTGAATCGTGCAGCATCTCCATCACCAGATGGCCTTCACGGACGGTGGCACCGCCGGGAACCGTGGTGCCGACTGCGGGTGCAACCGATGGGTCAAGGAAATCCACATCGAGGGAGACATGCAACAGGCCATTGGCGGCTGCGACCTTGGCAAGAAAAGCGGAAAGCGGTTTCGCAATACCGGTCTCGTCAATCTCGCGCATGTCAACATAGGTGACATCCGTGTCCTGCAACGCCGCGCGTTCCGCCGCATCAACAGAGCGTAGGCCGATGATGGCGATGTTTTCCTGCGGGACGGGGGTGTCGACAATTGGAAAGCCGTCAAACCCGTCGCGGCCCGTAACATAGCCCAATGGCGTGCCATGCAGGTTGCCGCTGTCCGTCGTTTGTGGTGTGTGGAAATCCGTATGTGCATCCAGCCACAGCACGAACAATGGGCGATCAACGGTTTTGGCATGGCGCGCGGCACCCAGAACGGTGCCCAGAGACAATGCATGATCGCCCCCCATGAAGATCGGCACACCATCCGGCATCGCCGTTTCGGAGGCATCGGCAAGGGCAGTGGTCCAGGCGATGGTTTCTTCCAGTGCGACGATTTTGGGGTGATCCTTGGCGGTGAAAGGGGCAGGGCGGACATTGCCACGGTCTTCAACCGGATGACCCAGATCGCGCAGCGCCTGCGCCAGACCGGCAGTGCGATAGGCGTCAGGGCCCATTAAACAGCCTTGGCGGCGCTTGCCACTGTCCAGTGGACAACCGATCAGAATACAAGGGGACTGGGACATGGGACGGCTCCTTTAAGTGGCGTTTCCCTGACTTATCTGGCGATATCGGTCATCGACAAGCAGTAGAAGTGGCCGTATTGGTTTGATATTGGTCATAATGGAGTGAATAATGGACGATTTGGACAATCGCATTATCGCTGCCCTGCGTCACGACGCACGGATGCCGCTGTCGGATCTGGCACATGCGCTTGATACCTCGCGCACGACGCTGCGGGCGCGGATTGCACGGCTGCAGGAACGGGGCGAGATTGTTGGTTTCACGGTGCTGACCCGGGCAGATGTGATGCGCGATCCGGTGCGCGGATTGATGATGATCGGGATCGAGGGGCGCGGCACGGAACGGATCACCCGCCAGCTGGCAGGTTTTGCCGAGGTGCGGGCGGTGCATTCAACCAACGGACGCTGGGATGTGATTGTCGAAATCGGCACCGCCACGCTGGAAGCCTTTGATGCGGTGCTGACACGGATCAGGCGGCTGGACGGGATTGTTGCCAGCGAAACCAACCTGCTGCTCAAAACCCGAAAGGCGGGTTAGGCGCGCCGTGCTGCCATGATCCAAACAGCGGTCAGCGCAAAGGCAAAGACGGCGTTCCAGCCGGCCATCGACAAGCCAAACAGCTGCCAGACAATTTCGTCGCACATGACAACGCCGGTGGGTGTGTCCAGCGACAATAGCGCGCCGCCATCCATCGCGCCAAGGTCGGCACCGCCGCCGCTGCAAGAGGTCGGACCGGGCCACCAGCCCCATTCGACACCTGCATGATACGCCCCGATTGCGCCAGTGATCGCTGTGGCCAGGGCCCCCAGCCATGCCAGCAAACGCGGCCCGCCCATCAGGGCCGCAACACCGATCAGGATTGCCGCAGCATGGGGCCAGCGTTGCCACAGGCACATTTTGCACGGGGCCAGACCGCCGATGTGCTGGAACCCGAAGGCCCCCAGCAACAGCGCAGCGGAACCGAAGGTGGCGATTAAAATCAGCGTCTTACGTGTCATATCAGCTTTACCACAGCAAATCCTGCCACCAGCAGGATAACAAACAGGGTGAACATCAGGCCCAGACGTTTTTCAATGAAGTCACGGATCGGGGCACCAAATTTCCACAGGAGCAGCGCGACGATAAAGAACCGCAAGCCCCGCGCAAGGATCGAGGTGACGATAAACGTCCCCAAGGGCATCGCGGTCCAGCCGGACATGATCGTGATGACCTTATAGGGAAAGGGGGTGACCCCTGCCGCCAGCACCGCCCAGAAACCCACACCATTGAACCGTTCGGCAAAGGCCTCCATCGCCTCGGCCTTGCCCAGCGAAGCCAGCATGGGCTGACCGATGGTTTCATAGGCAAAGGCCCCGATGGCATAGCCCAGCAACCCGCCCAGCACCGATGCAACCAGCGCCACACCGGCAATCACAAAGGCGCGGTTGGGTCGGGCGATGATCATCGGAATCATGATGATATCCGGCGGGATCGGGAAAAACGAACTTTCCGCAAAAGCCACAATCGCCAGCGCCCAGAGGGCATGGGGGTGTTGGGCAAGGCCAAGGGTCCAGTCGTAAAGGCGTTTTAACATTTGCATTGCTCTTTTTGGTTGACCTGCAACACCATACCGGATGGACGGGGTCAAGAGCAGGCCGTGCTTGGGCCGGGCAGGGTGACCGGATTGCGCCAGGATACGCCGCTGATGCGACTTGCGGGCTGAAAACTCCCGGGGCTGCACGGTTCAATCCTGCCTTAACGATTATCTGCTAAAGCCTGACCTCATCAGAGGGGGCACATATGCCGTATAATCTGCGCATTCTGTTATTCATGCTGTTTGGCGGCGCGGCCGTGGTCATTGCCGTGTTTCAGGTGCCGCCCCTGACCTCTGGAGGCAATAGCGGAAAATCAGGACTGAACGAGGCAGAGTTCAAGGCCGCGGTCAGCGCGGAACTGGCCTTTTGCCAAAAGCAGCCTGATGCGGTGAATTGTCGATGTTTTGCCAATAAATCCGCGATCATCCGAAGCCATCAACAACCCCGTGTACCCAGCGCCGTTTACGCCGATAAGGAAGATCTTGCACGTGGGCAGGCTGCACTGGGCTGCTGAGGGCCAGCAGGTCAACACACCCTGCGCCCGACTTAACAGCCCCCGATCTACGATAGCCCTTGTCGAATCGCGCAACGCTTTGTAGCAGGTCCGAACAGTGCCCGTGTGGTGGAATGGTAGACACGTCAGATTCAAAATCTGATGCAGCAATGCGTGCCGGTTCAAGTCCGGCCACGGGTACCAACTGGTTTATACGCCAGCCGCCAAAATTCTCTCTTGTCGCAGTCTGGACTCGCGAAACGCAGTTTTGACGCGGACCAGAGTGGTGATTGCTTTGTGCGGGTTGTCCCCCAGGGCCTGCGCGGTCAGGGTACGGGGCGGAGGACGCGCGCGACGATGCCGCCGTTCCGCATCGCGCCAAGCCCCTGACCAAGGCGGATCTTGTCGCAAAGTGATTCGTGACGAATTTGGTGAAGGTGCCGGTTTGCGGCATCAGTCCTGTGTTTTTGCGCGGATTGGTTCCAAGTTGGCGACAGTGGTGATTCACTCATGGCGGGAATAAGGCAAGAGGTTTGACGGCTCACCTTTTCTAAAATTGTTTCCCGTGGCGGAACAGTTAACCACATCTTAATGATTTCCTTTCCACTGTAGAGCAACTGATTAACCTATTTACATGAGGTTTGTTCTTTTGCGACGAATTCCAGGTGGAAACAATTGTTTGGTGTATGGCCCTCATCAACCGGGGGAGTATCGCCCCGCACCTACGGCTGTTCCGTCATTTCTGACAATTTCCCGACATTTTTCCCTTTGTTGGACCATTTTGCAGGGATAAATATGTTTTTGCCCAACTGGGGGGCTTTTTCTATTGGTCGCGGGCGGCCACATATTCGCGCATCCATGCTGATGCGGGAGACGTGCCAACGCCGTGCCCAGCGCGACCGTCTGCATGTCGCTGCCGGACAACTGCTGTTCCGTCGCGCGCTGCCCGATGCAGCTCTCCCCGGCTTTTTGGTGCGTCATTCGTTGGGACTGTCCCATGCGTTTGGAATGATAATCTGTGCCGCACCTGCTTGCGGGTCATACCTCACAGGGCACAAGTTTGAGTGGAGTAAAGTGATGAAGCCTGCATCAAGACCGTCCTTACTGGCCGTTAATGCGCCGCGGTTTTCTAGCGCCTTCCTTGCACACCCACGTCCCGAAGCACCTTCCAGAATGGCCGCGCTGCTTGGCATGCGCATCAACGTCCAGGAGACTACCCAATGATCCGTAAACTTGATTTCAATGCATTTGCTGCCGGCACCGTTATTGATGACGAATATCAGGCAACGGATGGGGTGTTGGTTTCTGCGGTTGGCGGGTCAGGTCAGGCGATGACATTCGACACCAACAACCCCACCGGGGATGACACGGATCTGGCTTCCGATACGCTGGACGGGGTGTTGATCATTTCGGAAGATGGCGACAGCAGCGATCCCGACGATAATGACGCCGGGGGCAGCATCTTTTTCGACTTTGAGTCTCCCTCGCTGATCAAAGAACTGACTTTCAAGGATATCGAAGAGACCGAGGGTGAGGGCACATCCATGATCTTTTACGATGCGGAAGAGGTGGTGATTGAGGAACATTTCGTGCAGCCAACCGAGGATGGTGGCGAACACACCGTTGGTTTGTCGGTAGATGGCGTGTCCCGCTTGGAGGTCCGTTTTGAAGGGTCCGGGGCGGTGGATAATCTGGTGTTTGACGACAAACTGCCAATGGATGATGGGCCGACGGCGATTGATGATAGCGGCGAAACCGATGAGGACAGCGCAGTGATCATTGATCTGCGCGGCAATGACACGGACCCTGATGATCCGCGCGAGGATCTGGTGATTGGTGATTTTGTGAGCGCTGATGGCACGGTAAGCGACCTGGGGGACGGCACGGCGTCCTTCCTGCCAAACCCGAATTTCAACGGCGAGACCAGCTTTACCTACACGGTGACGGATCCGGACGGGAATTCGGATACGGGCGAGGCCACAGTGCAGGTGAACCCGGTTAATGACGCACCCGTGGCCGTTGATGATACCGATACCACCGATTTGGATACAACGGTGACGGTTGATCTGCTGGCCAATGACAGCGATGTGGATGGCGATGCATTAACGGTGACAGAGGCGACGGTGCCGGCCACCCAAGGGATACTGTTCGCCAATGGTGATGGTACGTTTGATTTCACCCCTGCCACCGGTTTTATAGGTGATGCAACGATCAGCTATACCATCGCCGATGCAGAGGGGCTGGTGGACAGCGCGCAGCATACGGTCACTGTCAGCACCTCGGATGTGGCACCTGTGGCCAATCCCGACACCGCCGAAACGCCGGAAGACACGGCAATTACCATCGACGTTCTGGACAATGATACCGATCCGCAAGATGACCCGCTGACCCTCACCGAGGCCACCGTACCGGCAGAGCAGGGCACGGTCGAGATTGTCGAGAATGAACTGCTCTTCACCCCGGCGCCGGATTTCAGCGGCCCATGTACAATCTCCTACCTGGTCGAAGACCCTGAAGGAAACAGCGCCGAAGGCAGCGTCGCGGTTGATGTGACCCCGGTGAACGATGATCCGGTCGCTGCGGATGACACGGATACAACACCGGAAGAAACGCCGATCACGGTAGATCTGCTGGAAAATGACAGCGATGTGGATGGCGACACACTGTCCGTGACGGCCGCCACTGTGCCGCCAGAACAGGGCAGTCTGCTCAACAATGGCGATGGGACGGTGACTTTCACCCCCGCTGCGGCCTTCACTGGTCCGGCCACCATCAGCTATGCCATTTCTGACGGCAATGGCGGCGAGGATAGCGCGGTTCATGTGGTTGATGTCACCCCCGAGGTGCTCGCCCCGCCGGTGGCAAATGATGACACCGCCGCCACCGATGAAGATACTGCGGTGATCGTCGATCTGCGGGGCAATGATACCGACCCTGACAATACCCTGGATGAACTGACCCTTAGCGACCTGCTGGTTGATCCGGCAGAGGGCACTGTGGTGGACAATGGCGACGGCACGGTCACTTTTACACCAGCTGCTGATTTTAACGGCGATGCCACCATCACCTATACGCTGACCGATCCCGATGGGGCCTCCGATGATGCTGAGGCCATTGTCACAGTGGCCCCAGTAAATGACGCGCCGGTGGCGGGTGATGACGTTATGGGCACGCCCTATAACACCCCTATTGAAGATATCGACGTGCTTGCCAATGACACGGATGTTGACGGTGATCCGCTGCGCCTTGTCTCGGCAACCAGCCCTGATGGTACCGTGCTGATCACACCCGAAGGCATGCTCAGCTTTACCCCGACCGAAGGGTTTACCGGGCCGGCTGAAATTACCTATACCATTTCTGACCGCCCTGAAGGTGATCCGGAGGGGCTGAGCGATGTCGGCACGCTGGTGGTCAATGTGGCCGCACCAGACACGCGCGATGGCATTGTTGCTGGCACCATCGGTGCCGACGTGATTGATAGCGAATATCTGGGCGATCCTGACGGCGATCGTGTTGATAGTGAGGATGCGATCATTCCCGGTCAGGCACCGAACGACGATATCATCCGTGCCGGTGACGGCGATGATACGGTTATGGCCGGTCTGGGGGATGACAATATCACCGGCGGTGAAGGTGATGACAGTATCCTTGGTGAAGATGGCAATGACACGGTGGATGGCGGTGCAGGGGACGATGTGATCAACACCTCCGGTCCCGATCTGGCCCCCGACCGAGGCTATCCCGACGCGCCAACTGACAGTCTGGGCTTTGAAGGCGATGATGACACTGAGAACGACCGCGACTCCGTTATCGGCGGTGCGGGCAATGACACCATCACAACCGGAGACGACCGTGACACCATCATCGGTGGAACCGGGGCAGATGTGATTGATGCCGGGATTGATGATGATTTCATCGACGGTGACGAAGATGATGACCGCATTGTTGGTGGTGAAGGCAGTGACACCATCTTTGGCGGGGCGGGGGATGATACCATCTATGCGGGCAATGACCCCGATGGCATCGGTGATCTGCTGGATATCCCGGATGACGTAACCGCAGGCGCGCCTTTCTCGCCGGATCGCAATCCCGACAATGGCCGTGATGTTGTTCAGGGCGGTGCGGGGGATGATCTGGTCTTTGGCGCGGATGATGCCGACAGCCTTGTCGGTGGCTCTGGTAACGACACCATTGACGGCCAGATTGACGATGACACCATCAGCGGCGGCTCGGGCGACGATTCATTGCTTGGCGGGCAGGGCGACGACACCATCGAAGGGGGCACCGGCGAAGACACGCTTGAGGGCGGCATCGGTGATGACACGCTGCGGGGCAACCGCAATGACGATATCCTGCTGGGTGGTGCCGGTGACGACGTGCTGGACGGCGGCGGGGATGATGACCTGCTGGACGGCGGCGAAGGTGATGATGATCTGCAAGGCGGGCTTGGGGATGATACCCTGCGCGGCGGCGCGGGTGAGGACACCATGACAGGGGGTGCTGGTCAGGATGTCTTTGCCGCCGTGGGCGCCGGTGATGAGATCGACGGTGGTTCCGGCCCGGTTGATCTTGACACGCTGGACCTGCGCGGCTCTGCCCCGGAGGGGGGAGGGCTTGAGGTTATCTATACCTCTGATGACCGTGAAGACGGGGTGGTCAATTACTTCGACGCAGATGGGGCAGACGCGGGTCAGTTGGTGTTCGAAGAGATCGAAAATGTCATCCCCTGTTTCACGCCGGGCACCAAGATCGCCACACCAAAAGGCGAACGTCTGGTACAAGAGCTCAAAGTTGGTGAACGTGTCATCACCCGGGACAACGGCATTCAGGAAATCCGCTGGGTTGGCGCGCGCGATATGTCCGGGGCCGAGCTGGAAAAAGCGCCGCATCTCAAACCAGTGCTGATCCGTCAGGGTGCACTTGGTAACGATCTGCCGGAACGTGATATGATGGTTTCGCCCAACCACCGGGTGCTGGTGGCCAATGACAAGACCGCGCTTTATTTTGAAGAGCGCGAGGTTTTGGTCGCGGCCAAACATCTGACCGATCTGGAGGGCGTGGACATCGTGGAGGTGTCCCAGACAACCTATATCCACGTGATGTTTGACCAACATGAGGTGATCCTGTCCGACGGCGCATGGACCGAAAGTTTCCAGCCCGGCGACATGTCATTGGCCGGCATCGGCAAGGAACAGCGTCAGGAAATTCTGGAACTTTTCCCGGAACTGGCCACCACGGCCGGTATCGAAGGGTATGCATCGGCCCGCCGGTCGCTGAAAAAGCATGAGGCCAAGCTGATTACAGAGTAAACCGCCAGAAAAGGGGCGGGGGCCCCGGCACGGAACAAAGGCACGCGGGGCAACCGGGTGTCAGAAATATGCAGCAGTTTGTCAGGGATGTATCACCTATGACAAACGACCAGAGCGGGGCGGGAAACTGCCCCGCTCAATTTTATCTGATAGAGGCTGCTCATGGGGACGGATGCAGTGGTCCAAATTGCCCTGAAAAATCATATGGATTTACCAATGCTGGCGCTATGTCTGGTCCTGTTCCCTGCGCCATCTGTCCCAGTCTTCTGGCGTATCCAAGTCACGCCGCGCGCGCTGTCCTTCTAAGGGCACCAAGGTCATGCGCCCCTTGGCCTGTGCGACCACCTCGCGCCCGCCGCTGTCTCCGCTTAGCTGCGCAAAGGCCGGGAATAAGGTGCGGTGAAACACAATCGGATGCCCCGCCGCACCCTCCTGCGTTGCCCCGCGCCAGATCAATTGACCGCTGTCCAGTTCCACCGCATCTGCCACCTTTGCCAGATCATCGGCTGTCACATCCGGCAAATCGCCCAGCAATACCAACGCGCAGGGGGCTTCCCGTGGCAGGGCCGCAAAGGCGCGGCGCAGGCTGGCGTTCATGCCCTCATCCGCATCCGGCACTGCAAACGGCAGAACTTCCAATCCTATCAGTGCGTCATACCGGGGATGTGGCGGTGCCGGCAGGGCGATCAGCACCGGACCACCCGTGACCGCACAGGCTTTCAGGGCCTGCTGTCGCAGCAGGGGCAATCCGTTTACCTCTTCCAACAGCTTGTCACGCCCGCGCATCCGACTGGATGCACCGGCGGCAAGGATGACGATGGGCAGGTTGCGCGGATTCATGTCCCACAGTTTACCGGGCGCAGACGGCAAAAGTAAGTGCCCCTTGTCAGCCGCGCATGGCAGCACCGTCAGGGTCAAACAGCGGCGCGGTGATCAGATGTGCCGGGCGCATCTGGCCAAGGATCTCGATCTCGACCGCCAAACCCTCAACCGCCCGCGCGCGCGGCACAAAGCCCAGCGCCACCGAGGTGCCGGAATAATGCGAATACCCGCCTGAGGTGCAAAAACCCACAACGGCACCCTCCAGCCAGATCGGTTCATAGCCCTGTACATCTGCATCCTCGGCCTCGACCTTGAAGGCGACCAGCTGGCGATCGGGTGGTGTTGTGCGCTCTGCTTCTGCGGCGGCACGACCGATGAAAGTGGTGTTTTTCTTGAAGCTGATGAACCGGTCCAGCCCTGTCTCTGCTGCTGTGTAATCTGGTGAAAACTCCGACATCCATGAGCCAAAGAATTTATCCAGCCGCAGCGACATCATTGCGCGCATGCCGAAGGGCGTGATCCCATGTTGCTGTCCCGCCTCCCAAAGATGCTGCCACAGGCTACGCTGGTCCATTGGGTCGCAATAAATCTCAAACCCCAGATCGCCGGTATAGCTGACCCGTTGCACGATGCATTTGCTTTGACCCACGGTCATTTCCCAGACATCCAGAAATTTCATATCACTGACATCGCGGCGTGTGCAGGCTTGCAAAACATCGCGGGCGCGCGGCCCGGCAATTTGAAATCCGGTGCGCCGATCGGAAATGTTGTCAACCTCAACACCATCTTCCAAGTGGTTAAGAAACCAACGGTAATGGTAGGATTGAGACCCGTAGGAGGCGGTCAGCTGGAACAGATCCTCCGCGAGGCAGGAGATGGTGAAATCACCAATGAGCTTACCTTTCTCTGACAACATTGGCGTAAGCGACAGCCGCCCCTTTGCAGGGACACGTCCCGCCATGATCCGGTCCAACCAAGCCCGCGCATTTGGGCCTTTCACCAGAAACTTGCCAAAGTTCTGTACCTCGTTGATTCCGACACTGCTGCGCACCGCCTTCACCTCGCGGGCGGTGGCGTCAAAGGCATCTGAACGGCGGAAGGAAGGTGTTTCGAAGCTTGGTTCGTCACCTCTGGCAAAGTAATTTGGTACTTCAAGGCCGAATTGCTGGCCCCAGACCGCACCCATTTCGGTAAAAATGTCATACATTGGCGTGGTGCGATGGGGCCGCGCGGCGGGCAGTTCCTCGTTCGGGTAGGCGACGGAGAACCGTTTCTGATAGTTTTCGATCACCTTTGGCAGGGTATAGCCCGGCGTGATCCAATCGCCGAAACGGGCCACATCCATCGCCATCACATCGCGCTCCGGCTCTCCCTCAATCATCCATTGGGCAAGGGTCAGGCCAACGCCGCCCCCCTGGGAAAACCCGGCCATAACCCCGCAAGCGGACCAATAGTTGCGCATTCCCGGCACCGGACCGACCAGCGGATTGCCGTCCGGCGCAAAGGTGAAGGGCCCGTGGATCACGTTTTTCACACCCGCACGTTCCAGATCGGGAAAGCGTTTATAGGCAAAGGCGATGCTGTCTTCGATCTTGTCAAAATCATCTTGCAGCAGGTCCTGACCAAAGGACCATGGTGTGCCATCAACGGACCACGGGCGGCAGGTTTGTTCGTAAAACCCGATACATAGCCCTTTGCCTTCTTGGCGCAGATAGGATTCGCCTGCTGGGTCCATCACATGCGGGTGCTCGATTCCGTCTTTCATCATCTCGACAATCATCGGCACGTCTTCAGTGACCAGATACTGATGTTCCATCGGGTGCAGCGGGAAATAGACACCGGCCATTGCCCCAACTTCACGTGCCCAAAGTCCACCTGCGTTAACGATATGCTCGGCGTGAATCGTACCCTTGTCGGTGACCACATCCCATGTGCCATCAGAGCGTTGGTTGGTCTCTTGTACCATACAATGGGTTTCAATGGTCGCACCACCCATCTTGGCCGCGCGGGCATAGGCGTGGGTGGTGCCGGAGGGATCAAGGTGTCCATCAAGCGGGTCATAAAGACCGCCGATGATGCCGTCGATGTTCGTGACCGGCGCGATTTTCTGAATTTCTTCGGGGCTGACAATCTCTGTATCCAAGCCCATAAACCGATGTTTGGCGCGTTCCGCCAACAGCATATCAAACCGGTCCTGATTGTCCGCCAAAGTGACTCCGCCCACGTGGTGCAAGCCGCAGGACATGCCGGTGATTTCCTCCAACTCCTTGTAAAGGCGAATGGTATAGCCCTGCAACGCCGCCATATTGGTGTCACCGTTCAGCGTGTGAAATCCACCCGCCGCGTGCCAGGTGGAGCCAGAGGTCAGCTCGGAACGTTCAACCAGCATCACGTCGGACCAACCCAGTTTGGTCAGATGATATAAGACCGAAGCGCCGACGACGCCGCCGCCAATGATCAGAACACGGGTAGATGTTTGCATGGGGGTCTCCAGATTTGCTTGCCCCAAGCCTGAAAGCTGACGAATGCAGTCGCATGTAGTTTTCCGACAGAAGATGTCGTGATCTGGCAATCGGTGGGAAATGGCGGGGGTCAAATGGTGGGGTAAGGAAAACCGAAATACAGGACCAAGCCCCATGCGCACCCATGCCCAAGCTGTTGTGATCGGAGGTGGCGTGATCGGCTGCTCGATCCTGTACCATCTGACTAAACTGGGCTGGACCGATGTGGTTTTGCTGGAACGGGATGAATTGACCAGCGGCTCAACATGGCATGCGGCGGCAAATATCCACGGGCTGCATGACAACAACAATATCACCCGCATCCAGAATTACACCATGGACCTGTATAACCAGCTGGAGGCAGAGACCGGGCAGTCCTGCGGTGTGTTTCAACCGGGCAGCCTTTATCTGGCCCAGACCGAAGCGCGCGAACACCAGCTGCGCTTGCAGGCGGCAAAGGCAAAATATTATAACATGCCGTTTCGCGAAGTTTCGCGGGAAGAGGCAGAGGTGCTGCATCCGCTGGTCAAGTATGACGGCATCCGCTGTATCATGTTTGAAGAGAACGGCGGCAATGTGGATCCTTCGGGTGTGACCAATGCCTATGCGGCGGGGGCACGTCAAAATGGGGCAGAGATCATTCGCTTCTGTCCCGTGACGGGGACAGAGCAGCAGGCGGATGGCAGTTGGATTGTGCGCACCGAGAAGGGTGATATCGCCACGCAGTGGATTGTGAATGCGGCCGGTCTATGGGGGCGTGAAGTGGCTGCGATGGCCGGTGTGAAGCTGCCGCTGCAACCGACCGAACACCAATATTTTGTGACGGAAACGATTGCAGAGATCGACGGGCTGGACCGGCGTTTACCCTCGGTCGCGGATCGCGATGGTGAGTATTACCTGCGTCAGGAAGGCAAGGGATTGCTGGTCGGGGCCTATGAAAAGGACATGCGATTCTGGGCCGAAAACGGCACGCCGCAGGGGTTCGGGCACGAGTTGTTTGCCGATGATTTGGAGCGGATCGAGGACAATATGATGCGCGCAATTGACCGTGTTCCCGCGGTCGGCACCGCAGGAATCAAACGGGTGATCAACGGGCCGATGATCTGGTCACCAGACAGCAATGTGTTATTCGGCCCGCTGCCGGAACTGTCCAACTATTTCTGTTGTAACGGTATTGTTCCAGGGTTCTCGCAATCGGGCGGCATGGGGCTGCTAGCCGCGGATTGGATAGTCACCGGTGAAAGCCGCTATGACATGTTTGCCTGGGACGTGGCACGGTTTGGCGATTGGGCAGATGCGGCGTTCACCAAGGCGCGGGTGGGGGACCAATATGCCAACCGCTTCAAGATCCATTTCCCGAATGAGGAACGCAGCGCGGGCCGCCCCATGCGCCAACGCCCCATCTATGCGGCCCAACGCGATTTGGGCGCGGTATTTGGGTTGAACTATGGTTGGGAGCATCCGCTGTATTATGGCAAGGACATCGGCGCGCCGGATGTGACCGAAGGGTTCACGCGGCAGGGCTGGTGGGAACAGGTCGGACGCGAATGCCGCATGCTGCGCGAAAATGCGGGCATCATCGACATTTCGAATTTCGCGAAATACCGCTGTGCGGGGCCGGGGGCAGAGGCGTGGTTAAATGCCGTCTTTGCCAATAACATGCCGAAATTGGTTGGGCGGTCCTGTTTGACACCATTGATCGGCACGCGTGGTGGGATCGCGGGGGATTTCACGGTCACGCGCATGGGGGATGAGGAATTCTGGATCATCGGGTCCGGCATGGCCGAGCGCTATCACCAGCGGTTCTTTAAGCAGGTGCCGCTACCCGATGGCACCACATTCGAGAGCCGGACAGAGGCCATGTGCGGCTTTAACGTGGCGGGGCCTAAATCGCGCGAGATCTTGCAGCGGATGACAAACACCTCGCTGGCAACGGCCGATTTCCGCTTTATGCGGTCGGCTTGGGTCGAACTGGCCGGGGTGCGCTGTCTGGCGTTGCGGGTGAGTTTCACCGGGGATCTGGGCTGGGAATTGCATTGCGCAGTTGAAGATCAGGCGCAGCTTTTTGCGGCACTTCTTAAAGAAGGGGCGGCGGTGGGCGCAGGGCCGGTTGGCTCACGGGCGTTGATGTCGCTGCGCATTGAAAAGGGCTATGGCTCCTGGAGCCGGGAATACAGTCCCGAATATTGGCCGCATGAGGTGGGTATTGAGCGGTTGTGCAAAATGGACAAGGCGTTCCTGAACAAATCAGCCGTGGCTGAAACATTGGCGAAACCAGCGCGTGAACATCTTGTTGTGTTGGCATTGGATGCGGGTCAGACCGATGCCTCTAACGCGGATGCGACCGGTGGGGAGCCGATATTCAAGGATGGCATTGGGATTGGCCGTGTCACATCAGGGGCTTACGGGTATTCAGTCGGGCAATCGCTGGCCCTTGGGTTTGTTAAAGAGGTCGTTGCCGGTGATGTTGTGGATGTGATGGTGCTGGGCCGACCCCATCGGGCCACGGTTCTGGCGGAACCGCCCTTTGATCCTCAGGGTACCAAACTGCGGGAGTGACCTTTCAGGCTTTTGGCAAGGAGCCGATCCCGAAATAGCGGCGGCCAAGCTTGTAGCCTTGCAGGGCGCTCAGATCATAGCGGACAGGGGAGTGCGAGCTGAGCAACAATTGTCGAAGCGTCTTGCGGCTGAGCGGTGTGGAAAACAACATTCGGTAGACATCTGTGGTTTCGACCATTGTTTTGGCATTCAGCACCTGCTCGCCCACAACGATATTGAGATAGATGCCCCGGTTGATTACCGGAGCCGCCTCTGCATCCGGGGGCACATCCGGAACAATAACGCAGCCGAGTTTCCCGATGACGGTGATCCTTCCGGCAAGGCGATCCCCCAATACTGTCATATGTATTGGGATATCGCAGATGGATCGCCCGCGTAGGATGATGCGTAAAACCATCACAGCGACATGAGCAGCCATGGCCAGCAGCACCGTCAGGACGAAGCCCAAAAGCACGATTCCAAGCAGGCGCAACTGGTAACGGTGTCTCTCAATCTCTGCGTTAACATCACCCACCCATCCCGTCAGGGCGCGCCATTGCCTTTCGCCCGCCAGCCTGCGGGGTTCCGACGGATCAACTTTAGCGGCGGGTGCCGTGCCCTGCGGCTTCTGGGAGGCGCAGGCTTTGTCAATGGTTTCAACAGCTTGTGCAAGATCATCTGCAAAAGCATCAGGCAGCTGAACCACCCCGTCCGGTTGGTCAGCAACAAACATCATGACGGTAAGGAAATGGCGCAGAGTCCCATAGGCATGTGCCTGTCCCGACTGGCGCAGGACCGCAAGCATCGCATCGTTATTGATGTCACGGATCATCTTGTTGATCTTCGGCAACCGGCTTTGGTCGGGGGCGGCGGCGGTGGTAAAGGTCGCTTGTGCAAGTTCGATCACTGACAATAACCGGTCGCAATCGGCACAAACGGCCAATGACGACCAAAGCCATATCAAACAGGTCATTCTAAGGGTTCGTAGACAGCGCATATTCACCTAAGGGGCCATCACATTGGCCCGTTTTCTGGTGGTATGTCGGATCAGTATTAACGCGAGGTTACGTTGTCTGGATTAGTGCGCGCCTGCGTCAAAGTGGCCTGATTTTCAATTGAGTAATCCGGTTCCCGTCCCGCGATGTCACTTCAAAGCGGAAGCCGTGAAAGCTGAAGACCTGACCGGCTGTGGGGATCATCTGCGCCTCATGGATCACCAGCCCGGCCAGCGTATTGGCCTCATCATCTGGCAGCGACCAATCGGTGGCACGGTTCAGATCGCGGATCGTCATTGCGCCATCGACATAATAGTTGCCATCTTCACCGGGAGAGAGCTGATGGTCGGCGTCCGGGTCAAATTCATCGGTGATTTCACCAACAATCTCTTCCAGAATATCTTCGAGGGTGATCAGCCCCTGAAGCGAGCCATATTCATCCACCACCAGCGCAAAATGGGTGCGGCGGCGCAGGAACTGGCGCATCTGTTCATCAAGTGTCGAAGTATCGGGCACAAAATAGGGTTTCATCGCCACAGAGGAGACATCGAATTTCTTGAGCGCAGAGGCATCTCCGTCAGGGCCGCCGATCAGTTTATACATGGCGCGCAACAGGTCTTTGGCGTGGATCACCCCGATGATGTTTTCAGGGTCGTCGCGAAACACCGGCAGGCGGGTGTGGTTAGATTGCAGGCATTGATCCAGAATATCGGACGGGTCCGCATCTGCGTCGATCATTTCGATGCCGGACCGGTGCAGCATGATTTCTTCCACGGCGCGTTCGGCCAGATCCAGCGCCCCCAGGATGCGGTCACGGTCTTCCTTTTCCACCACCCCTTCGGAGTGGCCCAGTTGCAGCGCCCCGACAATTTCTTCGCGCACCGCCAGAATGTTGCTGTCAGGGTCAACGGTCACGCCCATCAGCTGTAGAATTCCACGCACCAGCAGGCGCACCGCCGTCACGATGGGGGAAAAGATCCGCACAACAATTGAAATCGGCCCAGAGACCAGCGCCGCAGCACGTTCCGAATTGGTGATCGCATAGGTTTTCGGCAGCACCTCGGCAAAGACCAGAACCAGAAGCGTCATTGCTAGCGTTGCATAGGCCACGCCGCTTTCGCCGAACAGACCAAGAAACAGGGTGGTTGCCAGCGAGGTCGCAAGGATGTTCACAAGGTTGTTGCCCAACAGAACAGAGCCGATCAGCCGCTCATTGTCCTCGGTGATCTTGAGCGCGCGTTCGGCCCCTTTTGATCCCCGGTCGGCTTGTGTGCGCAGCTTCCCGCGCGAAGCGGCGGTCAATGCGGTTTCAGAGCCCGAGAAAAAGCCTGACAGGATCAACAGAAGAAAGATGATGCTGGTACTGAACCAGAATGCCCCATCAATAAACGTAGTGTCGACGAGCGCGGAGGAGGGTTCCATTCGGGAAGATGTCCATGTGATAATGTCTAATGGTGTTATGGGGCCGCAGGGCGTTGCATTCAAGGGCACCATTCAGGGGAGGGGCACATGAGGGGTATCAGGCATCTGGATTTGGGAGCTCTTGAGGGGCCCGTGCTGGTTTTTGGCGGGCCTTATTCCAACGCGCAGGCAATGGCGGCTTTGATCCGGGTGGCGCAGGCGCGTGGGATACCTGCGGCACAGATGATCTGCAGCGGCGATGTGGTGGCCTATTGCGGCGCACCGGCGCGCACGGTGGCGCAGATCCGCGCCCTTGGCTGTGCGGTGGTGGCGGGCAATTGCGAAATCCAGCTGGGCAGCGATGCGCCCGATTGCGGCTGCGGATTCGAGGATGGCAGCGCCTGTGATCTGCTGAGTGCCGGCTGGTACGGTTTTGCGGCGGACATTCTGGAGGAGGCAGACAAGGCGTGGATGGCGAGCCTGCCGGATGTGGTCAGTTTTCGCCATCAGGGCGCGCGATATGCGGTGATCCATGGTGGTATGACAGATGTGGCGCGGTTCATCTGGCCTTCCAGCAGCACAGAGGTCTTTGCACAGGAATGGGCAGCGGTAGAACGGGCGGTTGGTCCGGTGGATCATATCATTGCGGGCCATGCCGGGGTGCCTTTTGTCAAATTCATACCACGGGGGCGCTGGATCAATGCGGGCGTCATTGGGATGCCTGCCCATGACGGGCAACAGGGCACACGGTTTGCGATCTTGGAAGATGGCGAGGTATGGATCGAAAACCTGCCCTATGACGCGCAGGGCGCTGCCGAGGATATGACGCGGGCCGGATTGCCGCAGGGGTATCGCGACGGGCTTCTCAGCGGTTATTGGCCGTCCGAAGATGTCTTGCCGGAAAGCTTGCGTGTGACGCCTTCGGCCAGAGGGTGACGTTCCAGCACCAGTTCAGACAGCCGTTCTTCCAGCACATGGGTATAGATTTCGGTGGTCGCGATATCAGCATGCCCCAGCATTGTCTGGATTGCCCGCAGATCGGCCCCATTGGCCAGCAGATGGGTTGCGAAGGCATGGCGCAGCGTATGCGGTGTGACTTTGGCCGGATCAACACCGGCGGCAACGGCAAACTCCTTTATCAACAGATAAAACCGGTGCCGCGTCAGATAACCGGACTTGCCCCGTGACGGGAACAAGAATCGCGAGGCGGGTTTGCGTTTCAGCCGGTTTTCCTCGTCCTGCTGATCACGGTCCTCGAGCCATGCGGCAAGTGCGACGCGGGCAGGCGGGGAGAGGGGCACCATCCGTTCCTTACCGCCTTTGCCCATGATCAACAGCAACCTTGGGTCCCCCCGAGTAGCGGATATCGGCAGGCCGACCAGCTCTGTGACCCGCATGCCCGTGGCATAGAGCAGCTCCATCAGGCAGGTGTTGCGCAAACGATCACGCGCGCTGCGCCCCGAGGCGCGGGCGGCGTCCAGCAGGCGATCAACCTCCTCTTCGGTCAGGATCTTGGGCAGGCGTTTTTCCTGTCCGGGGCCGGAAATCTGGATTGCGGGATTGTCCTGGCGCAATCCTTCCTCAAAGGCAAAGCGGTAGAGCTGTTTGATGGCGGAAAGGCGCCGTGCGCGGGTAGATTTGGCCAACCCCTGCGCGTCGCAATAGATCAGGTAACTTTCCACATCATCGCGGCTGGCAGAGGTGAAATCCAGCAATTTGCGGGCCAGAAACGTGTCAAAATCCTTGAGGTCCCGACCATAGGCCAGCTGGGTATTTGTCGCAGCCCCCAGTTCGGCGGCCTGCGCTTCAAGAAAAATGGAAATCCAGTGAAACGTGTCACTCTGCATCGGCTATTGGTCCAACAGCAGGGTTTGAAGCGCGGCGCGGCGGGCGGTGTCTTCAAGGCCCAATGCCCGCAGCGTGGCAAGCGCGTCGCGCAAGGCCTTGTCATTGCCCCGTGTCCCAGTGTGCAACAGGGTCAAAACCTCCAGAATGCTTTCGCCCAGCCGGCCCTGTTTCACCATGGCCACCAGATCAGCACGGGGTGCAGCACCGGAAAAAGCATCATATACCGCACCTTGCATGATTTCGGCAGGACGTCCGGGTTTTGTTTCTCCCAATGCAATCTGGGTGGCAAGATCGGCACTTTCGCTACCGGCAGCCGCGGTCTCATATGCGGGGGAGAGCAACAGGATCTCATAGGCTGTTCGCGCGGCTTTGCCCTCCAGAGTGACCTGCGCCAGCTGATCTGCAAAAAGTTCGGCAAATGTAACCGCAAGCCCCGCATTGCGCATCTCGCGCCAAGCGGTCGGCAGGGTCTTGCCAACCGCATCTGCACTGCCGGAGGCCAGCGCGGTTTCAAAACGTTGCAAGGCCCGTACGCGGTCCCAGACACCACCAGAGGCTGCCGCCTTGCGGTCCGAATAGAGGCCCAGCAAACGGTTGTCGGGCAGGGCACCGGCGCGGGTCAGCCGCTCTGCTGCCTCCAGCTGGGCCTTCCAGCCCGCCAGATCACGCAGATCTGCCACCGCATAAGCGCGCGGCAGTTTGGCGGTATTCACCGGCTCGCCAATGGTTTCAAACATACGGAACGTCAGCGGGTCCATATTGCGCGAGACCGGCAGAGGCGCGGCATTGTCAAACCCTTCCGGGTCCAGAAACCGGTCCAGCAGGGCCAATTGATCATCGGGCAGCAGAGCCAGCGCCTTGGCTGTGCCAAAGGTCAGCGCCGCATTTTCCCACTGCTGCGCACGGGCATCACAGAAGATCCGGGTGCCGTAGTTCTGTGTCAGATGCGGGGCGGCGGCCAAGCGGTCACAGGCGCGGTCTTCAGTGCCGGTCAGCAGGCTGATCTGCATCCAGAGATCGAAATGCGCCGGTGAGGTGGCGACCCCGGCCTGTTCAATCAGCGCCTGCGCCGGATCCAGCGCCCCGCGCTGCATCAGTTTTTCCGCACGCGCAAGCGCCAGCGCATCACCTGCTGCGGAATTGCCGCCCGGTGCCTGCGCCTCGCTGAGCAATACAGTATAAAGCAAAGACTGCGCCGCCGGCAAAGCCAGATCCGGCAGCCCGGCAATCTTGGTCTCCAGTTTGCGCAGATCGCTGCCCCGCCACAGATCGGCAGGCAGGCCGGTGACCTTTGGCGGCACCAACCCGATTTCGCGCGCACTGCCAAGGGTCAGGGGCTGAACAGCAACAGTCGGGGCAAGGGCGGTTTTTGCCACCGCAGGTTCGTCGATCGGGCGTTTGCCCGCAGGCCGTCCGGTGTTTTTCTGCTGTACAACGGGGCGTGCAACTTCGGGCGGGGATTGTGTGTCCAGCCAGTCAATGACGGACAAAGGCCCCTGTGACTGGGCCGCCAGCGGGGCAGCTGCCAGCAAGGTGACCGCTCCCGAAAATATTCGATATCGCCAAGGTTTTGCGCAGGTTTGCCCCACCTAATCGGCCCCCAACGTCACGGGCTGGCGGATTTCCACCTGTGCGGGTGCAAACTCCGCCCCGAAAAACGGTCCCAGATAGGCAAAGCCGACAAGCGCTGCAAACCCCAAAACAAGTAGGAAGATCAGCAGCTTAATTAGTTTGCCCATATGTTACGCCTGTTTTTTTACGCCTGAGTTATGCAATCTATATATGGCCTTTTCGGCAAGATCACGTCATTCAGATAAAAATGAGCGGAATTGAGCAAACGATGGCCGATGACGGTAGGGCACCCGCCCGATACACCCTGAAGAAGACGGTTGTCCTTGTCGGGATGATGGGGGCTGGCAAGACGGCTGTGGGGCGTGCGGTGGCGGCCAAGCTGGGCGCACCGTTTCTGGACAGCGATGCCGAGATCGAAGCGGCGGCCAATCTGAGTGTACCTGAAATCTTCACCCGCGACGGCGAAGCATTTTTCCGCAAACGTGAATCAGAAGTGATTGCCCGGTTGCTGGACACTGCCCGTTGTATCCTGTCAACTGGCGGCGGTGCCTTTCTGGCGCAGGGCAACCGCGAGGTGATTTCGCAACGCGGCGTGTCGGTCTGGCTGAATGCTGAACTGGATCTGCTGTGGAATCGCGTCCGTCACAAGGATACCCGCCCCTTGCTGCGCACCCGTGATCCCAAGGCAACCCTGACTGCGCTATATGAAGCACGGGTGCCACTATATAGTCAGGCCGATATTGCGGTGCCCTGTGATCCGGCCCTCAGCATTGATGCCATGGCCATTCGCGTGATTGAAGCTCTGGCCGACCGGCCCGATGTATTGGAGCCTATTGATGGTTGAAACCGTCCATGTTGACCTGCCGGGCCGCGCCTATGACGTGGTGATCGGGCCTGACCTGCTGGCGCAGGCGGGAAGCTATATTGCGCCCATTCTGCACCGTCCCAAAGTAACCGTCATTACCGATAAGACAGTCGGCGCCTTGCATCTGGCCGCTTTGGAGGCGGGGTTGGCCACCGCAGGGATCACGCTGCAAGCGCTGAGCCTGCCACCCGGGGAGGCGACCAAAAGCTGGTCACAGTTGGAACATTGCGTGGATTGGCTGCTGTCCCAGAAGGTGGAGCGCAACGATGTCGTGATTGCTTTTGGCGGTGGGGTGATCGGGGATCTGGTGGGGTTTGCCGCCGCGATTCTGCGCCGCGGTGTGCGGTTTGTGCAAATTCCGACCTCTTTGCTGGCGCAGGTTGACAGTTCGGTTGGCGGCAAGACCGGGATCAATGCGACACAGGGCAAGAACCTGATCGGTGCCTTTCACCAACCCAGCCTCGTCTTGGCGGATACCGCCGTATTGGGCACGCTGAGCGCGCGTGATTTTCTGGCCGGTTACGGCGAGGTGGTGAAATACGGCATGCTGGGTGATGCGGCCTTTTTTGACTGGCTTGAAAAGAACGCCCCGGCCATGGCCGCAGGCGACATGGATGCAAGGATCAGGGCGGTGCGCCGTTCGGTGGAAATGAAAGCCGACATCGTGGCACGTGACGAGACAGAGCAGGGGGATCGCGCCCTGTTGAACCTTGGCCATACCTTCTGTCATGCGCTGGAAACCGCAACGGGCTATTCGGATCGCTTGTTACATGGTGAAGGTGTGGCGATTGGCTGTGCCCTGGCGTTTGAACTGTCTGCGCGTCTGGGGCTCTGTGCACAGGAAACCCCAAGCCGCGTGCGCGCCCATTTGCGTAACATGGGCATGAAAACCGACATTTCCGATATTGATGGCGATTTGCCCGACGCCGAAGGGCTGCTGGCGCTGATGGGGCAGGATAAGAAAGTTGTGGATGGCCAGTTGCGTTTCATTCTGGCCCGTGGGATCGGGCAGGCCTTTGTGACCTCGGATGTACCGCGCGATGTGGTCCTGGACGTCTTGCGAGACGCTTTGCGGGACCGGTGAGCTGCGGGAGATGTGTCAGCGCTTAGTCGCGCCGCATCACCATTGCAAACTTGTCCTTGGATGAAAAACCAAGGGATTCGTAAAACCCTGTCGCACCACGGCCCTGACCAGTCATCAACATGATTTTATAGGCATTTGCCGCCCAGGCCGCATCAATTGCGCCCTGCATCACCTGCCGGCCAAATCCGCGCTGCTGGTGGCTTGCCCGTGTCACAACATTTTCAATCAAACCATAGGGCCGCCCGTTCCATAGCACATTGGGCAGCAGATGCAGCGTGACCATGGCCGCCAGATCTGCCCCGGCAAATACCCCCAAGACCTGCGTGCCGGGATGATCCAGCACCACGGAAAAACCCGCCGTGCTTTCTGCAGGCGGGCCAACCGTAAGTTCATTGTAGAGGACCAGGGCCTGATCCGCATCCGAAGGTTTCAGAAGTCGGAAGGCCCCATTGCCCATCAGAACGGGATTTCGTCGTCCAGATCCCGCGAGGATCCACCGCCGCCGCCACCTTGTGAGGGGCCGCTGTCATAGCCACCACCGCCACCTTGGCCGCTGTCATACCCGCCGCCGTAGTCGCCGCCGCCACCTTGGCCACCACCATAACCGCCGCCACCGCCGCTGCCGCCATCACGCCCGTCCAGCATGGTCAACGTACCGCCAAAGCCCTGTAACACCACTTCGGTGGAGTATCTGTCAGCGCCGGACTGGTCCTGCCATTTGCGGGTCTGCAACTGACCTTCGATGTAAACCTTCGAGCCTTTTTTCAGATATTGCTCTGCGATCCGCACCAGCCCTTCCTGAAAGATCGCTACAGAATGCCATTCGGTTTTCTCACGGCGTTCGCCGGTGTTGCGGTCTTTCCATGTTTCAGATGTCGCAATCCGCAGGTTGCACACTTTGCCGCCATTCTGGAACGAGCGCACTTCGGGATCCCGCCCCAGATTGCCGATCAAGATCACTTTATTTACTGAGCCAGCCATTTTTTCCCTCGTCCGTCTGTAAGTAGAGCTTTGCGAATCCGCCAAGCCGTATGGTTCGGGGTGTTATATCCGCCCATCCGGCGCCGGACCATGGGTTTATGCAGATTAGGACAGGTTGCACCCCGCTGATGGGACAATCTAACACTGGCGGCAGACCCTATATCTGGTATAAGCAGCGCGAGGAAACGGGCACGGGTGTCTTACAATGCGGAATTCGGGTGTTTTGGCGATGATTGCATCGCTTTGTATCACGCTGGCCTGCGGGTCTGTTCAGGCCGAGGTGCTTTCTTCCAAAAGCCGCACATCCCTGTTTAAGTCGCAATCCAAACTGCTCGATAACCGCGCCTCTAAACAATATTCTGCTTCGGTCCGGCTGAAACCCCCGACAGTGACGACACCAACCAAATGGGATGTCGCAGCACTGCCGAAATACCGCGGAAAATATAAAGGTAAGTTCCTGAATATGGCCAAGGCGGCAGCCTCGCGTCACGGTGTGCCGGTGGATCTGTTCCTGCGGCTGGTGCAGCAGGAAAGCAACTGGAACCCCGCAGCCATCAGCCATGCCGGGGCCATTGGTCTGGCGCAGCTGATGCCGGGCACGGCGCGGACCCTGCGGGTGGACCCAACCGATCCCAAACAGAATCTTGAAGGCGGCGCACGGTATCTCAAACAGCAGTACAAGACCTTCGGCAGCTGGAAACTGGCACTGGCCGCTTACAATGCTGGCCCTGGTGCTGTGCGCAAACATGGTGGTGTGCCACCTTATAAGGAAACCCGCAATTACGTGCGGATTATCGGCGGCAACTGACCAGCGCGCCCGGAATTAAAAGCGATACTGTAAACACAGGTCCAAAGATTCTTTGGAACCTTTTGTCATACCCCCCTGTTATCCCGTCAGACCGCCCCGCAGAACATATGCACCGGCGGACAAACGAGTAAGGAATATACAGATGTTTGTTATGATGAAAAAATTGACCCTCGCTACAACCGTAAGCGTTATGGCCCTCACGGGTGCTGCACTTGCCGCCGATGTGGATGGTGTATCAGAGATCCGCGTGTCTACGTCCTATGACGCCGCACAGGACTCCAACGCAGCAGAGTACTTCCCTGAAATCGCGACCGATGTGCAGGTTGCCATCGCCAAGCTGATCCCAAGCAGCGACAATGCCGCTGACCCGATCATCCGCGTGGATCTGCGTAAGGTTGCGCTGGACGGCGACACCATGCTTCCCGATTCAAAGGAATTCAACCAGCTGGAAGGTGTCGTCTCGATTGACACAAATACCGGCGAAGGCGGGCAGAGCTTTAAGGTGAATATTCTGGCCGTGACTGACCTGACTGCAGTTCCCGAAGGTTATGTAGGCATTTCACCCTCGATGGATGATTTCTACACGGCCATGGTCGACGGTTTTGCGCTGAACGTTGCACAGCAGTATGGCACCGTGAACGATGCCGGTGCCAAGATCTCTAACTAATTGATCTCACAGCACAGATCACGGCGCGGCCCCTTTACGCAAGGGGCCGCGTTTTCTATTCCGCAGCCACACCCACTTCGATCACCGGTTCCATCTCTGCCAGCTTTTGTTCTGACAGGTGGCATTTCAACTGATGCCCCTCTGCGACCATGCGGATTGGGGGTACTTCGGTTTCGCACAGCCCGCCGGGCACTTCGGATTTCCAGCGACACCGCGTCTGGAAGGGGCATCCGGGGGGCGGGTTCATCGCCGAAGGAATATCGCCTTCCAGCACGATATGCTTTTTCTTCACGCTGGTGTCGGCAATCGGCACCGCTGACAACAGTGCCTCCGTATAGGGGTGATAGGGAGGAGAAAACACTTGATCCGTTGACCCCAGTTCAACCACATGGCCCAGATACATCACCATCACACGGTCGCTGAGGTAACGCACGATCGATAGATCATGGCTGATGAACAGCAATGTGGTTTTCTGCTCGCGCTGGATTTCCATCAATAGATCGGTCACCGCCGCCTGCACCGACACATCCAGCGCCGAGACCGGTTCATCCGCCACTACGATCCGTGCATCCCCGGCAAAGGCGCGGGCAATGCCAACGCGCTGTTTCTGCCCACCGGACAGCTGGCGCGGCATGCGGGTGGCAAATTCACGGGGCAGTTTCACCAGATCCAGCAGTTCCAGCATGCGCTGCCAACGTTCCTTTTCATTCCGGCCGATTTTGAAAATCTCAAGGGCGCGGACGATCTGGCGACCTACGGTCATGGACGGGTTCAAAGTGTCAAACGGGTTCTGGAACACCATTTGCACGTCCGCCACATTCTGTGTGCTGCGCTCTTCAATCGCCACATCACCGATGTTGTGGCCATCCAGCAGGATCTGCCCGTCCGTCGCTGTTTCCAATCCCATCAGCACCTTGGCAAAGGTGGATTTCCCGCAGCCGGATTCCCCCACAATCGCCAGGGTCTCGCTTTCACGGGCTTCGAAACTCAGCTCCTCATTGGCTTTGACCACCTTGGTGCTACCGCCGCCAAACATCGCATTGGCTGCCACCTCGTAATATTTTTTCAGCTTGTCGATTTTCAGAACCACATCACCGACGGCGCCTTTGGTTTTCACATCCGCCAGTTCCAGCGGCGCGTTCCAGTCGATTTCATCAAACTTCAGACAGCGCGTATGGTGCCGGTCATTCCCTTGGATCGGTTGCATCGGGATTGCCGTTTGATCACACCGCCCCGCCTCGAAATAATCGCAGCGCGGGCCAAAGTTACAGCCCGGCGGACGTTCGTGGGGCAGGGGGAAATTGCCCGGAATCGCCACCAGGGGGCGCGCGTTTTTATCTGCGCCGGGCAGGGGGATCGAGCGGAACAGCGCCTGCGTGTATGGATGCTGCATCTCGTCGAACACATCTTCGATTGATCCACGCTCCACCGCTTCACCGGAATACATCACACAAATCCGGTCGCAGGTTTCCAGAACAAGCCCAAGGTTGTGCGAAATGAACAGCATCGACGTGCCGTATTTCTTGCCCAGATCCTTGACCAGTTCCACCACAGCCGCCTCAACCGTAACATCCAGCGCGGTTGTCGGCTCATCCAGAATCAACAGTGACGGTTCCGACATCAAAGCCATGGCAATGACGATGCGCTGCTGCTGCCCGCCGGAAAGCTGATGTGGAAAGGCATTCAGAATGCGTTTGGGGTCGGGCAGTTTCACATCCGTGACGACCTGCAAGGCGCGGTCATAGGCATCTTTTTCGTTCATGCCGGCATGGATCATCGGCACTTCCATCAACTGCTTGCCGATCTTCATTGCCGGGTTCAGCGAGGCCATCGGCTCCTGATAGATCATCGCAATCTCGGAGCCGCGAATATCGCGCAGCTCGTCATCGGACATTTCGCCAAGGTCGCGCCCCTTGAACTTGATCGAGCCCCCGACGATGCGCCCGTTCTTGCCCAGATCCTGCATCACGCCCAAGGCAACCGTGGATTTGCCGCAGCCGGATTCGCCAACCAGCCCCAGCGCCTCGCCCGGCATCACGGAGGCCGAGAAA
Organism: Sulfitobacter pacificus; assembly: GCF_030159975.1. NCBI lineage: Bacteria > Pseudomonadati > Pseudomonadota > Alphaproteobacteria > Rhodobacterales > Roseobacteraceae > Sulfitobacter > Sulfitobacter pacificus. Next base: position 1,282,613 of record NZ_BSNL01000001.1, read on the forward strand.
TCCATCACCGCCGGGATTTCTCTCAGCCGCGTAAAGAATGAAATCGACAGCTTATCAATCTCAAGGATCGGCCCGTCATATGCTTCTTTAACCATCGTCTACTCCCTTTCGGCAAGGCCGCAACCGGGTGCGTTTCATCTTGCCTGTAAATTCCGGGGTCCGGGGCAGAGCCCCGGCATGCCCCGACATCAGTCGCGCAGTGACTCCTCACGCAGACCGTCCGCCAGCAGGTTCAATCCCAGAACCAGACTCAACAGTGACAGCGCCGGTGCAATCGCCGCATGTGGATATAACGCCAGCAAGCGCCGTCCCGCGTTGATCGTTGATCCCCAATCAGGGCTTTCGCTTTCCAGCCCCAACCCGAAGAACCCCAAGGTTCCCAAAAGGATCGTGGTATAGCCGATGCGCAGGCAGAAATCGACAATCAGCGGGCCACGGGCATTGGGCAAAATCTCCCACAGCATGATATACCATGGCCCTTCGCCGCGGGTCTGTGCCGCCGCCACATAGTCGCGTGTCTTGATGTCCAGCGCGAGGCCACGCACGATGCGAAACACCGTGGGCGAATTCACAAAAACCACCGCGACAAAAACCACCAAAACCCCGTCGTCGATATCAAAGCCATCCAGAAAACTTGGCAGACCCCAGATCTTATCCGGCACCGCATAGCCATCGGTCGAGATCAACGACAGGTAGAGCCAGCCCAATACCCCCAGCACACCAATCAGCAACGGCGTGCGCAGGGAGGGTTGGGTGTAGAACCGTGAATTCAGCAGGATCGCAACAAAGATCAGCGGAAAGACAAAGAGGAAGATCGCCATATAATTGGGAATGCCGGTCAATACGATCTCAGGTGTCACCAGCAGGTAGAACAGCAAGATCACAGGGAAGGCGAGGATCAGGTTGGCCAGAAAGGACAGTAACGTGTCCAGTTTACCGCCGTAATACCCTGCAGGCAGCCCCAGTGTGATCCCGACCATAAAGGCAAAAATTGTCGCCATTGGCGCAATCTGCACCACCACCCAGGACCCTTTGATCAACCGGCTGAACACATCGCGTGCCAGATTGTCGCCACCCAGCAAAAACCACTGGTAGTCGCCTTCCTCAGCCCCGCGCAGCGGTGTGCCCGGCAGTTTGTTTTTCATACCGGAAACCTGGCTCAGGCTGTCATGGGTCACCAGCATGTCAAACACGCCCCCCATGACCCCGGTGAATACCCAGAACATCACAATGCCGAAACCGATCATCCCCACGGTGCTGTCAAACAGCTTGCCGTAAAGCCCCAGTTTCCGCTTGTAGAAGATGGAGACCGCAAAGGTTGCGATCAGCGCAATCCAGACCGGCAGGAACTGCCGTGACATCGCGCCGAAAATTCCCGCACCCGGCCCCATGATCACACCGGCAATCAGATAGACGAGCACCAGCGCAATTGTGCCAAGGAACAGATAGCCGGTGATCATGTTCAAAAAACCCGACGCCCCCTTATCTGCGGCCAGAGTGCCATCCGCACTGACCGCGCGGCTGCCGGATGACGGCACCAGTGAGGCAAGTGTCGAAACAACGATGGACAGGAACAACAACCCGACCACGAAGTAGAAAATATAGTTGAGCCCCGAAAGTGAGCCCGTCCATGTCAAAGGTTCCATGTGCGTGCCCTCCCTTAAGAAATGCGAATGCGGGGATTAAGGTAAACGTAACCGATATCGGAAATCAGCTGTGTCACCAGAACAACGGCAACAGAGACAACCGACACCGCCAATAGCAACTCAATGTCATTATTGCCCGCCGCCTGAACCAACAGCCAGCCAAACCCCTTGTAGTTAAACAGGGTTTCAACAATCACCACGCCGTTCAGCAGCCATGGGATTTGCAACATGATCACAGTAAACGGCGCGATCAGCGCGTTGCGCAGTGCGTGTTTCAGGACGATATCCGAAAACTTCACCCCTTTCAGCCGCGCGGTGCGGATATATTGCGCGGTCATCACCTCCGCCATAGAGGCCCTTGTCATGCGCGCGATATACCCCATGCCATAAAGTGAAATGGTCAGCACCGGTAAGAAGAAGTTCCAAAAGTTGGCGTCTTTCATTGCCGAAGTGGCAGATCCCAGAAACAGGGTTTTGCCGTCTATCCAGCCCAGATCGGCCAAGATCGGTGAAAGGCCAAACTTCGACGAGGCCAGCAGCGCGATAAAAATCACCCCGGACACATATTCAGGTGTGGCCGTTGTCGCGATGGAGAAGGTCGAGAGCGACCGGTCCAGCTTTGATCCTTCGCGCATGCCCGCCAGCACCCCGACGATCAGCGCAGAGGGCACCATCAACAGCAACACGCACAGCATCAGCTTGCCGGTGAGGGCCAATCGTGTAGCTACCGTCGCGCCAACCTCTTCCTTAAAGACCGTTGAATACCCCCAGTCCCCCTGGATCACACCGCAACGGGTGCGGCGGTCCGCTTCGGGGGTATCCGCGTCAAAACAGCGGCCAAATGTTGTGCCGTCGTCTTTTTCGGTCACCCAACCGGGCATTACACCCAGCCATTGACCAAATTTGACGGGCAGGGGCTGTAAGTACCCCCGATCGCCCAAATACGAGGTTACAGCCTCGTCCGACATGCGAAAGTTGCCTTGGGTCTTCGCGAGCTTTTCAAGATTCGGATAAAGATTGGTCAGCCAGAACACGATGAAGGTCAGGCAGAGTGCCGTCAGCAACATCACGCCCAGCCGGCGCAAGATGAAAATTCCCATGTAGTGCCCCTGTTGGTGGCCAGACAGGGTTATCCCCGTCCGTATTATGCTGCCTTATGGCTGGCTATTGATTTAGAAAGCCCGAAAGCTCCCTTGTCAGGATCGATGCTGGTGTCGGAGGTCCCCATTTCCCGAATACTGCCACATTCCCGCTTTTTTGCCGGTGTTTCAGCTGCATCTTCTATCCCCTACAGGTCTATCAGGCACAGGTTGACGGCCAAGGTCAATGTCTGCGACCGCCGGATTTTGGGAATTTTGCGACATTTTCATTTGTCAAAAACGACATATGCCAAGGAATGGTTTTACGGGACCCGCTCTGCCTTGCTGCGTAGGCTGCTTGGTGACTGGCCGGTATGCTGTTGCATGAAGCGGGTGAAATAGGCGGCTGAACCAAAGCCAAGAAATGCAGCGATCTGCTTGGCGGGGTGGGAGGTTTCCGCCAACAACAGGCGGGCGTCATGCAAGACGCGTTCGCTTAACAATCCGGCTGCAGTTTTACCTGTGGCAGATTTAACGGCGCGGGTCAGATGGGTTGGGGTTACCTCAAGTGCCTTTGCGTAGTCAGCCATTGGCGCACCTGAGCGATAGCGTTGTGAGACCAATGCACAAAATCGCGCGCTCAGCCGTTGCGCCGCGTTTGGGCGTTCTGGCGCATGGGCAAGGTCCAGCATCTGGCGGCGCAGCCAGACCGACATCAAGGTGGCATGACCTTCCAGCGCATCCTCGCGCAGGGGACGTGTTCCCTGATCTTCGCGCAGGCCTGCTTCGATCAGGCTGGTCAGCTCTGACTGGGCCTGCACCTCGCGGATGCGCAGATGGCGGGGGATTTCAGGCAGGCGCAAATCGGTTGCGGCGGGGACCAGTACAACATGGCCTATGCTTTGGCGGCCCATATCCATGGCAAAGAGGGAACCCGCAGGTACAAATAACGCATTGTGCGCCCCGATGCCGCGTCTTATGCCGTCCAGCAGAACCCGCCCCTGTCCTCGGGTGATCCAGACCAAGACATGGTAATCCTGATCATGTGCCAACTGCCGCCGCCACGCGCCCCCCTGATTGAACAGGGCCAAAGTCTGAAACTGGATGGCGCTTGGCGAAAACTGCATGGGGTATTGCATAAACACAATTCAGAAGCAGGTAAATCCAGTATTTTTGTGGGAAAAGATCGCTTAACTGTAAGTTATTCTGGTGACAGCTTGCGCCAGTCAGACATCTTATTGCGCATCCAAGTGCGTTGTCGTTTGGCAAAGCGGCGTGTGGCAATGACCGCCTGTTCGCGTGCTTGGTCCAAGGTGATCTGCCCCTCCAGATATGCCATCAATTCGGGCACACCGATGGCGCGATGAGCGGGCAGGGACGGGTTATAGGTCGGACGCACAGCCTCTGCCTCTGCCAGTGCCCCGTCTTCCAGCATCAGATCGAAACGTTTGGCGATCCGGGCATTCAACCATTCCTTATCGACATCAAAAACAAAGGGATGACAGGCCTCCAACGGCAAGGCGGCAGGGCCGGTGTTGTCCTGCCATGCCGCAAGCCCCTTGCCCGTTGCCGTCACGACCTCCCAAGCCCGCTGCGCTCTTGCGCGGTTCTGGGTATCAATCCGCGTCAGGGTTTGCGCATCAAGGCCAGCAAGCAGGTCGGCAAGGGGCAGATCATCCCCGCGGGCCCGTATCTCGGCCGGGGTTTGCGGGATCTCGGCCAGCCCTTTGGTCAGTGCGGTAAAATACAGCCCGGTGCCCCCGGTGATGATCAAACGTTCACCCTGTGCCAAAAGTGCCGTAACCTCGCGCAACCAATGCCCTGTCGAATAGGCATCCTGCGCCGCGATATGACCGTATAGCGCGTGAGGGGCCTGTGATTCCTCATCCGCGCTGGGCCGCGCGGTGATTACCCGCCAGCAGTCATATACCTGCGACGCATCGGCGTTCACGACGATTCCGCCCTGTTTCTCGGCGATCTCCAAGGCCAGTGCGGATTTGCCGCTGGCAGTCGGCCCTGCGATCAAAACGTGTTTTTCCGGAGAAATCTCGCGGGTCGCGGCAGAAAGAACGGCGGATAGGTGCATTTCTTGGCCAACCCCTGTCAGTGCGCATTGAAACTGTCCTCTATTTGGGACAGTTTGCGCAAAATTGAAACACCTCTCCCGAAAGGTTCCCCCAATGACCGCAGCCCCCTCTGAAGCGAGTTTTGACCGTGTGATGCTGAAAATCTCAGGGGAGGCGCTGATGGGAGATCAGGGTTTCGGCCTGCATCCCCCGACGGTAGAGCGGATCGCGCGCGAAGTGCAAAGTGTGCATCAACTGGGTGTTGAAATCTGCATGGTGATCGGTGGCGGTAACATCTTTCGCGGCCTGCAGGGAAGCGCACAGGGGATGGAGCGGACCACAGCGGATTACATGGGCATGCTGGCCACGGTGATGAACGCCCTGGCGATGCAATCCGCTCTTGAGGGGCTGGGCATCCACACCCGTGTGATTTCCGCGATTACCATGAATGAAGTCGCCGAACCCTATATCCGCCGTCGCGCCGTGCGCCATCTTGAGAAAAAGCGGGTCTGCATCTTTGCTGCCGGCACCGGCAACCCCTATTTCACCACAGATACCGCCGCGACCCTGCGCGCCAATGAGATGTCCTGTAGCGCGATTTTCAAAGGCACCAAGGTGGATGGGGTATATGACAAGGATCCGGCGAAATTCGCCGATGCCAAACGTTATGATACGGTCAGCTATGACGATGTGCTGCAAAAACGTCTGGGTGTCATGGATGCCTCAGCCATTGCACTGGCGCGGGACAACAACCTGCCGATCATTGTGTTCTCGCTGGATGAGCCAGGTGGTTTCCGCGGTATTCTGGCCGGTGAGGGCACCTATACGCGGGTGCAGGGCTAGCTGCGGCACCTCTTAAGGCATCTGGTGTTTCTGATGCCGATTTTCTATACCGTTAACCAAGCCTAAATACCGCGTCGATAAACGCATCAAGACCACGGGGACCGACCATATGTCAGACGATTTTATGCTGGACACAGACGACCTTGAGCGCCGGATGAAAGGGGCCATCGCGTCGCTGAGGACTGAATTTGCATCTTTGCGCACGGGCCGCGCCTCTGCCTCTATGCTGGAGCCGGTGATGGTGGATGCCTATGGCTCCATGACGCCGATCAATCAGGTAGGAACCGTCAACGTGCCGGAACCACGCATGGTTACGATCAATGTCTGGGACAAGGGTCTTGTTGGTAAGGTCGAAAAGGCAATCCGCGAAAGTGGTCTGGGGATCAACCCGCAGCTGAACGGCACCATCATCATGTTGCCAATTCCCGAATTGAACGAAGAGCGGCGCACGCAATTGACCAAGGTTGCCGGATCTTACGCCGAGAATGCCCGCGTTTCGATGCGCAATATCCGGCGCGATGGTATGGACCAGATCAAAAAGGCCAAGGCCGATGGCATGTCCGAGGACGACCAGAAAATCTGGGAAACCGAAATGCAGGACCTGACCGACAAGTTCACCAAGATGGTTGATGAACAGCTTGAAATCAAACAAGCCGAGATCATGCAGGTTTAAGCCTGATATCACGGGAACCTTCCCAGGGAGGTTTTGCATAAGACTGATAGCACAGCCCCGAAAAGGCGTGTGAAACCGCCTTTTTAACGGAGCCGAGCACAACTATGACCGATACTTCTGATGCATCAGACGAGAAGGTCGAAGGCTGTCCGCGCCATGTGGCGATTATCATGGATGGCAATGGGCGTTGGGCAACACAGCGCGGCAGGCCGCGCCTGTTTGGACACCACGCCGGTGCCCGCAGGGTGCGCGAGATTGTGCAGGCCTGTCCCGATTTCGGGGTTAAGTATCTGACAATCTTTGCATTCTCCACCGAGAACTGGAAACGCACGCAGGTGGAAGTTGCCGGGTTGATGAGCCTGTTTCGCCGGTACATCAGTAAGGAAACCCGCCATCTGAGCGAACAGGGAGTGCGGGTGCGGTTTATCGGTGACCGGTTGCGGCTGGATAACAAGCTGATCCAGCTGATGAATGATCTGGAAGAAGCCACCGCCCATAATGACAAGGTCAACCTGACCATTGCAATCAACTATGGTGGCCGCGACGAGGTGGCCCGCGCCACTCAGCGTCTTGCCCAAGACGTTGCAGCAGGGCGGCTTGATCCTGACAGTGTGGATGAAGAAACGCTGCCAAGGTATTTGGATACTTACGTTTTACCTGATCCAGACCTTGTGATCCGCACCAGTGGCGAAGCGCGGATTTCCAACTTTTTGCTGTGGCAATCGGCCTATGCGGAATATGAATTTATCGACACGCTCTGGCCTGATTTCAGTCGGGAAGAATTTGGTGCATTATGTGCCTCCTATGGCGGACGCGACCGCCGGTTCGGTGCGGTCAAGACATGAGCGGTGACAATGGCTAATTCTGTGAAAAACTGGACTGATCTGAAAGCCCGTGTCGGGGCAGGGATCGCCATGATTGTGATTGGATTGATCGGGATCGCATTTGGCGGGCATCTGTTTCACCTCCTTGTCGGGATGATCTGTGGATTGATGGTTTGGGAACTGGTCGGGATGCTGCGCCCGGGGGTTTTGCATCTACAGCTGCAATTGGGGGTGCTGACCGGGGTTACTGTATTCATCGCGCCCTATCTGCCTGTTTGGTTGGCTTTGCTGCTCTTTGTTATTCTGGTCGCTTTTGGAGTCAGTCAGTTTCGCGTGAACCGCCGGATCTACGCGGCCTTTGCGGGGATGATCCTCTTGGCGGGGCTGTCCTTGATGCATCTGCGTGATTTCTATGGTTTCGGCTGGGAAATGTGGTTGGTGCTGGTTGTTGTTGTTACGGATGTCGCCG